>JASFEM010000101.1:0-12083 GCA_050124835.1 Syntrophobacterales bacterium | reverse complement strand
TATGTAAACTTACTTCTATTTTTACCCATTTTTGGTAAAGCCAGAAATGGGTAAAAAATGGTGCAGAGGAGTCGCGGGGGGTTAGATGAAGTGCGAGTGGACGCAGTCATTAACATCATATGATAGAATACTGATATTGAGTCTGCGCCGCTGAACATTGGGTGGTACTTTAAAACATTGAGGAGCAAGCACATGGAAGAGAGTCTCATTACTGAAGAGATGGTCCGACAGACACATGCGTTCCACGGACACATGTGCCCGGGACTGGCTATTGGCATCCGGGCTGCGGAAGTGGCGCTTAGCAATATCGGCCCCCACGCTGAGGATGAGGAAATTGTTGCGGTTGTGGAAACCGACATGTGTGGGGTAGATGCCATTCAATATCTGACGGGTTGCACCTTTGGCAAGGGTAACCTAGTCCACCTTGACTACGGCAAGAACGCTTTCACCTTTTATCGGCGCTCCGACGGCAAGGGCATACGTATTGTCACCAGGCCTGAAGCATTGGATCCGCCAGATCCTGAATGGCAGGCTCTCCGAGACAGACTGCGCCAAGAGAATGTCACCTCAGAGGAGAGACAGCGCTTCTCGGAATTGCATCAGGCGAGGTGTCAGCAAATCCTGGACATTCCTTTGGTAGAGCTCTTTAAATTCAAGGAACCGCAAGGAGAACTTCCCCGCCACGCCCGCATCATGGAGAGTGTCACCTGCGAGTCCTGCGGTGAACAGGTCATGGAATCCCGTATTCAACGCTTTGTGGGCATGAACCTCTGCATCCCCTGCTTCACCCAGATGGAGCAACAATAGGAACTCCGCACTAGGCACTATGCACTAAGCACTTAGAGCCCCTCGTCTTACCTTTTAGAGTGGACCGCTTACCTCTAATCAGTTGAAGATGCTATGCGCAATAGCTTGGCACAGAGTTTGCCCTTCAGTGAAATGAGCTAGGCCAAAATCTTTCAAACAATCGCAGGTTTTTGTTGTAACTCTCCCCACTTGGGTTGCTTGGGGATTCACGTGGTTCGTAAACCCATCCACTTGGGAGTATAAGTATGCATACATCCATGTCACCCAAAAGACACCAATTCTCCAGAACAGAGGCTAGATGGCAGGTATCTCTCTTCACTCCGCATACCCAAATCGAGGGTGAAACGGTAAATATCAGCCCTGAGGGTGCTCTGGTTTCCTGCCGGGAACTACCCCCGTTGGAAGATGACTTTCGTATGCTGATCAAGCCGCCGGACCACAATCCGCTGAGTGTCACCGGCAGGGTCGTATGGACGACCATTTGCAGTCAGGTGGAGGGTGAAGAGAGTCTTGGTGCTGATATAAAGTTCGTATCCGTCTCAGAAAAAGACCTTGAGTATCTTCAGGGTGTGTTCGACGAGAACTTCGAAAAAAAGATTCATTCTATGCCCAACAACCAAACGATTAGCTCCGATATACTGGCAACGGAAGAATTGGCGCTGAATAATAACCCTCAAGTCGCCGATGTGCGCATGCCGGTTTTTTACAACAAAGGCGGAAAAACGGTGGAGGCTTTGGGCAGTCGTTTTTCCACAAGAGGCTGTCATATTCACACCAAACTGGCACCTCCGAAAGGATCCGTTTTTTCCCTGCAAATGAAAAATCCACGAACTGGCAAATCCATTCAGGTAGACAGCTCGATCGTTCAGTGCAAGCGCTTAGTTGTCAAAAAGCAGTGGGGCATGATACTGCGTTTTATGAATCTAAGTAGGAGCGACAGAGAGGAAATCCGGCAGATATTGCATGACAACGTCGCTTTGTCAAATCCTGAAAAGGAGTGCAAATACCGGATGACCAAAATTGGCCAGACCATCCTGAAACATTTCGGCCGCAAAAGGTCCCTCCACTGAGAAAAGGCGCAGGGCTCAGGGTAGAAGGTCATTCCGTCACCAAGTCATCTCGCTAAGCTGTCATTTGGCTGCGCCGTCATTAGGTCACTACGCTTCGCTCTCATTTATTTTTAGATGAATTCAGAAATCCACAATCAAAGAATCCAGTAGCCAGTAGGAAAGAAAAAGTAGTTTCAGTTTTTACCTTCTAGCTCCTGCTTCCTAACTCCTGTCTCGTACCTGCTACCAGCTTGCCATAAGTCACCTCAGGGAACACTCGCCAGTTTTTCAGAAAAAGGATGTAAGGAATTCAGTTGGCAGCCGACTAACGCTCAACCCTAGAGAATCCCTGGGGTTTCCAAGTGTAATCCATTGACAATAAAGCTTTTCGCGGACTGAAAAATAAGGAGTGTTCTGATGGAAATAAAAAAAAGTTTAATCGCTCTGACCGTCGGTATTGCCATCCTCGCATTCGTTTCTGCCTCCTGGGCGAACGAACTGAGAATTCCGTTAACCGCTGCTAAACCCCACCCATCGGCCAGCGGCACAGCCTATCTGAGTGGGGATAGCTTGAGCATCCATGCTAAAGGGCTTCGACCCGGCTCGGTTTACACTGTCTGGTTCGTGAATATGAAACCCAAAAAGCATGAAACCGGGGCCGGAACAGCGCCATACATGTTCAGAACGGATTCCAACGGGAATGGTGTGTATGCGGCAACCCTTTCGGAGTCTCCGTTTGGGGAGTGGGAAATGATCATGATCGTGCTGCATCCCAACGGTAATCCGAAGGATATGAAGAACATGAAGGGTGCTCTTAAGGCGCAGATTCCCAAGACCGGATAAAGGGCAAAGACGTGGAGAGGGGATCTTCCCCCTCTCTGCCTCTACTTCTCTTCCCAAAGGAGCTTACCGTAATACCCAACTTACCGCACTCTAACTAAATTCTTTTTCCTTGTACGTGGGGATCGTGTGTGGTATTAAAATAGAAGTTCTATTGTCGAAAGTGGATTTCTACAGGCGCACGCTCACTTCGATCGCCGACTCAATTACCCGATTATCACAAACTGGTCAGTAGCAACACCGAACTAGCGATTTTGCTTTGGCTGACGACACCACTCACCATACATCTCGGATCGGCTAATGATGGCTTGATGATCGTTGCCTTTGTGTTCTTGCTGCCAATTTAGATACAGACCACGCGGAAATGAATTGATTAGGTCTTTTGTATCAGAATAGGGCTGCCGACTTTACCATGATTTCACCCACGTCCTCAATGAATAATGAATAAGGATGGAAATCTGGAGTGAAGATCTACCTTGATGAGCAATCGCCATAGAACCTTCATAAGTAGCAACTAATCTAGGGGATAGATAAGGAGGGTAGAGAAAATGCATTCTCAAGGTGATATGACTTCACCAGGTGCCCAAATTGGCACCCTAATTTACAGCAAGAGCAGGGAAATTTCCAATGGTTGGTTTGCTGCTCTGAGGCAAGAATGGGGTGAAAATGCTGAGCAAAAACTGCATCTTCTTGAGATTGATCAAGAGGAGAAACAAGATCTTCTCTCGCTTCTCTTAGAGACACTGCCACACACTTTCGAACCAGAAGGCCAGTATCTCAATTCGATTCTTCATAGGGTGAGAATGGAGAATTATTCGATTTTCGACTTCTTTCTGGAGGTTTCATGCCTCGAAACATCAATAGAGGATGTTTTGAGGTCTTCGACTGAAGTTGATGATGCTGAACTTCTCGATGGTATGCGCATTGTCCGTGAACAACTAGCCAACATATTAAGAAGAATTCTTAGAGATACTTCAGAAATTTATGAACACATTGCCGAATCTGGTGGCAGGGCTTTCTGCCAAGTAGATGATGCAGGGAGGATTATTTACGCTAACAAGGAACTGAAAGAGATTTTAGGCCTCGAATCTGTTACGGGAATTCAGTTTGACTCATTTTTTGAGGGTCACGAAAAAGATTTTGTCTTAAACACAATTCGTGGAGAGCTCGGAGAGGAAGTGGGGATGCGGCGGCTACAGTTAAAATCAGGTGTCGACCAATCAATGCCGGTCGGTGCTGAGATTGGTCCGGTTTTTATAAACGGAGAGCATAGAGGCGGATACGCCTGCATGGTTGATCTTTCCCTTCAAGACAAAACAAATATGGAGATTTTTGATAAGTCTCCTTTTGGAATTGTCAAAGTAGATAATGCTGAGCGTTTCACATATGCAAACTTTAAGGCACTTGAAATCTTTGGCATGTACGAATGGGGAAATAAGACGCTAAGAGACGTTTTTCCAGATGATGACAACTACATGATTCTGAAAAGGCAACTTGAAAAGCGCAAAATGGGATTGAGTGATGAGTATGAAATAGAAATCACGCGTCTCAACGATGCAAAGCGTATTCCAGTAAAGATCTCTGCCATACCTGAAACCGATTTAAAAGGAAATGTCGTTGGAAGTCTGGCCATAGTGCGGAGCATGCTTTTGGAGAGGACTGTTGAGGCCATTCACCACCATGTTGCTACTATTCACGATGGGCAGGAGATTCTTCAAGCAGTAGCAAGAGAGGTTGAGCATATTATACCTTTCGCGCGATTTTCAGTGTCACTTTACAATCCCAGTATGACCCACGTTCGGCAGCTATTTTCCTATTATCCAACGGGACAAATGGAGTGGATTATACGGTGGTGGGAGATACCCGATTATATGATGGGCTGGTTATCAAAAAAAGAATGCGTCACTATTGACAGCATAGAAGCATTATTGGATTTCTTTGGCGATCCTGAATTTGTAGATAGGCCCGAGATTAGGAGGTTTTTAGAAGAAGGATTTAAATCTTTTCTGCGATTGCCAATTATCAAGAAAGATAGAATTGTCGCATCCGTGGGTTTGTTTAGTAAAGAAGAAGGAGCATTTAATAGGAATCACGTGAAACTACTTGAAGCCTTACCTCTGAGCAAGGCTGTTCTTATGGCACTCTATTATGAGGAAACAAAAGAGTTGAAATTCAGGCTCAACCTAATGAAAGAGATTTCATCAGTTGATAACAACATAGAGGATGTGGCTGATGTCATGGTAAATCGACTCGCCGAGCACTATGATTGGAAAGACGTTGCCCTTTTCTGCGTAGAAGAGGACGAGGAGAACCAAGTGATCCGCCTATTAAGCCAGAAGGCCAGCTCCGAAGCATTCCGTCTGCGCGATGATTTTGAACAATCTGTTGAAGAAGGCATCCTGGGCTATGTGTATAGGGAAAATAGACCCGTCAACGTTGGGAATGTACACACAGATCCTGAGTTTAAAGATATTTATAAACCTAGCTTGAAATCCACAATGTCAGAACTCTGCCTACCCATTAAAGTAGGCGAAGTTTTTTGGCTTCTCAACATAGAAGACTCTCGGCAGAATGCCTTTTCAGAAGAGGAGAAGGAAGCGTTGATGCAGTTGCTTAATGAGGTAAGTGGATTTCTGGAAAAATCGTGGTTGCGTCTTTTTCTCAGAGCATCTCTACTGTTCGCATCAGATGCTGTCATCGTCACCAGCAGAAAAGGCAATATCAAGCGCCTAAATCCAGCAACATCAAAATTACTTGGGTATTCTGATGACGAAATGGTGGACCAATCACTAGTTGATTTCTTTCAAGATTCAGATATAGGCCGATATATGGTGCAGGCAGAGAAGATTCCTAGCGAGGAAGTTGTACTACGGCGCAAGGATGGAGAGCCTATAAATGTAATCCTATCTGGTTCTCAACTACAGGAGCCTTTCACCGACAACGTATTTTTTGCCACTGACTTATCGTTGCGAGACCGCTTGAGAGAACTGGAACATATGGACAAGCTGTTTAACGAGATCGCTATACAGACAAAGACACCTCTCTCTCTCGTTTTCAGCTGGCTGCGCCGGATAAATAAAGAAGTCACAAACACCAAATTCATTGATCTTCTAGAGAAGATCACAAGACAATTACGTAAGGTAGAACTCAGCTTCGATCGTCTCGCGCTTTACGATAAGAAAGAAGGTATCATTCCCTATGAGGAGTTCCTCCTAAACATCTCGGAAGTGCTAGATAGAGTCATTGATGAATTCCCCAAGGCGGAGGCGGAGAAAGTTGTCATTGATAAGGACAAATCAGTACCTTACGTGCGGGGTGACATATTTCAACTTTCCTTCTGCCTCAAAACCATCCTTTCATACCTTTTCAGATTTCTCCCTGAAGAAGAGCATATTCTCCTTAGAGTGTCAGCTGCTCCTGAACAGCTCATACTGGATATAAGCGGGTTTTTCCCAGGACCGAGTGACCTTAAGTCCTCAGATATTGCAATGGAAAGCCAGATATCCCAGACCCTGACTGAAATGGCCCTCGGTGAAGAGATTCTTCAAACGTTCATAGGTAACCATAAAGGCGACTACAAGTCATCGAGGGAAGGGCAAAAGATAAACTTTAGGATTCAGTTGCCCACTGTTAAGAAAGGAAACTAAAGATGAGCATCAAAGTTCTTATCGTATTTCATAATCCGGAACAGGCTGACCGCGTCAAAGAAATCCTGGAGGAACAACTGACCAGCGATTCTCAAGACGTATTTGTCGATCTAGTCCGAAATGAGGCGAGGGCGCGAGAGAAACTACGAGGAACATGGTATCATTTGCTTGTAACCCATGTACACATCCCAGTTGATAAGGATACTCCTCTTAGGGAAGACGAAAACCGGGGACTCAAGCTACTACAGGCGCTGCAGAGAGAAGATCAAAATTTCATCCCGAGTGTACTTGTTTTGATGAAGGAAGATTCAGAGTTGTTTACCGAGGCGAAAGACCTCACTAAATGTAGTGTAATCTATGAAGGAGAGCATTTTGGAGAGCAACTACTAGACCTTTTTAAAGAAGGAGATCTAAGTCAGACAGGGGGAATAAGAGAACATGAAATATGTAACCTAGATGTTGAGTTTTCTCCGGACAAAAGAGATAAACGAAACTGGCACTATAAATTAAGCGGAAGAATAAGGGAAATGCATTATAGAGACGATGGTGTCCTCAGGATTGACTTAGAAACCATGGAAGATCTTGCTAATCGTTCCAAGAATATTCAGACTATTCCAGATTGGCAAAAAGAGTTACATACGGTTGGGCGCACATTGACAAAGGAGTTGTTTAAAAATAATCCCAGCTTTGAGATAAGTTTTGCCAAAGTGGAATGGTTAATTCCCGAAGAGTCTAATATAAGATTTCGCTTCCAGGTTGCAAAGGAATTTCATCCTATAGTACTCGAGGCGCTTATCAAGAAAGTTGGCGATGAAGATAAATATTGGATGCTTACTGCCCCAATATATCGTAGATTAGATATCCCGGGTGAGGTCTATCTTCCACTCTTCCAAAAGGAAAAACCTGAGCAAGAAAAGATTAACTGCCTTATTATCCAGGCCGATGTCGAGGGATATCTACCCGGTTTGCAGGACGAACAAGGTCTAGATCTTGAATTAGTTAAACTATACAAAATAGCCGAAGAGTGCGATTGGCTCCAAAATTACCTACTCACCCACCAAGGTGAATTTAATTTAGGCAAAATTGTGAAAGTCACAGAACCCCCAGGAGAACTATCATTTAGCGAACATGTTCGCAACCTGCTCGAAACTGAATATTGGCACCTTGTTCATTATGCAGGACATTCCTTTTACGATCATAAACATGGAGACGGGTATGTCTTCTTTCCCAAGAAAGAACCAGCCGTCGAAAAAGTTGAGAAGGTCGACATTGAGGAATTCAGCTGTTGGCTGAGACGCGCCAAGAATCGATTCATTTATCTGAGTAGCTGCCGCAGCTCGAAAGAAGATTTTGTTTTTGAAATTGCGAGCAAAAGAATTCCAGCAGTGATTGGCTATCGCTGGGATATCGACGACGATAAGGCCGCTGAACATGCAAAATTTTTTTATAAGCACCTCTTCGAGGGGAAGAGGTCCTTAGAGTATGCCTTTCTGGAAACACGTAAAATTATGCACAGACATAATCGGGAAAATCGCGTCTGGGCTTCTCCCATGCTCATTATGCAATCAGGTAATCATTAATTTTAACCCATTTTATTAATGCATATTGCAAACCTTCAGTCATATATATAGGGGAGAGAATAAATATGGGACTAACGGATATTATTATGAATATAATAGAGAAGCCAACAAATATAAAGTATTATAACCCAATAAATTATGAAAATATATTAGATGAAAATTATTATTCTACAGCGATACAACCAGATAGTTGTTATTTCGAATTTCGTTTATCACAAATGTTTTTGCGTAACAGAAGACAATATTGGTACCAATATCTCCCATTTGCCATAATAATAAGTAAATTTATCTACGATGATGAACCGAGAACCATTCCTTTCATAGTCGGAAGTCAGCTTCTTGAATCAATAGAACAATATTTGGATGGAGGATATGTTGAATATCTTAATACGAGAGTCGCCGGCCCCATACCATATGCTGGCGACGATGTCACCCTTTTTGTCGGCCTTTTTCGCACCCAGGTGCACGACCTGTCAAAAAATCTCTTTAGCTTTCTGGAAAACATAGTCAGTGCTTTTGACATCACCCAAATGTCAAAATATCTGGCTATTGCCGGGCCGGTTAGCACGGGCCTCGGCAGCCTGTTGGGTATGAAGGCGATGGAACTACGGCTTGGTACACGGAGCGAATTCAGCTATGAGGAAAGCGATACTCGCCAATTTAGGGACTGCTATCTTGCATACATTAACTGTCCGGAAACGGCTATTCTTCCAACTGAATTGTGGGTTAAGAATGGCCGTCTGTGCATAGGAGAAGACAAACAGTCAATCGAGCCTTTAAGGCAGTATGACTTTTGTTTGCTCAGGATTAAGCGACTTGAGCACAGGAACGACTATACTACTTTTCCATTTCACAGGTTATGGAAAGAAGCAAAGAAGCTTATATGGAAAGGCAAGCACACAGAGGCAGACACTAGATTACTCTCGCTATCGCAAGAACTGGCGACATCGCCCGATCTGACCCAAAGACATCGACTTCACCTTATGCAGCTATACAGCGCCAACTTCGAGAGCGAAGTTGAAATGTACAATGCCTTGAGGCAGGGGAGGCCACGGCGACCTACTACCCCTAAAAGATCTGGTAGACAAGGTTTGAGCGCGCCAGTAGTTTTTCAGAAGATTGCGCATTCGGCTCAAGACGCGGGGTTCCCCGAGGAAGTAAGTAAAGGGTTTTCAGACATTAGTAGCAACTGGTCTCGGATACCGCATTTGAAGGATAGATTAGAGGATTCTCAGTTGACGGACGAAATAATGAATGAACAGCTGAGGGAATTAGAGGACGTTAGCAAGGTTGATAATCTAGATCCAAAGGCCCTGGCTGAAGCTATGGCGGTCACTCGTTTGAACCCGAATTAATGGTGATTATTTGTACTCTAAATGTCCAGTTACTTTATTAACTTCGCTTGAATATAACCAAAAAGCCAGCAAAACGGGGCTCGAGTCAATTATATGAATACTGATGTTGGCAACCGAACTTCGCCCATCTACCGGTAGTAAGAATGGCGTCAAGTCTTTCCATATCACAAATAAACTCTCCCATTCGCCTAAGCTGACGGGGCCATTAGCTTCCGAGCTCTCACGCTGCTTCGCTCAGACCCGGCTATCCGATACCAACTTACGCAGCTCGGTTGTGGGTGAGCTCAAGCATCGCGTGTATCTTGTAGATCTGTAATACTTGTCCGTCATATCTAGTTTGTGTAGATGTTATGACAGCCCTACGCGTCTGATGTTTAAAAGGGTCAAGTCTGGTCTTGACTCTTTTTTTCTTGCAAGGGATAAGAGTAGGCTTGACCCCAAAATCATAATGGTCCAACCTCTTTGTCATGCTCATTGAACAGATACTTCCCGAATATGATGAGCGCGAGTACCATGAGATTCAGATCTTGGGAAATCCAAGGCGAGTGTACAACGCCGTTCGGTCGCTTGACTTCTCGCACTCGTCCATCATCCGCCATCTCTTTCGCTTGCGTGGCTTGCCGGTCGCCTCAATGCGGTTGGATGACCTTTTGAATGTGGGATTCGTGGTTGTGGCTGAAGTCCCCGATGAGGAGTTCGTCCTGGGCCTTGTTGGTAAGTTCTGGAGGCCAACCGGCAAAATTGAGAAGGTGGATGCCGTCCAGTATCGCGAGTTTAAGCGGCGTGGATATGCAAAGGCAGCCTGGAATTTCGCCATCCACCAGACCAGTTCGGATGCGGTGAGGCTGTCAACCGAGACAAGGGTCAAATGTACAGACGAACAGAGTCGGCGATTTTTCAGACTTTACTGGCTCTTGATCGGACCCTTTAGCGGTTGGATCCGGAAGGAAATTCTGCGTGGTGTAAAAAGAAAGATTGAACTTGGCTGATATACGGGTTAGATCTGCACTTGATTCTCATTTTCCAAAGAGTCTAGCGAGGATTTCGAGCACATAACTCAGCAATAGACCAGATTCGATCTCTTTCGACAAATTAGAAATGAAACATAGAGAAGCAGCTCAGATAAGGAAGCAGCTCATCCAGTGGTACCAGAACCATCATCGTTCCCTGCCCTGGCGTAAAACCAAAGATCCTTACCATATCTGGGTCTCAGAGGTAATGCTGCAGCAGACACAAGTCAAAACCGTGGTGCCCTACTTTCAGAGATTCATATCTGTGTTTCCCACTGTTGAGCAACTAGCGCGGGCGGACCTTCAGACGGTTCTCAAGCTCTGGGAGGGTATGGGATACTATGCGCGCGCCCGAAATCTGCATCGCGCCGCCCAACAGGTTGCGGCGCTATTCGCCGGGAAGATGCCCAGGGGCAGGAAAGAATTGCGGCAACTGCCCGGTATCGGCGACTACATTGCCTCGGCGGTATTGAGTATCGGTTTCGATCAGCCGTATGCGTCGGTGGACGGGAATGTGAAACGGGTGCTGGCACGGTTGTTCAAAATTGAAGCCCCCGTAAATCAGGCGAAAGGATTGGCAGTCTTCAAAACCGCAGCCGACAAACTGCTGGATCGCAGCAATCCCGGCATCTTCAATCAGGCCATGATGGAACTGGGCGCGGTGGTGTGTCAGCCGCGAAACCCGAAGTGCGATATTTGTCCCATCCAAAGCCAATGCGCTGCCTATAAAGACGGCAGTATTCACAAGTATCCACTGCGGCTAAGCCGCAATCCGATCCCCGAATACCCTATCGCTGTGGGGGTGATCTATCGTAAGGATAGGCTTCTAATCACCCGACGCCCAGCAGAGGGTCTCTTGGGGGGGTTATGGGAATTTCCCGGTGGGAAAATCGAGAAAGGTGAGGATCCTGCCAGTGGTTGCTTACGAGAAATCCGTGAGGAAGTGGGGCTTGAAGTTACCATTGATTCTTATCTGACCAAAGTTAAACACGCTTATACCCATTTTAGAATTGTCATGGAGGTGTTCCGCTGCCGGTATGTGTCCGGAGAAGTTAAGTTAAAGGCGCATACGGCCTACCGCTGGGTGAGACCGGAAGAGCTCGATAACTTCCCCTTTCCAAAGGCAAATCTGAAATTCATGCATTTGCTGCATTCATTCAGTAAGGAGGATCCTGAGGTCACAGTTGAATCTGCGGGCGGACAAAGGTAGAGGAAAGAAAGTGAGTTTGAATCATGACGATCAAGACAAAATTTCTCATCGCTTTGATACTATTGTGCCTGGTGGACACGGTGATCCCTTTTCCCATATTAGGCGTGATCCTCATATATGTTTTGCTGCAAAGGCCGCCGTGGTTCAGAAATGTTGTTACGGAAATCTATCTGGAAAACGGCTCAGATCGATGAAATAGCCTGGAGATCTCGGAGAGATGTTTTATAAACTATTCCTTGCCTTTACCCTTATACCCTTTATAGAAATCTACCTTCTCATCAAAATCGGTGCGCAGGTCGGTGCCTTCAACACGATTCTCATCGTCATTGTGACAGGGCTTCTCGGAGCTTCCCTGGCAAGGCTGGAGGGCATCAAAACCATGACCAAAGTCAGGGAGAGCCTGAATCGTGGTGAGCTCCCAGCAGAAGAAATGCTGGATGCCATGCTAATCTTCACAGCAGGCGTTGTGCTGTTGACACCTGGGTTCCTCACCGATTTGGCCGGGCTTACCCTATTGGTGCCGAAAGCGAGGTATTGGTTCAAACGCTGGCTTCGCAAGAAATTTGATGAGTGGCTCGTAAAAGG
>JASFEM010000100.1:0-12092 GCA_050124835.1 Syntrophobacterales bacterium | reverse complement strand
TGGCACCTTGAAGATTTGCGCGGTGAAGGCACCGGGATTTGGTGATCGGCGCAAGGCCATGCTGGAAGATATAGCCATTCTTTCCGGTGGTCAGGTAATTTCCGAGGACTTGGGTATCAAGTTGGAGAATGTGACGATCAACGATATGGGTACGGCCAAGACGGTGCGGGTTGACAAGGACGACACCACCATCATTGACGGCGGTGGCACCCGGGATGCCATTGAGGGTCGGGTGAAGCAGATCCGTGCCCAGGTTGAGGAGACAACATCTGATTATGATCGGGAGAAGCTGCAAGAACGGTTGGCCAAGCTGGTGGGTGGTGTGGCAGTGATCAACGTTGGTGCAGCCACCGAGACCGAGATGAAGGAGAGAAAGGCGCGGGTTGAGGATGCCTTGAACGCGACCCGGGCTGCGGTTGAAGAGGGTATTGTGGCCGGTGGTGGCGTGGCCCTGCTCCGCTGCATTCCAGCTCTCGAAAAGCTTAAGCTAGAAGGTGAGGAGGCGTTCGGAGTTAAGATTGTAAGGCGGGCCCTAGAGGAGCCGGCACGGCAGATTGCCAATAATGCCGGCCATGAGGGTTCGGTGGTCGTTGAGCGTCTCAAGAACGAGAAAGGTGCCTTTGGTTTCAATGCGGAGACCGAGAAATACGAGGACCTCACCAAGGCTGGAGTGATCGATCCCACAAAGGTGGTGCGTTTTGCCCTGCAAAATGCCTCCAGCGTGGCAGCCTTGCTCCTGACCACCGAGGCCATGGTAGCGGAAAAGCCGAAAAAAGAGCCAGCCATGCCCGCTATGCCGCCTGGTGGAGGCATGGAAGGGATGTACTAGATAATCTTGGCAGGTAATAACGGGCTCAGGCGCTCGGGGTTTAGACCTCGGGTTTTCTGGGCCCTTTTATTTAGCTCTCAGCTATCAGCTATCGGCTGTCAGCCATCAGGTCATTTGCTTGGGCATCATATGGCTTCGCTGTCAGATTAGCCTGGGGCATGGAGCATAGGGTAATGAATAAACGACTCATCTCGCGATACTGTATGCTGCTCAGCGCGTCTCCGTTTCTCCGCGTCCCCGCGTCCTTTCTCTCTTCTCGTGACAGCTGACCGCTGCCTGCTGCCCGCTGAATTTCATTTTCCCCTTGATTCCTGTAAGCTTCTCAGCTATATATGCTTTTTCTGAGGAGGACAGCTATGGCACGTGTCACTATAGAGGATTGTATGAAAAAGGTGAGCAATCGCTTCATGCTGGTTCATCTTGGCGCGAAACGGGTAATTCAGCTTCGCAAAGGAAGCAAGCCCTTGGTGGATGCTCCCAAGAACAAGGAGATCGTCCTAGCGCTCAGGGAAATTGCAGCGGGAGAGGTGGATTTTGATTCAGTAACTTTGATAGAGCAGGATCAACTCTCCAAAGGGGCTTCAGAGCCATCCCCTGAGGCTTCTGAAGAGGGTACCCCTTCCGAGGAGGTCAAAGAAGAAGCTCCAGCTACGGAAGAGGAAGTCAATGGCGGCGAAGAGACTAAGAAGACAGATGATGCTGTCGATCAGGGCTAATTGGCTTCCGCGCCAGCAAAGACATCCAACCAAGTGGGAAGTTAGGAGGTTCTGCTACGGGCAGTTATGAAGCTCTTAAGTTGTCTGAGGAAGCGGGACTTGCTCAATAGTGACAAGGTCAGTCAATCGGAATTAGTAAAATTTGGCGAGGCCTATCGCCAGGAGAGACGCTGCTCCGACTGCATTGATTTTTTTGAAAAAGCTGGACATGTTGAAGGTTTAATTCAACTTAAGCAACAATGTGCTGCAGAAGGAGACTACTTTCTCTACCAACGCTTGGCAAGGATCTTAGAAGACTCTCCTACTTCTGAGGAATGGTTACGGTTGGGCGACAACGCTTTGGGTGCGGGCAAGTTGCTATTTGCCCTTTTTGCCTACCGACAGGCAGATCACCCCGAAAAAATTACCCAAGTGGAAAAACTCATCAAACTTCCGGCCCAGGATCAATCCACCGGGGAAAATATGCTCCATTAGATACAAAGCTTCATTGAAGACCTCCCGCTTTGCAGAACCTCTAGTTTTATCTCCTATGCTCCCCATAATATTGACAAAGTAAGGCGCAGTGATTACTAAACAGATATTAGGTAAGTACATGTTTTTGAAATATAAAAAGACTGTAGATGTAGTGTGCGTTTTTGCTGGAAAGCATCACCTGTATGCTAGACGGTGATAGACAGAGTCAAAATTTTATACCAGCTTCCTAGGGTCCAAACGTATGTCAAAGCGCGATTATTATGAAGTTCTCGGTGTAGGACAACAAGCCTCTGGAGAAGAGATCAAGAAGGCTTACCGCAAGAAGGCGCTCGAATTTCATCCCGACAAGAATCCAGGAAACAAAGAGGCCGAGGAAAAGTTCAAAGAGTCAGCTGAGGCATACGAGGTTCTCAGGGATCCTCAGAAGCGCAATATATATGACCAGTTTGGCCATGAAGGGTTACAGGGAACGGGCTTCACCGGGTTTGGTGGATTTGAAGATATCTTTTCTGCTTTCGGCGATATATTTGAGGACTTCTTTGGCTTCGGAAATCGAATGAGGGGCCGAAGAACCACAGCCCGCCCAGGTGCTGATCTCCTGTATGATCTTCACATCGAGTTTTCCGAGGGAGTTTTCGGCACCGAGAAGGAAATCGACATACCCACCAGTACACAATGCGAGTCTTGTGAAGGCACCGGGCGCGAACCAGGCACCGAAGAAGAGCTTTGTCCCTTGTGTCAGGGACAGGGGCAGATTTTGCAGTCACAAGGATTCTTCCGAATAAGCACGACTTGCCACCGCTGCGGTGGCCAGGGGCGGATTATCACGAATCCATGCCAATCTTGTTCTGGAACCGGACAACAAAAAATTACCAAGAAAGTGTTGGTCAAGGTGCCGGCCGGGGTTGACACCGGCACTCGTCTCCGCATTCCCAATCAGGGTGAGGGTGGCTATCGAGGAGGTCCACCTGGAGACCTTTACGTAAGGTTGCACGTGGAGCCTCACGAATTTTATGAACGAGATGGCAGCCATCTTTATTGTCAAATCCCCATCTCAATGGTCCAGGCGGCGCTTGGTGATACCATCGAAATCCAAACGCTCGATGGTAGCCAAAGCCTGAAGATTCCACCTGGCACTCACAGTGGAAAGGTAATCCGTATGCGGGGAGAGGGAGTTCCCAATTTGCGAGGTTATGGCCGGGGAGATCTTCACATTGATATTCAAGTTAAGACACCTGAAAATCTCAATAAGCGTCAAGAAGAACTCCTGCGCGAATTTGCCAAAATCGAAAATGGCAAGAAATCTTCTCAGAAGCTTTTCAAGTTTTGGAGTAGGGGGGGCAAGAAAAAGGCATCCAAGTCCAAACATTAGCAAATTCTCTAGAGATACTCTTCCTTGGCAACATCAACGGCGGGCACCGCTTGTGCAGGGCTTTGAAAAAACGAGAGTGTGGCAGGAGAAGTCTACACCATGAGAACTCGGCAGAATCAGCGCAAGCAGTTTGACGACCTACAGGCCACCGCGCTCTTCTGTCCCAAATGTCAACAGGCAACTCCGGTAAGGCAACGGTTACTTCTTTTTCTTCCGGATGGCGAACTTCATGAATATCTCTGCCAGTTCTGCGGAACTTCGGTAGGCACCAAAAAGGTAACACAGCAGCCAGAATTCCAATTTCTGGCTCGTTGATCATTTGAATAACCAGCTCATTCGGTGGTCCGCGGACCACCTTTTTTATAAGCGAACGCATGAATAAGGCAAGCCGCTCCCAGTAGAAGGCAGCGGGTAGGCATCAGGTCATTTGCTTCGCGTCATTTGGCTTCGCCGTTATTAATGGTCATCAGGTCGTTTTTATGGTGGATCACCTGTCATAGTTCTGTTTTACTGGTAATTTTTTTAAAGCGACCTACTGACTCAATGACGGGCGGAAGCCCGAATGACCCATTGACAGTAAAGCGAGGTGACCTATAGGGTTTACCGTACGCAGTGGTTGGTGCCTTGTAACAAGGGGAGACAGACCGACATGATAGAGGTGGAAAACCTAACTAAATTCTATGGCTCGGTGCCTGCTTTGAGTCAGGTAAACTTCAGGGTGGACCAGGGGGAAATTGTTGGATTCCTGGGCCCCAATGGGGCCGGCAAGACTACTGCTCTGAGAATTCTTACCTGCTTCATGCCGCCCACCTCTGGAACAGCTCGGGTGGCTGGGCTGGACTGCCAACTGCACTCTCTGGAGGTGCGAGGCAAGATTGGCTATCTACCGGAGAACGTGCCCCTATACCTGGACATGACCACCCAGCGATTCCTCGCCTTTGCCGCAGCCGCCAAGTCCGTTCCACGCTCTCGCCTGCCGCAAGAGTTAGGGCGGGTTATGGAGATCTGCTCAATTACCGCTGTGGCTGACAGGATCATCGGCCACCTGTCCAAAGGTTTTCGCCAGCGAGTAGGCATTGCTCAGGCCCTCTTGAATGATCCGCCGATACTTATCTTGGACGAACCCACCATCGGCTTGGACCCTACGCAGATCATTGAAATCCGCTCTCTGATCAAGGAATTGGGTAAAGAGCGTACCATCATACTAAGTAGCCACATCCTCCCTGAGGTCAGCCAGATTTGCCAACGTATCCTGATCATAAACAAAGGACAAATCGTTGCAACGGACACTGCTGCAAATCTTACTGCGCAACTGCAGCAGAACCTGCACGTGTACCTCGAAGTGGAAGGGCCCAAAATAGAGGTCACAAAAAAACTAGCGACATTAGCGGGCGTTTTGGACGTCAAGCCCGCAGACGTGGCTGGAACCTATCTGATCGAGACCGCACGCGGTGAAGATCTGCGCCCTCTACTGGCGCGCACAGTAGTGGAACATGGTTGGCAACTTAGGGAACTCAAACTACAGGACTTGAGTCTGGAGGACATCTTTATGCAGTTGGTTACCGATGAAGAGTCCGGGGAGGAGCAGGGATGAAGGGAGTATACACAGTCTTCCGCAAGGAGTTATACCGACTGTTCGCCTCACCCATTTTTTACGTAGTTGCCTTCATTTTTCTGACTCTGGTGGGATATTTCTTTTATTCATCTGTGGCCTACTACTCCCTCTTGAGTTTTCAGGCTGGCAGGGATCCTTTCCTCTCCGAGCAGCTCAACCTTGCAGACATGGTAATCGAGCCTTTCTTTGGAAGCATCAGCATCGTCCTGTTGCTCATGGTGCCAATTATTACCATGCGACTTTTCGCCGAGGAGAAAAAAACCGGCACAGCGGAGCTACTGTTTACCTACCCCATCTCTGATCGGGGCGCGGTTCTCGGCAAGTTTGGCGCTGCCATCGCAGTTCTGCTTTTGCTTTTAGTCGGCACCCTGCCCGCCATGATACTGCTCGAAGTTCTCGCTAACCCCCCTTGGCCTGTCATCCTCGGTGGCTATCTTGGCTTGTTCCTGATGAGCAGCTCGTTCGTAAGTCTCGGCCTTTTCGCATCGTCACTGACCGAAAATCAGATCATCGCCGCCGTTACGAGTTTTGGAGCTTTGCTCCTGCTCTGGATCATTGGCTGGACCGAGTCGCTGGTCGGTCCCACCCTGGGTGGCGTCCTCAAGTATCTCTCTCTGCTCACTCACTACGATAATTTTTCCAAGGGGATCTTGGATTCTCGGGACGTGATTTTCTATCTGCTCTTTATTCTACTTTTTCTGTTTTCCACACTGCGTATCCTGGAATCTCGCCAATGGAGGGGTTAAGAGGATGACCAAGAAGCCTACCCGAATTGCACTTTTATCCAACACCGCCCTGGCCTTTATGGCCTTCATAGGTATTTTGGTGCTTTTGGCCATTATCGGCCAACGTCATCCAATGCGGCTGGATCTCACCGAAAGAAAGCGTTACTCAATTTCAAAACAGTCACAAAAGATTGTGCAGTCGCTCAAAGACAACATCCAGATTAAGGCCTTTTATCAGGAGGGCGATCTGAAGGGCGACCAGACCCGTGATTTACTTGAAACCTATCTCTACCACTCAAAGAAGCTCAACTATCAGTTTATCGATCCTGACCGAGAACCCAGTCTGGCCAAACACTACCAGATTCGCACCTATGGCACCCTGGTTCTGGAAGGATTCGGTAAGACCCAGACCATAACCACCGTCGATGAAGAGACCATTACCAACGCCATTCTAAAACTTTCCCAGGAACAGGAAAGAGTCGTTTATTTTCTCACCGGCCATGGTGAAAGGGATATTAGCGACTTCGAAAAGGATGGCTATTCCACTGCCAGGGGTACCATAGAAAAGGAGAATTTCCGGGTGCATACCCTCAACTTGATGGTGGAGCCAAAAATTCCGGAGGATGCGGCGTTGGTGGTCGTCGCCAACCCGGAAAAGGTTCTGCTTGCCAATGAATTAGAAGTCCTGAAACAATATCTAGACCGAGGTGGCAGTGTCATGGTCATGCTGGAACCATTTTCTGATGGTGGCCTGCAGGAATTTCTCAAGTCTTACGGTATCACCCTGGCATCTGACATTGTGGTGGACAACATGAGCCGGGTCTTTGGCGCCAACTATCTCATCCCGGTCGTTACCCAATATGGCTTCCACAAGATCACCGACGGTTTCAATATCGCCAGCTTCTTGCCAACAGCAAGAAGCGTAGTCCCGGCCGGGGACAGTCCCGATACTGTTTCTCTGACTGAACTCGCCTTGACCTCTGAATACAGTTGGGCCGACACCCAGTACCGTTTTGGCCAGTCTGACCCACCCGATTTCGATGAATCCAAAGACAAGAAGGGCCCGGTAACGGTGGCGGTTATTGCTGGTATTTCAACAGATAGCAATGGAGGTGATCAAAAGAGCGACCAGCAGAGTTCTTCTGAACCAAAGGAAACTCCAGGGCCAAAAGGGCAGGCGCAGCTTGCCGTATTTGGCGACAGTGATTTCGCCAGCAACGGCTATTTCAACCTCCAAGGCAACTCTGACTTTTTCCTCAATTCCATAAATTTCCTTGGCCAGCAAGAAAATCTTATTTCCATCGAGCGTCCCAAGCCACCGGCAACACCACTCATCCTCAGCCGGTCACAAAGTCAGCTCCTCTTCTGGGTTGGGATGCTGTTGATGCCTGCGGTGGTGTTGGCATCTGGACTAGCGGTATATCGGCTGCGGAGAAGGCATCGATGAAAACCAGAACCGCTCTCATCTACCTGGTACTATTCCTTATAGTTGCCGGATATTTCTATTATTTCGAGGTCGTTAAGAGGGAAGCTCGGCTCAAACAGGAAGAGGCAGCTCAGCACCTTTTTCAGGTGGATAAGACTCAGGTGACTGCTCTAAAACTGGTCAGAGCTGATTCGGAACCCATATCTCTGAAAAAGAACGGCCGTTGGCTCATCGATCAACCCATGAAAACCCGTGCCGATGATTCTGTTGTTGAAAATTTGCTCAGCACCGTTCAGGGTCTAAAGATGGACCGCCAGGTGAAATCCGCTGGCCAAGATCTCCAGCTTTATGGCCTAGACAAACCGAAACTACGGTTATCATTTCTATCAGATGGTGACTGGCACCATTTGCGTATTGGCAACAGAGCCGCAGTGGGCGACAAATTTTACGCCATTGGTGATCAGCAAGACCTTGTGGTTTTGATAGCCGGCTCCCAGCAACGGCTATTGGACAAGAGGCTCTTCGACCTGCGCAGCAAGGATCTTCTTACCTTGAAGAGTGAAGAGGTCGATCGTATTGAAATAGAGCGGTCTGACGGCAAACTGGTTCTTACGCGTCTCGAAAGTGGACGCTGGCAGGCCTCGGCTGAACCGAAACTCAAAATCAAGAAATCCAAGGTCGAGAGTCTTCTCAACCGGTTGGTCTGGCTTCGTGCCACCCGATTTGTTGACCGGGAAAAGGGCAATATCGCCAGATACGGGTTGGCTCCCGCCCGCATTCGAGTGGGCCTTTCTACCCCAGATAGGACGGAGACCGTGCTGTTGGGCAACACTGAGAAAGATGAGGGCATTTACGCCAAGGGCGATGGACTGCCAGGAGTGGCAATTGTGGACGAGAAGCTTTTAGAAGAGTTGCCTGTCAATCTCTACGACCTGGAAGACCGTACCTTGCTAACATTTGAACTAGACAGGGTCATGGCCATCACCCTGGAGTTGGGCGGCCAAACCGCCAAGTTCGAGCGTGATGGTGAGAGGTGGCAGTTGGCAGGTAATGGAGACAGAAAAGCCCCTGAAAACTGGTTGGTCAACTCTCTGCTCTGGAAACTCCAGGAACTGGAATACCTCCCCCAAACCCCACCTGATGGCCAGTCCCTCCCCGACAAGAGAGAGTTAGACCTCGATATTTTCTCGGAAAACGAGGAGAAAATTGGCACATTTCTAGTGCCAGAAGTACCATCGGATGAAGAGGAGCGGGGGATGCTCTGGTTCTTCAAGGGAGACGGGACCCCTAGCCCCTACTGGGTAAACGGTGAAGTGCTGCGGAGTTTGTATTCGAGTGCAAGCAGGCTGATGACACCTGAGTCGTAGATGTGAGATGGCAGATTGCAGATTGTGGATTGATTAAAGGCGCAGGGTACAAGGCGCGAGGCACAAGGCAGTAGAGGACATTTTTTACCTTGAGCCTTGAGCCGTATGCCTCTCTTGATTCTGGCTACTGGATTCTTTTATTCGGGATTGGGTTGACTCATGTACCCAGAAAAAGGTCTCATCTTTTTTCCCATTCGGGAATTGGAAGCAACCCCAAAGGACTACCAGTTGCCATATGACGATATCTTCTTCCCTGCCGCTGACGGAACCAAGCTGCACGGTTGGTTCGTACCCTCCTCAAAACCCGAGAGCAAGACCACACTTCTATGGTTTCACGGCAACGCCGGGAATATTAGCCATCGACTGGAAAACCTCGCACTGCTTCACCGTTACTTGGAAATCTCCATCTTCATCTTTGACTACCGGGAATTCGGCCTGAGCGCTGGCCATATCTCAAAGGCTGGAACATTCCTGGATTCCCGGGGCGCTTGGAATTATCTGGTGGAAGAGTGTGGCACCGACCCCACGGACATCTTGCTCTTCGGCCGTTCACTCGGCACAGCATTGGCAGTGGATCTGGCCAGCACCGAGCCCTCCCTCGGCGTAGTGCTGGAGGCAGCCTTTACCTCATCTCACGATATGCTGAAGCGCTATTTCTTTGGGGCTATTCCCCCAGAACTTCTCCAAAGCAGCTATGATAATCTCGCCAGAATTCACCAGATCCAAGTACCTCTGCTTTTCATTCATGGTGAATACGATGAGGCCATCCCGGTGGAAATGGCCCAACAACTCTACCAGGCTGCTGGTGTTCATAAGCGATTCTATTTGGTTCCGGGCTCGGGGCACAACGACACTTACGTGGTGGGTGGCGCCGACTATTTCCACCAGTGGCAGGTCTTTTTAAAGGAATGTGTAGAGAATTTGAGATTGAAGAATGCAGATTGAAGATTTGAGCTTGCAGCTACAAGTTTAAGTTCCACAATCTGCAATCCGCAATCGCTAGTGTAGTACCCGTTTCGTTATATCCGCAACTTCATCCACTTCGAAGGGTTTACGTAGATAGGCAGTTATGCCCAGGTCCTCTGCTTCATCCTCATAATAAGCTTGGGTGGTGGCAGTGACGATAACCACTGCAGCGTCGATCTTATCTTGCCGTAACCTCTTGAGCACCTCGATGCCATTCATGCCTGGCATCTTGATATCCAGAAAAATGAGTTTGGGGTTGTGTGATTTTACATACTCGATGGCCTCAAAACCATTGTCCAGCATCACCAAGGGGTAATCGTCTCCGAGCATTGCATCGAAAGACTCCAGTATACCTTGATCATCATCCACCACGACGATTTGTTTGTCCAACCAAGACATTTCACAGCCTCCTTTTTCACTATGGTGGGTACTTGAGTCTTAGAGCAAAGATGGTGCCAGAAATGAGATAAATTGGAATTAAGGATCTCTTGTGAAGAAAGGGGGCAACTGGCGTGCGGATTCAATAATTCTGGCAAGAAAAAGACGTGATCTTGGCCTCAGTAGGCATGCCCATGATCATGTACAACTGGAGCCACGATTGTGGGCAACAGCTTATCCCTGCACAGCGGGCAATTTCAGTGTAAATGTAGTCCCTTCACCAGGTGAGCTGGAAACCTGGATATCGCCGCCGTGCTCCTCTATGATTTTGTGGGTCATGGCCAGGCCAAGACCTGTACCTTTGTCTTTCGTGGTAAAGAACGGATTGAAAATATTGTCTTTTGTTGCTTGGTCCATGCCCATCCCCGTATCAATAAACTGGAGCTGAACCCCGTTTTCCGACGGCTGGACCGTTATGGTGAGCCTGCCGCCATCGGGCATGGCCTCCTTGGCGTTCAAGATAAGATTGGAAAAAGCACGTACCAGATGAGTAGCATCGGCCCAGAGTTCCGGCAGTGGTTCTTCTTCTTGAATCTCTAGAGTTATGTTGGCCGCCTCCAGCTTGTCTCGATAAAGGTCTGCCGCCTCTGTGAGGCTATCAGTCAAAGGGGTCATTTTGAACTTTAGCTTCGGTGGCCGTGCCAACTGCAGAAGGTTTTCGATGAGATCATTGATGCGGTTGAGCTCACGGGGGACGGTAACCTGAAACTTGTCGAAAAATGTTGGACTGGTGATCTTTTTGGGTAAGAGTTGCACAAAGGTTTTTACCGCAGCGAGGGGATTGCGAATTTCGTGGGCAAGTCCGGCTGAAAGCGTGCCAAGGGCAGCCAACCGGTCGCTCTGCCGCATGCGTGCTTCCAGAACCTTCAGCTCTGTAATGTCGTGGATGACGACTAAAGCCCCGATGGTTGTCTCCCTGGCATCCTGGAGAAAAGAGGTGTTGATCATAAGGGTACGCTGCTGTCCAGTTGACGTCTCCAATGAGATTTCCTGATTACGGCAAGGGGTCTCGGTTTGAAGGCATTTATCCAACACTCGGACCAGGGGATTATCTTCGGGCCATACTTCTTTGAAACTGACCCTCCGCCAGTTTTTGTCCTCCAGTCCGAAAATTGCCTCGGCCGCCCCATTGGCGCTTACTAATCGTCCCTCCAAATCCATGGTTAACACCCCGTTGGTCATCGAGGCCAGGATCATGTCATTGTAATTGCTTAGCTCAAGAATCTCAGTCAACTGCTTTTCAAGTTGCTCACGCTGTGCCAGAATTTCTCGGATCATCACGTTGAAATTCCCGGCCAGCTCCTCCACTTCATCTTTGGTACGAATGTCCAGTTGCTGATTGAGATCCCCGCTGGCGGCTGCAATGGTTGCCTGTACCACCCGAGACAAGGGTTGGGTGATACGTCGGGCCATCACGAGAGCACCTGCAAGTCCCAGCATGAGAGCCACCGCGCCAATTCCCAACAGCACCAGCTGGGTTCGCCGAATCTGTCGATACATCCTCTCCAGAGAGAGCCCTACCCGAACCGTGCCCCACTTCATCTCGGAATCAGGAATGAATACAGGCACGGCCAAGTCCAGCACCCGCACGCCAGTCTCCTCCCACAACAGGGACTGTATAACCGGATTCTTGGCAGCCAGAGCTTTCCGAGTCACAGGGTCCTCCATCTGCTTGCCCTGCCAGCTATGGTGCCCGCTGAAAGCTGCTACCCGTTCCTCTTTGTTGAGTATGATGACGTAGATAATGTCTGTGCCCTGGCTGGCCTGTTCAGCATTTTGTTCCAGGACCACATAATTGTAGGTGAGGAGTGCATTGGTCGAAACAGCCGCTATGCTTTGGGCCACTGCCAGGCCACGCGCCTCGACCTCCTGTTTGATGCTGTTGGTAAACCTGTTCCCAACCAATAGGACGATGATCACCATCAGCACAAAGAGCACTGCGGCTGTGGCAACCATGAACCGGGTTTGAAGGCTTATTTTTCTGGAAAGCCAGGGCATTCAACGGTGTCCGTTGATGGTTGTTAAATTTCGGAGAACTTAAATTAACCTTAGAGGGCAGAAAGGGTGCGACTAATGTTTGTCCAACCAGATCTTCTTAAGAGGCATATAGGGCCGTCCCAAGGCGCTGATTTGCAGACCCTTGACATAAGGCTGAAACACCGAC
>JASFEM010000099.1:0-12261 GCA_050124835.1 Syntrophobacterales bacterium | reverse complement strand
TACCATGATCCATGCAACTATGCGAGAAAGAGTGAGAAGACCTTTGGCCACGGCTACTACGAAGAGCCGCGTTGGATCACCCAGCAGTGCGTGGATAATTATGTGGAGATGTATCCCAACCGGGCCAATAACTACTGTTGTGGTGGTGGCGGTGGTGCCTGGGCCATGCCCTATTCAGAGGAGCGCATTTACTACGGTCGGGTGAAGGCAAAGCAAATAAAGGATACCGGGGCTGAAATGCTCATCGCTCCCTGCCACAACTGTCGCGACCAGATCATGAAGAGTCTGCGCCAGGAGTACGACATGATGGATCTGGAGGTGAAATACCTCTGGGAACTGGTGGCGGATTCTTTGGTAATCGAAGGAGTGGATGACAAAGAAGAGTAGTGGTCTTCTGAGAAGATCTGTCTATAACAAGCCCCCGGTCTCCAAAGACCGGGGGCTTTTTATTGGGATGCAGCAGGCAGCGGGCAACTAGCAGCTGGCAGGAAAAAGATGTCCTGCATATAGATCATTTCTGCAAGCTGCGAGCTAACTGCTGTCAGCTGCAAGCTGGCTCCTGACTCCTGAATTCTGTCTTTAGTTTCCCGTTGACTTAAGCGGAAGCGACAATTAGTTTGATGGTGTTAAAGGATTTTAGATTTTAGATTTTAGATTGCAGATTCGGGAGATTTACTTTTAAGGCAAGAATCGATGGTAAAAAAGAAAAAGGTGAAAAAAGACAAAAAGCGACATGATCGCGCGGTGCTCTCGGCAGAAGAGGAGACACAACTTCAGATGCTGCTGGATCGGGTACTGGCCCAGGATCCTGAAGCAAATAGGTTTATCCAGTTTGTAGAAAGCTTGAAGCCGCTGATCCAGCGATCCGTTCCATTTACCCTTGCCTTTGTTGAAGCCCTTGGTGCGACATCCAGTCCTGTGGCGGTAGAAACATTAAAGGCCCTCCAGGATATACCCGCAAAGAAGCCCGTGCGGAGGGCACTCAAGACCGCTCTTTACCGGCTGGCTCGACAAGGACTTGTCAAGGAGGAGGAGAAAGAGTCAGAGGTTCGGGTTCTGGTGCCAAGCCCGGCGGATCGGCAGGCAGAAGCCTGGGCCAGTTGGCCGGAAAGCCGAGGGGAGCGCGGCATGGTCCTGAAACTACCAGACGACGGCCGTGGCTATGTGATGGCAATCGCAGTACTTGATTCTGAAGGTTTTTTCCACGAGTTTGAGGCGATCCAGACTACCCGAAAGGGAGTTAAGGCCCTCTTTGAAAAGATCACGGGTGGGGTTCCAGGTCGGCTAATAGAAATTCCCGTGGAGCATCTGCGCTTTCTTTTTGAGGAGATGGCAGAGATCTATCAGCAGCAAAGCATGGAACTGCCTTCTGGCTACGAGGTGATCCGAAAGCATCTTGCCTCTTGGGTGGAAAAACCATCACGTCCTCACATCTACAACCTTATGGATGAGGCGGAGATTGCCGGAGATAAGCTTCTCCTCCGGAGTTCGGACAGCCTACTGGAGGTGCAACCATTTTTGTCTTGGCGGTTAGCCGAAGCGGTCGTAAATCCCTACGCCGAAAAGATAAAAAACCTTGGCGAAAGTCGGTTGGTAGTTTCCCAAACTGCCCAAGTGGAGCGGATAGGGCAGATCTATCGAGAAGCGGCAGCGGAGCTGTTCACTCCGGAGTTGCGGCGTCGCTTTCGTCGACTACTGGAGGAGACGGCTCTCCTTTTATATTTGGAAGATCGACAGCAGGAGGCAAAACGGGCGCTGGCTGCTGCCATTGACCTGGAGAATGAGGTTGGTCTTCTAACTGAAGATACCTTTGTCCTGGGCCTGGTAAAACGCTCAATCGCGGCCGAAGTCGGCTCTGCCCTGGAAGATAGTGAGGGACAGGCGCAACGGGAAAGAACCACCGAATCAGGATTGATTATTCCGCGATAGGAAGTTTGGAGCCGAATGATAGAGTCGCGCAGCAAACTTAGAGCATGGCGCAAGATATCAGAAGTTAAGAGATAGGAGTTAGAAGTCAGGAGACAGTAAAAGTGAGTATGTTGACACCCTTGGAGGTCTTAGATGCTGAAAACCATCTCTGTAAAAACATCAGCTCAAACGGAAATGGTGGATATTACGAGCCAAGTGCAGAACGAGCTGACCACTTCGGAAGTGAAGGACGGTCGTCTCACCCTCTACGTACCCCATACCACTGCCGCCATTACTATCAATGAAGGGGCCGATCCCGCTGTAAAGGCAGATATCCTCATGGTGCTGAACCAGATGGTCCCCTGGAAAGCCAACTATAAGCACATGGAGGGGAACTCCCCTGCTCATGTTAAGGCCAGTCTAATTGGACCCGCAGAGAATTTACTGATATCTGGAGGGCGGTTGGTTCTTGGCACCTGGCAAAGAATATTCTTCTGCGAATTTGACGGTCCGAGAAACCGCAAGCTCCATCTGCAAATTGCCGCTTTGTGATAGCGAGTCCAAGTGTGGCTCAGCCAAATTTTTCCTTGACACTTTGGCAAATTTTCCCTAAAGTCCCCTATTTAGAAATAAGTTTCACAAAGTAGATTGAGGAGAATTTCCGCTCCACTCTCTCACTGAATCCCCTCGCAGTGAGAAAAAAAGTATAGTGTCTCGAGAGTGGCGGCGTTGTTTTCGGTTGAGTTGGTAGAATCTCCAACTCAAGTATGTTACAATTGGCACAAAGTTGGGAAGGTGACGGTCAGAAGCCTTCACCGCTTGAGCCTTATCCCTACAAGATACCCTTTTTCCTCTCTTGATTAAAAGAAGTTATATGAAGCTACAAAAGCTCCTAGAGGAAAAAAAGTCTGCCATCCTGAGTCGTTGGTTCGATTCCATTTTGGAAACCTATCCCGCCGATACCAAGCAGTTTTTGCGAACAAAGAAAGACCGGTTTGATAATCCGGTCGCCCACCGAATCACCATTGGAATCGAGGGTATTTTTAGCCAGATTCTCGATGATGCAGAGGTGGAAGAGGTTTCGCCTTTCCTAGATAACATTATCAGAGTCAGGGCTGTTCAGGAATTCACTCCTTCTCAAGCCGTAGCTTTTATCTTCGACTTGAAGAGGCTCGTGAGGGAGGAGTTAGGTGAAGAGATTCGTGAAGGCCAACTCTCTGATGAACTTTGGATATTCGAGGAAGCGATAGATAAAATGGCTCTCCTGACATTGGACATTTACATGAAGTGCCGGGAGGAAATCTACGAAGTCAGGGTGAAGGAAGTCAAAAGAAGCGTTAGTAGGTTAATAGAGAGGGCAAACAAAATATGCGGGATTCCCGAAAAAGAGGAAGATCCCGAAGTGTGCAGCACAAATTTTGAAGCGAGGTAACTGGAAATGGGCATTTGGGTTTCCTTCTTTGCGGTTATAGCACTCGTGTTGATCCCCTGGGTGGGGGCGCAAGGAGCCGGCCAATATCTCTTTGGGATCGTTATCCCCTACCTGGCCGTGCTGATTTTCATCGGTGGCTTCATTTGGCGGGTGGTTCAATGGGGTAAAACTCCGGTACCCTTTAAAATTCCCACCACCGGGGGGCAGATGAAAAGTCTTCCCTGGATCAAATCGAATCCCCTTGACAACCCTTCCAGCACGGGAGGTGTCATTGGCAGAATGGCCCTCGAGGTGTTGGCCTTTCGTTCTTTGTTCAGGAACACGAGGGTGGAACTGAGGGAAGGAGCAAAGGTGAGCTACGGCTCCAACAAGTGGCTTTGGGTGGCAGCTCTGGCCTTTCATTATGCCTTTCTGGTGGTATTCATAAAACACTTTCGGCTTTTTATGGAACCAGTTCCCGGCTTTGTGACGCTATTGGACAGTGTGGACGGTTTTATGGAGATAGGGTTGCCTCGGCTCATGCTGAGCAGCATTGTACTCTTGCTGGCGGCGATCTACCTTCTACTCAGAAGGCTTGCCGTGCCGCAACTCCGCTATATCTCCCTTCCCTCCGACTACTTTCCCCTCTTTCTGATCATCGCCCTGGCAGGCTCAGGAATTCTGATGAAATATTTTCTCAGGGTGGATCTCACCAGCGTCAAGGAGTTGATCGTCGGGTTGTTTAGTTTTCGTCCAACCATTCCAGAAGGGATTGGCGTTATCTTCTTCATCCACCTGTTTTTGCTGTCAGTTTTGATCGCCTACTTCCCCTTCAGTAAACTCATGCACGCAGGTGGGGTTTTCATGAGTCCCACGAGAAACATGCCCAATGACAACCGGGCAAAGAGGCACATAAACCCGTGGAACTATCCAGTGAAGGTTCACACATACGATGAGTACGAAGAGGAATTCAGGGAGAAGATGAAAGAAGTTGGACTCCCAGTTGAAAAGGAGTAGAAATGGCAAAGGTTGCCCCCCCAGAAGAACTCTCTCGAGTGGATTATACCCCTCCCAAAAAGGGGTGGATGGACACGCCTGCCGAATTAAGAGAAGGCAGGTGGTGCTATGGTTCGAAGCCCAAAGACCATGAAGTTGTGGGCCTCCCCAATCCCCGCCCTTGGTCGCCTGGCGACGAAGACTGGAAGCTTCCGGATAACTGGAAAGAGATTTTTCTTGAAGGTATGAGGGAGCGGTTGGGCAAGTACCGCACTTTCCGGATCTTCATGGACATCTGTGTCAGGTGTGGCGCCTGTGCAGACAAGTGCCACTTCTTCATTGGCTCGGGTGATCCCAAGAACATGCCGGTGCTAAGGGCAGAGCTTCTCAGGTCCATTTATCGCGGCGAATTTACCACCGCAGGAAAGATCCTTGGCAAGGTCGCGGGCGGGAGAAAACTCACCTACGATGTCTTCAAGGAGCTATTCTACTATTTCTTCCAATGTACCGAGTGCCGCCGCTGTTCCCTGTTCTGCCCCTACGGCATTGACACGGCTGAAATAACCATCATCGGTCGGGAGTTGTTGAACCTTTTAGGGTGCAACATAGACTGGATCATGGGTCCTGTTGCCAACTGTTACCGCACCGGCAACCACCTGGGCATTCAACCCCACGCCTACCACTCCATGCTGGAGTTTTTCTGTGAGGAGATCGAGGAGGTAACCGGTATCTTGCCCGAGCCCAGTTTCAACCGGAAAGGAGCCGAGATCCTGTTCATCACCCCATCCGGTGATGTTTTCGCTGACCCGGGAACCTTCACGGCCATGGGCTACCTCATGCTCTTCCACTATCTTGAGGGGATGGGGTTGGACATCACCTGGAGCACTTACGCCTCAGAGGGCGGAAACTTTGGTTTCTTCACCTCCCACGAGATGATGAAGAGGCTCAACTCCAAGATGTATGCTGAGGCGAAAAGGCTTGGAGTGAAGTGGATTTTGGGAGGAGAGTGCGGTCATATGTGGCGGGTGTGTAATCAGTACATGGACACCATGAATGGCCCGGCTGACTTCCTGGAGTTGCCCAAATCTCCCCTCACCGGTACCGTTTTCGAAAACGCCAAATCCCATAAAATGGTTCACATTTGTGAATTTACCGCGGATCTTATCAAACACGGCAAATTAAACCTGGATCCGAGCCGTAATGATCAATACAAAGTAACGTTCCATGACTCCTGCAACACGGCCCGGGGCATGGGGTTCTTCGAAGAACCACGGTATATCATAGACAACATCTGCAATGAGTTCCACGAAATGCCAATAAATACCATCAGGGAGCAGACCTTTTGCTGTGGCGGTGGGTCCGGCTTGAACACAGATGAAATCATGGATCTGCGGATGAGAGGGGCCTTACCCAGGGCAAGTGCTTTGCAGTATGTCCACGAAAAGCACGAGGTGAACTTGATGTCCTGCATCTGCGCCATTGATCGCGCAACCCTGCAAGCCCTAGTGGACTATTGGACTCCCGAGGTGGAGGTCAGTGGCATACACGAGTTATTAGGTAATGCACTCATCCTGGAAGGGGAGAAGAAGAGAACCATGAATCTCCGCGGCGAGGAATTCCCCTGGGTCGAGGAGGAAGAGGAAGAAGCAGTTGTAGAAGAAGCTTTGGAAGTAACTCTAGAAGCCGCCGAAGAAGTAGCGGCAGAAGTAGCGGCAGAAGCAGCTGAAGAAGCTGTCGAGGAAACTGCCGAAGAAACTGTGGAAGAGGCAGCGGAAGAAGAAGCGGAGGTTGAAAAATAATGTATAACAAAGGAAAGATTATCACAGGGCTTGTTATCTTTGTTCTGTTTTTCGCCTCACCCTTCCTGTACGGTTTGGTGAAATCCGGCCCGCCGCCTGAGCCTGAGCTTTCGCCGAAGGCGAAGGAGGCGAAGCTGTGTGTGGAAGCCAAGGAGCACATGGTGGAATCCCACATGCAAATGCTCAACGAATGGCGGGACGAGGCTGTTCGCAATGGCAAACGAATCTACGTTGCCACCAATGGTAAAGAGTATACGGTTAGTTTGCAGAATACCTGCATGGAGTGCCACAACAACAAGAGCAAATTTTGCGATCAATGCCACAACTATGCTGGAGTCAGCCCTTACTGCTGGGAATGCCATATTGAGCCGAAGGAGAAATAGTGATGGAGAGGAGCAGAAGACGCTTCCTGAAGATACTCGGAATCTCCACCCTGGGTCTGGGAACGGTTTCGTCGGTGGATCTGATGGCCATGGTTGGTACAGGCGAGCCCACTTACACCCCTACCCCAGAGGGTTTGGTGGGAAAGAGATGGGCCCTGGTGGTGGATGTGAATAAGCTTGATGAGGAGACCACCCAGAAGGCCATAGAGGCCTGTCACCGGGTCCACAACGTTCCTGACTATGATGGGCATGAGGAAGAGATCAAATGGATCTGGACAGACAAGTATGAACACGTCTTCCCGGGGCAGGAGCACGCCTACCTCGCCGAAGAAATTGAAGAAAAGCCTTTTTTGGTGCTCTGCAACCACTGCGCCAATCCCCCTTGCTGCAGGGTCTGTCCCACCAAGGCTACCTGGCAGCGGGAGGACGGGATTGTGATGATGGATCAGCATCGCTGCATTGGCTGCCGCTACTGTATGGCCGGATGTCCTTTCGGGGCTCGAAGTTTCAACTGGAGAGATGCCAAGAATACTTACTGGAAGGAGAATGAGCCGCCCAATCCCACATATCCAGTACGGGGCAAAGGGGTGGTGGAAAAATGCAACCTCTGCGCTGAACGTTTGGCAGTGGGTCAGATTCCGGCGTGTGTCGAGGCGGTTAAGGATACAAAGGCGATTGTTTTTGGTGACTTGGAAGATCCCAACTCGGAAGTGCGGAAGTTGCTACACGAGCACTTTACCATTCGGCGTAAACCAGAACTTGGGACCAATCCCAATGTCTACTACATAGTGTGAGGTGCTTATGCTTGAGACTGCTCTGAAGGGAAGCAAGAAATATTGGTTGTTGGTGTTGGTTTTGTTCGGTCTTCACGGGATAGGTGCCACCGCCTTTCTGTACCAGCTCACAAAAGGCTTGACTGTAACCGGTATGAACAGGGACGTTTCCTGGGGCATCTACATCGCCCAGTTCACTTTTCTGGTCGGAGTTGCAGCCTCGGCAGTAATGGTCGTCCTGCCCTACTACCTGCATAACGTCAAGGAATATGCCAAGGTCACTATCCTGGGGGAGTTTCTTGCGGTGGCTTGCGTCTCCATGTGTTTGATGTTCATCCTGGTGGACCTGGGCAAGCCCATGCGGATGCTCAACGTTATCCTGCACCCAACCGTAAACTCCGTTTTGTTCTGGGACATGGTTGTCTTGAACGGTTACCTGTTTCTGAATATTGTTATCGGATGGATAGTGTTGAGTGCTGAGCGTAAAGAGGTGCCACCGCCCAAGTGGATCAAACCTGTCATTTATGTTTCCATACCCTGGGCTGTTAGCATCCACACGGTCACTGCCTTTCTCTATGCGGGCTTGCCGGGAAGGCACTTCTGGCTCACCGCTATTATGGCGGCCCGCTTTTTGGGTTCTGCCTTTGCATCTGGTCCGGCCCTTCTGATTCTTTTGTGTCTCCTGGTGCGGAAGGTTAGCAACTTCGACCCCGGAAAAAAGGCCATCCAGACACTGTCCAAGACGGTGTTGTATGCCATGATCATCAGCATATTTTTCGTGCTGCTGGAGCTCTTCACCGTATTCTACAGTCAGATACCCGGGCACATGCACGCGTTTGTCTATCAGTTTGTGGGCCTGCATGGTCACAGTGGTCTCGTTCCCTGGACCTGGGCTTTTGCCATCCTTGCAGTCATCGCCACGCTCATGTTGCTCTGCCCCCCGATCCGTGAGAACGAGAAAACTCTGGCAATCGCATGCGTGCTGGTTTTCATCTCCTTGTGGATCGAAAAAGGAGTTACCCTGGTCATCACCGGTTTCATCCCCAACCCCTTGGAGACCATAACGGAATATGTGCCCACAATTCCCGAGCTGGCAATCACTGTTGGCGTCTGGGCTACTGGGTTTCTCGTCCTTACGATTCTTTACAAAATAGCCGTCTCGATTAAAGAGGAGATAGCTTCTTAGCTTAAGCAAACCACCTCAGCGTCTATTCAAAAAAAAGGCTCATGCCGTTTCAGCATGAGCCTTTTTTTACCTCTCGCCCGCTCATTTAACTAGGCACTATGCACTAGGCACCAGGCACCGCGACGTGACGCGGAGAGAGGGAGAAACGGCGAGACGGGGACTAAAGGAACTCAACTATAATTGCTTTTCTTCTGGATTCTGACTCCTGACTCCATGCCCTACTTGTCCGCCATAGTTACGCCTTGGCGTAACGACGGCGGATGCTCTCTGCCTTCTGAAATCCGCAATCCGAAATCCGCAATCCGCAATTACCATACGTTCTTCTCCTCCCTGACCAACTCCCGCCCCTCCCCAGGGTAAACTTTTCTTTCTTCAGGTGGGGTGGGTTCTGTTACTTCAGGCCAGTGCTCCGGCTGCGGCTCGGGTCCTTCAAGGGCAACAGTTGATGGGGAGGAGTCCACCATCCTTGGACTTTTGCGAATATCGAGGCTTTCGACGTTGTAACTGAATTCGATAGGAATGCCGTTGGGGTCGAATGAGTAGATGGAATGAATGAAGCCGTGGTCGATTGCTTCCGAGACCCAAAACCCAGCAGCCGCAAGTCTGTCCTTTATTTCAAAGAGATCATCTATGCTTTCCACACCAAAGGAGATGTGGTCAAAGATGACGCGGCCCGCCACCGGGTATCCATGATCTTTTTCTTCTACGGGCTCTGCCCCGGGCCACTCGAAAAAAGCAAGAAGATCGTTATCGGAGATTTGGAAGAAATAGTGCCTGTAGCCAGGTTTGCCGAGTCCGGCGACCAACTTCAGTTCCAATAGATCCCGCCAAAAACGTATGGTCTTATCCATGTCGCCGGTCACCATAGCCAAGTGGTTAATTCCGTTGAATTTGATCATGGCTCCTCCAGGTTGTCCGTAGTCAGTGGTCCGTAGTCCGTTGTATCAAATCTGTTCAAAAATTGGGAGTAGGCGTTTTCAGCAGGCAGGCAAATGATTGCGGATTTCGGATTGCGGATTTGGGATATGGATTTGAGATGTGAGATCTCGGATTTGGGGTTGTGGATTTCTTTGGCTGAAAGCTGAAACCTGAACACTGAAACCTTCGTCATTACTCTATGCCCTATGCTCCATGCCCTATGCCTTTTACTCAACGGACCACGGACAGTCACCTTGAGGTGACCATGATTGTTTTTTGCAAAATTCTTCACAAAAGGTTGACAAAAGAAAATCTTCACGATATATTTAGCGCCGAGTAGAAGCATGGCTATTTTGTGTCCCTAACATCTTAATTTCACTATTGATTTACTCTAATTTTTGAGCCCACCTTTTAGTAAGGAGAATCCACTAAATCAGGAGGTGACCAATCCATGTGGCAAGTAACTGTAGATAAGGAAAAGTGCACGGGCGACGAGGAATGTGTGGATATCTGTCCGATGGATGTCCTTGAAATGGTTGACGGTAAAGCCGAGCCGGTGAATATGGATGAATGCGAGGGATGTGAGAGCTGTGTTGAGGTCTGTGAAGAAGGCGCGATCACAGTAGAAGAGATCTAGCGAGCAACAGCACCAAGTTGCCTTGGAGAAGATCTTAGGAATTGGCATCTCACAAAAGAAGTTCCGGCTGTTTTGTCCATCCTTTATATTATAGCCATTACAGTGTTCTGTACTTGTCTAAGCTCCTGACTAGGACAGGAGAAGTATCTATATTTTCCGAAATCCGGCAGAGCCCAAAGTAGCAAAAAGCAGAAATTAGATTTAATTGAAAGCGCATTAAGGAGGTGACTAGCAGATGTGGGAAGTAACTGTGGATAAGGAAAAGTGCGACGGCGACGAGGAATGTGTTGAAGTATGCCCTGTGGATGTGTTCGAAATGGTTGATGGCAAGGCCGACCCTGTGAACGCCGAGGAATGTTTAGGCTGCGAGAGCTGCGTCGAGGTCTGCGAGTTTGAGGCGATTACGGTCGAAGAAGTATAGCGGCTGTTGAAAAGAACAAGCCGAATCCCTAAGCTTTAAGACAGAATGTTAGGGAATCAACAACCTCCAATCTATCCTGCCTCTACAGCTGCATGTTTTGGGTGAGGGTGGGCAGTATTTGGCAATTTGGTCGAACTAGAGGAAAAGGTCAACTAGGTCCGGCAGGAGGTAGTCAGCAGATGTGGGAAGTAACTGTGGATAAGGAAAAGTGCGACGGCGACGAGGAATGTGTTGAAGTATGCCCTGTGGATGTGTTCGAAATGGTTGATGGCAAGGCCGACCCTGTGAACGCCGAGGAATGTTTAGGCTGCGAGAGCTGCGTCGAGGTCTGCGAGTTTGAGGCGATTACAGTTGAAGAGGTATAGCAATTTTAGTAAGAACCATATCTGATTTCTATTAAAGATCAGTAGCCGGAGTTCCGCAAGGGAGTTCCGGCTTTGATTTCTGGGAGGAAACGACCAAATGTGGAAGGTAACTGTGGACAAGGATAAGTGTACGGGTGACGGTGAGTGCGTGGATGTATGTCCCGTGGACGTTTACGAACTAATTGAGGGCAGGGCAGAGCCGGTAAATGAAGATGAGTGCTTGGGGTGTGAGAGTTGTATAGAGGTCTGTGAATTTGATGCGATTACAGTTGAGGAAGTCTAGCTGCTAGATTCTGGATTCTAGATTCCAGATGCTAGATGGGTACGTACCAGTACCCAATGAAGTATCGAGCATCTAGCATCCAGTATCTAGTATCTATGAAAAAAGCCGGAGGCCTAATTTGGCCTCCGGCTTTTTAAATGCTTTCGAACCCACACTGCAAAACGATCACGAGCTGTTATTGCATTTACTACTCTTTCGGATGGCACTTGATACAGGTGGTGGGAATATTAGCGTATTTCGCCTTGTCTTTCTTCTTCAGGTCTTTGTGACAGCCCTGACAGTTGCCGTGAAAAGCTAGTTTCAGGTTAAGCTTTTGCTGGGCATCGGGCAGCTTCTTCTCGCCTTTAATCGTGGGCTCATTGTGACACTCTTGGCATTTTTGGACTTTGTCGCCCTCTTTGAAAACGTTTTTCCCATCTTTGTACACGTGATGACAGTCGGTGCACTTGCCGCCGTATTCCGTGGCATGCTTTTTGTGCGAAAATTCTACTCCGCTTTTGGTGTGCTCTTTCCAAAGCGTTGCTTTGATAACGAAGGTGTCTGGTGCCTCTTGGGCCGCACCGCTCAAGCCTAGGAGAACTACAGTACCCATCAATACCGCTACCGCTAGAACTGTAAGGAAACGTTTACCCATGGTGAAGTTCCACCCCCTTTCTCTTCATACTGACAGCAACTTACGTATTTATGTTCCAACAAAGATTCAGCCCACTCGGTATGATTGGGCTGAATCAGGAATCCCATATGTCAAGCTCTATATCAGCATGTGAAAGTTTTGTCAAGCTGTATAAGCCTGTGCGTTACGAAGTGAGCAGTAAAAAACACCTGTGAGCAGATTAGACTACGGAATTAAGGAACATTGCGGCCCAAGGCACAAGGCATAAGACCCAAGGCGCAAGGAATAGAATAAACTGCTGATTACCAGAAGCCTTCAGACCTATGCCTGAAGGCTACGCTGACGCTTCTTCCTCTTCTTCGAGGTCCAGTGGCTTTCTGCCAAAAACCTTGGCTATCCAGATGCTCAATTCGTATAGAATCAGCAGTGGTCCGGCCATCATTACCTGGGTGACAACATCCGGAGGCGTTAAAATAGCGGCTAACATGAAAATCACCAAAATGGCATACTTCTGCTTACTGCGGAGCAACTCTGCATTTACAAGACCAAGCCGTGCCAGGAAAAAAGT
>JASFEM010000098.1:0-12343 GCA_050124835.1 Syntrophobacterales bacterium | reverse complement strand
ACCCAATTGCCGCGTTACAGTCTGAGTACTCTATCTGGAGCCGAGATGTGGAGGATGACATTCTTCCAACATGTCGTGAACTTGGTGTTGGATTTGTTTCCTACAGTCCATTGGGAAGAGGTTTTCTTACTGGCCAGATCCATACCCTCGATGATCTGGCGGAAGACGATTGGCGACGTCATTCACCACGATTTCAGGGGGAGAATTTCCATCGCAACCTTCGACTTGTAAAAAAAATCCAGGAAATGGCAGCTGAAAAAGGGTGTACTCCCGCTCAGCTTGCTCTGGCGTGGGTGCTGGCCCAGGGAGAGGATATTGTTCCAATTCCAGGAACAAAACGGATAACTTATTTGGAAGAAAACCTGGCAGCTTTGAATGTTGAACTGACTCGAGAAGACCTGAACCGAATCGATGCCATCGCACCTAAAAACGTTGCCGCTGGCACGCGCTATCCAGAGGCGGGAATGCGCTTGGTCAACGTTTGAGAGCCGGTCCTCCGAATTAATTTAAACAGTCGTTCCGATTACCTGGGGTAATCCTGTTCCCGCGGATAGAAATCTTCCGACTGCCAGTTCCCTGATTCTTATATTGAATTTTCTCACATGACGCCCAAAAACTTGCAGTCACCATCAATATCATAAGCGAGTATCTCATCGCCATACTCTACTGTTATCCTGACGCCATCCCATTTCCCCCATATATAATCATCGCCGAAATCGATGACCGCGTTGCGCTCTTCATACCGATTCTCCCAAATGATGATTCTATAACTTTCGCCACATTCCAGTACTGAGATAACATCACCAACTTCGATCTCTTCCACATAGTCAAAATCGCCTAGACTTTCTTTTAAATCTTCAATGTTGTCTGGAGTAACGTGCTCGTCTATATACATAATTGCCCCCCTCGGACAAACCTGTCAAAATCGACAAGTCTGACAACCCAAGAGACTATTGGTTCAGTTTCAGTTATATAAATCTAACCTTATCATTCGGGCAAGAAAACTATGTCGCACCGATTTTTGTGAAATGAAATAGCGATTGGTGATGGGTAAATGGTAAAGCGTAAAGTGTGAGCAGTAAAGAGTGAACGGTGAAGGGAGAACTCATGCAGAACGCCAAGCTAATCTGTTCACCCTTCACCCTTTACCGTTTTCTGTTGACAAAAGGTGCCGTTTTGTTAAGGAGGGAAGTGTGGAAGATTATATGAGGAGTCAGGAAAAACTATACGAAGGGTACCTAGCATGTGTAGCCAGCAGCAGACAGCAGGCAGAGTTCGGACGTCAGAGGACAGAAGACAGGAGACAGAAGACAGTTCCCTTGTGCCCTGCGCCCTGCGCCCTGTGCCCCTATCTTCATGCTCTATGCCCTACTTGTCCGCCATAGTTACGCCTTGGCGTAACGACGGCGGATGCCCTAGCCCCAATGAATCATAGTCATGAAAAATGAATCCCCGTTCTTTCCGGGAGGAGGGTCAGATGATTGTCAAGAAAGATTGGCCAAAGTTATTAGCACTAATCATTTTCTTCATGCTCCTTGGTGGCTATTATGACCGTCTGAGCGTACAGACAAGAACGTTCATATTGCCGGCGCTGATCTTTGTCGCCGCAGCTTTTGTCCTTGGCAAATTGAGACAACTTCAATATGAAATACGCACATCGAGGGTCACTGCCTATGAAATGGTGACCCAGCAATTAAGCTTCGCAGACGTAGATGGTAATGAGCGGATTGCGATTTCGGCGTCAGCAGAAAGCACGTTAATGAGTTTTTATGATACGAGCCATGCGGAGCTTCTCACCCTGGAATTAAAAGATGGAGAACCACAATTCAGGATGACTGGTGAGAAGGGAATTGCACTCTTGACGATCAGTGAAGATGGCAGACCAAGCTTCACAATTAGAGGTGAGGGGGATGATGTAATTTGGTCCGCACCATAAGCTTCATCTCAGCGATACTTCACATCCAGATTCTTCCCCCTGTTGATTGAAGGCAGCCTTTTTTGAAAGCGTGCCGGAACGCTTGCACTATATCATGACATCCCTGAGAGTTTCCATTTCGTCCAAAGCCTTTCCGGATCCCAGGACAACAGTGGACAGGGGCTCATCGGTTACGGTGATGGGAAGACCCGTCTCTTCGCGAAGCAGCTTATCAAGATTTTTCAGAAGTGCGCCTCCCCCGGTCAGAACTATGCCATTATCCACAATATCAGCAGCCAGCTCAGGTGGCGTCTGCTCAAGCGCCGTTTTTACCGTCTCCACTATGGACTTGATCTGCTCAGTTATGGCCTGACGAATCTCGTCAGAGTCAATGCTTATTATCTTGGGAATGCCGGAGGCCAGATCCCGCCCTTTGATCTGCATTTCTTCCATTTTATCGCCCCGGAAGGCATTGCCTATGGTGGTCTTGATCAATTCTGCGGTCGGCTCGCCTATGAGGAGATTGTACTCGTTTTTGATGTAGTGGCAGATGGCTTCATCCATCTTGTCACCACCTACTCGCACCGATTTGCTGTAAACAATTCCAGCCAGAGAGATTACTGCCACTTCCGTTGTGCCACCACCGATATCAACCACCATGTTACTAGTGGGTTCGGTAATAGGCAGGCCGGCGCCGATGGCAGCAGCCATGGGTTCTTCAATCAGAAACACCTCCCGGGCACCGGCTGACTCTGCTGACTCTCTCACCGCTCTCTTTTCCACCTGGGTAATTCCTGAGGGAACACACGTGATTATACGCGGCCTTACCAAACTGCGGCGATTGTGCACCTTTTTGATGAAATGTCGGAGCATTGCCTCGGCCACCTCAAAGTCGGCAATTACGCCCTCCTTCATTGGACGTATTGCCTCAATGCTACCGGGAGTGCGCCCCAACATCATCTTGGCCTCATGGCCCACAGCAAGAACTTTATTGGCTCCCCGACCATTCCGGCGCACTGCCACCACAGAGGGTTCGTCCAGTACGATGCCATTGCCCCTCACATAAACAAGCGTGTTGGCTGTACCCAGATCGATGGCCAGATCATTGGAAAACCAGCCTAGAATGGGATCAAAAATCATAATTTATATCCTCCCTTCTCTCCGGGTGATCGTAATTTTGAACTCCCAAAGAGAACGTATTCTCCGTCTTCCTTGAGACCCCCCTCCTACGACACTGGGAGTGTTCAAGCCGCTAGATCAAAACGTTTACCTTCCTACGCCCCCAACAATCGAGGAGGGCTTACTATTTTGCTGTTACTCTCCCCACCATTATCTGTACTTCGACCACTCAGTCGATGGAGAAAGAAAGAGCGCCAATGATGCTGGAAACAGAAGTGAGATAGAGCAAGATACATGCCGGAACGGTTCAAATCTGCTAGGAAATATGCTGATACAGGAATATTGATGGTAAAACGAGCCGGAATAAAGAATAACAACGGCGTTACTGTGCGGGGATGATGGTTACGGCAGACGGTTGCAATATCCGGATCATTGCCAATATTTGACCTGCTGGGTGATCCATGTATGCCATTGTGCACCTGGATATGGGCATACCCTTCAATGAACAACGGTATTTATCGATAGGCAAACCTATTTTTTTCCTGCCAAAACTGACAAATCTAAAAAAGAAAAAGGGGGGAACGCAAATCACATAAATACCTTGACAATATATGGATTTTCCTATAGAAGATGCGCTTGTATCATTTTGTCACAAAACCAAGGGACCCCTCGTTCTCTCCCAGCAAACAATAACCGACCAAACTCAGCCTTTTTATCCTAGGTGGTTAGGTTGCTTTATGCTGCCCGTGGTCAACGGACTGTATGAGAGAACTAGCGGTTGCCAGTGTCCATATCAAGTCAATAGCGAAAAGGAAACGGATGCAGATACTCGATTCAATCAGATACGAAGCCGCGCCCGTTAAGGGCGGATATACTGACAGGATATTGCAATTGGATTTATCCTCCCTGACCATATCAATTTTGAAAGTGGAGCCCAATTTCAAAGATAAATACGTGGGCGGCCGCGGTTACGCCATGAAAATGATCTGGGACAGGACTACCAAGGAAACCCGCTACGACAGCCCGGAAAATATTCTGGTTATGGCTGGCGGACCGCTTTGTAACGAACCGAGATTTCCGGGCACCGGCAAGTTCGTTGTTGGGACAATTTCTCCCCTGACCGATACCTTCATCGATTCAAATATTGGCGGACACTTTGCGCCGCTATTAAAAATGTGCGGGTTTGACGCCCTGGCAGTTCAAGGAATTGCAGACAAAGAAGTGGTAGTCATTGTGGATGGCGATGAATCCACCATCAGTATTGCTCAGGCCCCTGCATATGGCGGGGAGACTGATCTTGGGGGGCTCAACTATGGTGAGGCCCTCCTAAAAGAATTCAATGGCGGTAATCTTGCGGACAATCTAGCTGCCGTAACTACCGGCAGCGGCGCTATACACGCCAGATTCGGGATAATAAACAGCCTGTTCTATGACAGGAGACGGGGCCGATTGCGCAGCAAGCAGGCCGGGCGAGGGGGTACAGGCACCGTTATGCGCGTTAAGGGCTTAAAAGCGGTGATCGTCCGTTCCAGTCAGCCCCGCGTCAAAGCTAACAATCCCGTAGACAAGAAAGGTGTTCAGCAGGCAGGGGCAGCACTGAAAACGGTCATCAGCCAGCAAGACTCCAAGCAGCTTCACCTAAGCGCCTGGGGTACCCCTGTTTTGGCTGAATATATGAACAAGTTTCATCTGCTGCCAGTAAACAACTATCAGTATGGCCAGCATCAGGATGCGCCTGCGGTCTTCGCTGATGTTTTTCTCGATCGCTACTTCAACAAGGAAGTTCCTGACGGCTGCTATTTGGGCTGCAACCTGGCCTGCGCTAAAGGGGCTGAGGATGTGGAATTGACCAGAGGGCCACAGGCGGGCAGCAGAGTAGGTATTGACGGCCCTGAATATGAAACCGTCGCAGCTGTAACCAGTCAAGGGATCTTCGATCCACACTACATAATGGAATATAACTGGTATTGCGACGACTACGGCTTAGACACAATCTCCATGGGGGTAACTGCCTCTTTTCTCATGGAGTGCTTCCAGCGAGGTTTTCTATCCATAGAAGACACTGGCTATGATTTATCCTGGGGCAATATCGAGTCAGCTGATCGTCTTCTTCATGAAACTGGCAGGGGGGAAGGACTGGGAAAGACATGCGGTCAGGGAGTAAACCGAGCGAAGAGATGGGTAGCGGAAAGGTATGCAGCCAAGACAGCCGCCTCTAAAGAAGAGACCCTGGCCGAATTAGATAAGTTCGGGATGGAAGTCAAGGGGTTGGAGTTTTCCATGTACCTCTGCAAGGAGTCATTGGCCCAGCAGGGTGGCTATGGATTTTCCCTCAAAGGTCCCCAACATGATGAGGCCTGGCTTATCTTCATCGATCTGGTTCACAACGAGATACCCACATTTGAGATGAAAGCAAATGCCCTAAAGTGGTTCCCGTTGATCCGCACCTGGTTCAACGCTGTAGGCCTCTGCAAGCTACCCTGGATCGATGTACGGCATCCCGATGCTGCCAATACGGATAACCCCTCTCAGAATCAGCCGACCCTTGAATATTACGCCCAATACTACGGCGCTACCGTTGGCAAGAACAAGACCGTGCAGGATATTCTTAATGACTCTGAGCGGTTGCATCTCTTACAGAAAATGATAAACTTGCGCCAGGGCAAAGGGACTAGAGTTTTCGATCAAATACCCCTGAGAGCCATGGGACCGGCTTATTTCAATGAATACCAATCACGCAGTGAATATTACGACGATTGGCTGAGGCAGCATCTCGGGGAAAACGACTCCCTCCCGGCTTCTCCTGAAGATAGGCACCAGACCTTGGTGAAGCTCAGGCAGAAAGCCTATCAAAAGCTGTGCGATGTGGTATACGAGGCCAAGGGATATAATTCGGACGCGGTGCCCTTGCCGAAAACTTTAGAAAAATTTGATCTCCTCGATGAGAAGGCAGAGGGTCTGCTACGGGCTTACGGTGTTTTAGAGCCTTAATGAATCTATCGGAGACACTTTGCCCCGGCTAGGGTAGCAGTAAATCCGAAATCCGAATATCGAAATCCGAAACAAATTCAAAATACAAAATTCAAATGCTAAAAACAGTAGACCTCTTCCCAAAAATTGCTCTGTAGTCTAGTTTTAAATTTTGTGCTTTGAACATTTGGATTTGTTTAGTGCTTCGTGCTTCGGATTTCGAATTTTTGACAGCTACTTATAAGTCGCCGCGACATTACCAACTGACCTGACAAACCCAACTTCAAGGTTTGAATCATGTATGTATCAGTTTCCTTTTTAGGTTTGCAGCGGGCTCAGGCCCGTGCCGAGAAAATCCGGATTCCACTGTCAAAGGCTACGCGAGTTGCTGACCTCTTGGCTTATATCAAAGCATCCTACCCGGAACTTCCATTTCCCGAAAACGGGCTTTTTGTGGCGGTAAACAACAAGATTTCCTCTTTGGATAGAATCCTCGAAAACAAGGACAATGTCACCTTCCTCCCTTTTCTGGGAGGAGGTTAAAATGGGCAGGTCCTTTAGAGGATAAGAGGCAGTCACCGGTATTATCTTGGGTTATGTGCGATTCTTCTCAATTTTTTTCTTGACAACAGGAAGGCCATTGTTGTAAATATCTCAGTCCTATAGCGGAGGGCGATCCCCTCCCGAATTGGCCCCGCAGCACAAGCTCTTATCCGATCTGATTTGCTAAGGGGCCTTTTTTTTGCCCTCTCCGGCTTTCATTCCTAAAAGGTTTCCTCGGCTAGCCAAGACATTTCATGTCCACTATTCCATTATTCCAACATCTCATCATTCCAAACCCAAGGAGTTTCCGCACAGGCAAAACCATTGAGCCAGGACCTACGAGGAAAAAACAAGCTTACCTAAATTCAAATAAAATCATTGTTTGAAAACTCCAGGTGTTGTACAAGGACTGGTGGAAAGAACAATCTCAAGAAGGGGGGGGATTATGGCTGTCGATTCCGATAGACGCAGTTACCCTAGAGCTGAGATCAGATGGCCTGTTACGGTAAAGACAACCCGGGGTTTTATAGAGGCCAAGCTGAGAAATCTAGGCGTCGGTGGTGCGTACATACACTGTGATGAAACAGCGAACCTTGGTGAAATCGTCACTTTAACCATTAAACCCCCAGATAGTCCGGTCCTCAACATTACTGCTGAGGTCATATGGACGGGTAAGGTATTGGCACTGGGCATGGGAGTGAGATTCGTTGAAATCTCCGATAAAGACCGCCAGTACATTTACGATACAGTGTCAGAGCTTATAGAAGAAATTGAAGTTCACGGCAGCTAGCTGTAGAGAGCTTCGATTTTTTGGAGCAAAGTCCATTTCAAGATGAGCGCTGAAGCATTTTTACACCTTATAGAGTTGCCCGGTAGGTGAAAAATCACCTGGTAGTTTTTTAGAACAATCCCGTTGACTCACCACAAAGGTAAGGTTTTGCCGAAAGTGGAGGACTCCATATGGCAGATGAATCAGGTTCAAACGAGTTTGTTAGTTATGAAGAGGCCCTCTTGTCTCAAGTTTTTACTCTGGATGCCTTGGTGAACGTTTTGGAGCGTAAGGGGCTCATCAATAGGGAAGAGATTGTACAGGAGATCAAAGAACTGCATAAGAAAGCAGCTCCATCGACCTAGATCGTGTCCAGGTAAACTCAGCAAGACTGGTATTGCCGCATTTCAGCAGTGAAAATAAGAGCCAAGCTCATAGAGAATTGAACACTGTCAGGTCTAATAAAGAAATTCAAAACCTGTAATCATCCTTCCTAATAGAGTAATTGAAGCCTGAGCGTGGATTATTTGCGGTTAACCCACCACAGCCGCTTGTCTCTCTAGAGAAAATCCTTCATTTTCATGATATAATTCACATTCTTTGGAACTGGGCTTCCTGTTAGCCTGTAAGAAGTGATGCGTTAACTCATAGATAATGGTAAAAACTCCCGGTAAATGGGCTGGGATCAATGCGACGGAGGCCAAACTCCGAGTCTCGAGAGGAAATGATAAATGAGTGCTGGGAAGTGCGCAAATGACCGTTTATCGGAAACAGCCGGCCTCGAGGAGGTAACGGACGCTCGTCAGAAAATTATTGTATTTCAACAGAATGGCAGTGGTGAGAGCAAAGTAAAAGGTATACGAAAATACGGAAAAAAACTTTTTACCCTCGATCTGATCTCCATAGATTTACCTCTACCACCTATACTAGACGATACCGGGGAATATCTACCCCCAGACATCCGGGCGGACCTTGTCCTGGATTTCTTTAAACATCCAGACCTGTCTCATGACCTTGCCTTGGCTTGTCAGCAAAAAAAGATCCCTTTGATCGCATCCGGTAAGAAGTTGCGGGTCAAATGGGCGTTGACCCCTCCGACCTGATGCGGCCTTTCCCGGCAGGTCGGCCTGGGCTTTTATGGAGAGCGATTTGGCGCGCCAGAATTCGCTGCGGAGGTTACCAACGGAAAGGTTGTCCACATCAAGGTACTTAGAGGAGCTCCCTGCGGTGCTACCTGGGAGGCGGCAAAACGGATAGCGGGCATGGATCTGGAAGAAGCGCTATTTCGCATTGGCCTTGAGACCCAATTTTTCTGCTCTGCAGACCCCTCCGGTTGGGATCCCATACATGGAAAGAGCCCGGTTCATTTCGCCGGTGACATTCACATTGCAGCTCTCAAGAGGGCTTTAGCAAGATAGATCAAGAAAGGCACAGCCCTTGCATTAATTCAATAAGGGGGGGTGCATGGATCACCTCATCAGCACCATTTTTCCGTGGGTTGCTCCATCGGAAAGCCCGGCATCCTGTACGTCGACCTGAAATCGAGGTGGCGAAATGAATCGGTGTGACATATCAGGTGAGTGCTGGTTTTACCAGAATAAAATAGACCCACAATCTCAAGCATTTGAGTTGCTCCAGAGATACTGTCACGGAGATTACCTGGCATGTGCGCGTTATCAATTTTCACGATCACTTGGGACTTTCTATGTTCCGAAGGGTTTGCTCCCCAACGAGGCTAGAAGGATCAAACCGGTTCTCCGCAGCTTGATCTGAGCCTGGATTCTCTGTATCCTGCCCTTCACTCAGTGTGACCTAATTCATACCAAAGGCCAGCCAACATGTAACCACACCGCTCATCATGACCCCGCCCGTGTTTCCTAATTAACCCATTAAGAAATCTTGGAATATTGGAATGTCGGAAAAATGGGTTTAAGGGCAAGAAGACGGTGCATTATATGGCTAAACTTCAACTATTGACTAAAAACAATCATTTCACTATCTTATCCTCATGATTCACCTAGCTACCTTGAAATAGATATTATGATTAGCATAAAGGATAAGAAGAGAGTTATTTCGACAATGAAATGGTAAATGACATCAGATCGGTTTTAAGAACAGATTGTGTCATGGGGGTAGAGATTATGCACGAAAGACGGTTGTTGTTTGTTTTGTGTCTGCTATTACTTCTGCTTTCGGCTTGTGTCTCCAGAACGAAATATTTGCAGCTCGAAGCGAATCTCGCTGACACCCAGCAAAAGTTAAAGACCACGGAAACTAGACTGAGCTACACTGAGGAAAGCAGAGAAAAGTGCATTGACAGCCTGGCAGATTTCCAGGGCAGACTTAAGGAAATTAAGAATGAAAATTTGGAGCTCTCTCAAGCGCTTGATCAAAAAGACTCGACCATTGAAGAACAGAAAAAAGTTATCAGACAACTTCATGCGACCAAGGTGAAGATAGAATCATCCCTGAAAGATCAGATAGAGGCACAAGAAATCAGAATTGAGGAAATAGAAGGCAAACTGAAAGTGATTTTGGTCGACAAGATTCTTTTCGATACAGGGAGTGTCCAGATAAACAAAAGGGGCAAAGAGGTACTTCTGGAACTGGCAGACTCTTTGAGGGAGAGTAAAGACCAGGACGTTGTGGTAGAGGGACATACGGATGATGTCCCCATTGGCCTTGCTTTAATGGACAAATATCCCAGCAACTGGGAGTTGTCTGCTGCGAGGGCTATAGAGGTGGCCCGTTATCTACAGGAGAAGGGTTGGATCGAGCCAGAGAGGCTTTCAGCAACCGCTTACAGCTATTACCGCCCACTGGCATCTAACGACACAGCGGCAGGCCGTCGCCAAAACCGACGAATTGAAATAATCCTTATGCCGAAACGCTAACAGCACCAGTTTGCATGTTGGCAACCAAAGAATTCAGGCCCAACGAAGATTCCACTGTAACCTGGTTTCCGAAATTCGATCTCCCTCGTTCACTCATTGACCACCGATAATATAATATCGACAGCCTTTTCGAGGGCTACTACGCCCGTGTTCACGGTTAAATGAAAAAAAAGTGGGCTGTCAAAAAGTTCCCCACAGACTGAACGACGAAACCAGACCTGATTCTTATCTTTCTTTTCTATGATTTTCCGAGCCTGGGATTGAGATAAGCCCAGTCTTTCCACCGCATATTTGGCGCGTAAGTCAATGGGAGCAACGACGCGAAAGCGGTAGGTGTCCTCCACATCTCTTAGGAAATAGTATGCCGCCCGTCCAATAATCACCGCATTGTCTTCTGCGGCTACCCCGAGTATGAGTTTCTCCAAACTCTTCTGATAGTCGCTTTCCTCAACCACTGTCTTGTCGTACCCGACGATTCTTTCAATGTAACTCGTGCTGAACGCATTGGAAAAGAGATTCGATATCCTGTACTCCCTGCTCTGCTCAAAAGACTCCAAGGTCCCTTCTGATACTTGCAAATCTTCTGCAATCTTCTGAAAGAGAGATTTGTCTACATAATGATAGCCAAGCTTCTTGGCGATCAACCGACCAAGCTCTCTGCCCCCTGAAGCAAAGTCCTTGGTAACAGTAATCACAGCCATCTATCTCCCTCCTTTCCATTATGGTAACCCGTTTAAATGTACCACAATCGAGATGCATTCGGGTATCGAAGTATCCGGGCCGGTGAAACTCATCTGACTAGAACTCTCAATAATGCTATCTGGATTAAAAAATCCCTATGGGGCTGAAGTGCTACCAGGACTAAAAGGGAAATTTATGCGCTCAACCGGCTTAGAGATGGTAGTAGTAATCTAGCCCCAGATGGGTAATTTGATCTTCACCCATCAGGTAGCGCAAGGTGTTTTTCAGTTTCATCAACTGAATAAAAAGATCGTGTTCGGAATAGAGGTTGGCTCCACATTGCGGACTCTTGAAATAGAAAGAAAGCCACTCCTGAATACCCGCCATTGCGGCGCGCTTGGCCAGATCAATAAACAGGACCAGATCGAGCACCAGGGGTGCTGCCAATATGCTATCTCTACAAAGGAAATCCACCTTTATCTGCATGGGATAGCCGAGCCAGCCAAATATATCGATACAGTCCCATCCTTCCTTGTTGTCACCCCTGGGTGGGTAGTAGCTAATGACCACCTTGTGGTGGAAGTCACCGTAGAGTTCTGAATAAATTTCTGGCTGAAGAATGGTTTCCAGAACCGAGAGCTTGCTCTCCTCCTTGGTTTTAAACGAATCCTTATTTTCCAAGACCATGCCGTCCCGGTTGCCGAGAATGTTGGTAGAGTACCAGCCGGTGAGACCTAGCATGCGCGCCTTCAATCCCGGTGCCAGAATGGTTTTCATCAACGTCTGCCCCGTCTTGAAATCCTTGCCGACGATTGCGACCTGGCACTGGTCAGCCAACTCTACCATGGCCGGTATATCCACGGTGAGATTGGGGGCTCCATTTATGTATGGGATACCACTGGTCAGAGCGGCGTAAGCGTAAAGCATGCTCGGCGAGATATTGGGGTCGTTACTTTTTAGACCCGCCTCAAAATTGGCCAGCGAACTATGCACGTCCGTGGGTTTCAGGTGAGCTTCTGTACTGCCGCACCAGATCATAACACAACGTGATATATGGTGTTGGCGTCTGAAGGTTTCGATATCCGTCTTTACGCTCTCAACCAGTTCCAGGTGAGAAGTCTGCGGTTTTATATTCGGACCAACAAGATTTTTTACGAATGCCTGATTGAAGACAGCCGGCCAGGGGTGTAAACCCTCGAGAAACGTTCGAACCGCCTCAAGATGTTCCTTCTCGAGTACGCCGGCTTGAAGGGCTGCATCGTAGCAGTTATCCTCAAAAACATCCCATCCGCCGAAGACCAAGTCGTCCAGTCTAGCAAGAGGTACAAAATCCATAATGCGTGGAATGCGATATTCGAACCGCTTTCCCAGTCGGATGGTCCCCATTTGGCTTAACGAACCAACAGGAAGAGCGATACCACACCGCACCGCTTCCACCCCCGCCAGAAAGGT
>JASFEM010000097.1:0-12496 GCA_050124835.1 Syntrophobacterales bacterium | reverse complement strand
AACCTGAACACTGAAACCTCAGTAAACTCTGGCCCAGCCCAACTAACGGAGTTTCCGGGACCTAAGGAGTGAAAGGAAACAAGACCGTGTTATAATTACCAATTGGCTAATGCAGAAAGATTGAACTCGGTGGGCTTTAAAATCCCTAGCTTTTTCGGAGCCTAAAATCGGTGATGCGTTTCACAACTGTTAAACGATGGTTAAGTGGATGGCCGTTTCCACTCTTCTCACTGTTGGTGGCTGTGGTTGGTTCGACTTCCTGCTCCCCGGCAATCTCCAAACAATTGAGAAATGAGGCTGCAGCTCCCGTTCCCTTTGAAGAACTTCAACAAAGGTCCGACGAGTACAAGGGCCGAGTTGTGATTCTGGGAGGTTATATACTGGAGACGGTAAACGAAGCGGATGGCACTTTGCTAGTCATATTACAGGCCCCATTGGACTCTCAAAACAACCCCAAATCAGCAGACCTGTCTAAAGGGCGTTACCTGGTGCAAACCAAAGAGTTCCTCGACCCGGCGGTTTACAGTAAGGAGCGGAAAATCACCGTAGGCGGCAGGGTTGTTGGCGCCGAAAAAAAGAAACTGGGTAATATAAACTATAAATATCTGGTCGTTGCATCTCTGGAAATTCATCTCTGGCCCAAGAAAGTGGAATACACAAGGCCCTACACCTATCCCTACTACGACCCCTGGTACTATCCCTGGTATGGATATCCGTATCCTTACCGGCGATGGTAAGCAGGTGTATAGCGAATGGCGAGAATGAGTTTATCAAGAGATTACTAAGTACTAGGCACTTCAGTAATTTCGGATTGCGAATTTTAAAAGTATCGCCTTGCGCCTTGCGCCCTGAGCCCTGAGCCTCAATCTCTTTTCAATACCTCCTCCAATATATCCATACCTTGCTCCACCAAATCACGTCTTGCCTGGCTGCCCATGTGTCCTATGCGAAAAACTTTGTCAGCGAGTGGACCATAGCTACCACCTACCACCATTCCTCTGGCCCGCAAAGTCTGATCCAGTTCAGCCCAGGACCAACCGTCAGGAACCTTGGCTGCTGTTACCGTGGGTGAACATATATCTTCCCTGACTGGAAAAAGTTCAACGGACATGGCCTGGAGCCGGCTACGACAGTAGGCTGCCACATCGGCATGGCGTTGGAAGACTGTTGTTAACCCCTCCTGCAAAATCAGCTCAGAAGCCAAGTTTAAACCGGCAATGGCATGCCAGTTGTGGGTGTAAGGTAAGTGTCGATCACGCACCCCGGTTCGCCACGGGGCCAGTGCGTCATAGCCAACGTAGCCAACCTCCTCTATGGCTGACCAACCACGTTCACTTACCGTTACCATGGCCAGATCCGGAGGCAGGCTCAACACCTTCTGGCTGCCTAACAGACCGAGATCAATATGCCAGTCGTCCACTCGCACCTCTGCGCCACCACCGCTTGAGACGAAGTCCACGTAAAAGAGTGCGTCAAACTCCTGACAAATTTCACCAATTTCCTTTAAAGGGGTAAGCGTACCGCTGGGGGTCTCACAGTGGACAGCGGTGACGAGTCGAGGGCGAAACCGTTCTGCAGACTCGCGCACCTGCTGTGAATCTGCAACGTTGTCGTACCCAAAACCGACTACCTCGACCTCCATTCCCAGTTGGCGAGCCATATCGCCGATGCCGTAACCGAACACTCCGTTTGCCACAGCCAAAACGCGGTCTTCAGGTCGGAGTACACTTTTTAGTGCACCCCAGAGGGCTATCATGCCTTCACCACTTTGGATAACAACACGGTTTTTGGTTGCCAGAATCTTTCCGAGATTGGATTCACATCTCTGATATAGCGTAAAAAACTCCTCCTCCAAATCTGAGCTACCGTAATTGACCTGATAAGCTGCTCTCAGTTCCGACGGCACGGAGACAGGACCGGGGACCAGACCGACATCATAGGTTTCCATAGCTTACTCCTTCTGACGAGATACAGGTTATCTTCTCAACTCGCATTTATTCACCAGCACTTGGAATGTTGCCAGGCAAAGAAATTAAAGATCCCAGGTTATTTTGATGGATTGATACCTTCAGAGCCAATATTCCAGTATTCCATCATTCCAAACCTCGGATCGTTTACTAGATATCGGGGCGGCAATGCAAGTATGAAACATCGGGGCTAGATCTCTTAACTTCTAATTCCCCGACCAGATCAGCTCTTCCACCGGCGAAGCTCGCCTGATAAGTCCCCGTTCAAACATAAATGTTTGCATCTCCACCCAGCGAGAGGTTTTCTGCTCAGGGCTCCCCTTGAAGAAGGGAAGTGTGGCCTGAAAGGCTCTCCGATTGAGTTCGTCTCTGAGGTCAGGATGCAGTTTCAGAAACGTCTCCAGGCACGCTTTCGGGTCATCAATCGTTTGCTGAATCCCTTTGGTCAGACCCCTCATGAAAGCCTTGACCCTCGTGGGATGAGCTGTAATTTCATTGGGATGAGTGATGATTACCAACTCATAGAAATCGGGGATTCCATGCTCCTCCAGTGGAAAAATACCCACCTTTTTCCCTTCCAGCTCTATTTGTATGGCCTCATAGTTTCTAAAGGCCCCGACGACCGCGTCCACTTTTCCGGTTAAAAGGGATGGCGCCAGGTTAAAGCCCACCCGGTAGATTTCATAGTCGGAGGCTTGCAGACCCGCCTTCTCAGCCACGGCCTCGAAAAGCACTCGGTAGAGCGGTTCGACCGAGTAGCCGATGCGTCTACCCTTGAGATCGGCTGGGCTTTTAAAGCCAGATGATTCCAAATAGAGAATGCTGCTTAGAGGATGCTGCACCAGGGCGCCAATGGAGACGACCGGGAGCCCCTCCGAGCGCGCGGTAATTACGCTAGGTTGATAGCTAATGGCAAAGTTGACCTTCCCTGCAGCGACAAGCTTCAAGGGGTCGTTGGGATCAGCCGGCACCATTAGATCAACTTCCAAGCCTTCTTCTGCAAAAAAACCATTCGCTTGAGCCGCATACAAAGGCGCATGGTCTGGATTCGGAAACCAGTCCAACATGCAACTCACCCTATCCCCGGCCGTGGCCTTTATGGTCAAGCCACAAAAAAAAGCTAGGCTGCATAGTAAAACTATGAATGTTTTTTTTGGAGACTTCATCGCCAATCTCCTTATTTAGGATTCAGAAATTAAACTGGCTGCTCGATGCCGCCAGGGTATGAGCAGACGTTCTAGCACCACCACAATCCCATACAAGCCTGTACCCAAGATGGACAGCCAGGCGATGGAAGCGAAAACCAGCTCCACCTGAAGCTGGGCGTTTGCATGGATCATCAGATATCCCAAGCCTTCTCGGGCCCCGACCCACTCCCCTATAACTGCGCCGATGACGCTTACGGCCACCCCAATCTTGATTCCCGAAAAGACGAATGGAAGGGATTGCGGGATTCGAACTTTGAAAAACACCTGTCCTGGCGTAGCCTCGAGAATCTTCAGAAGAGCCAAGGTGTCCGGGTCTGCGGCCTTGAGCCCTTCGACCGTGTTAATGACAATGGGGAAAAAGACAATGATGGCCGTCATCACCACCTTCGATCCGATCCCGTAGCCGAACCACAGTATCAACAACGGTGCTATGGCAAACACAGGGATAGTCTGGGAAGAAATGATCAGCGGCATAAAAGCCCATTCTAATATTTGCGAAGAATGGATCAAGACAGCCAAGGTGAATCCAACCACCAGGGCCACCCAAAAGCCCAAGCCTATCTCCGTCAGGGTAACGAGACCGTGGGCGGCAAGAAGATCCATGCGCTGCCACATTACCTTCAAAATTTGTAGGGGGCCCGGCAATACGTAGGGCGGTATCTCGAATAACCGCACTGAAGCTTCCCAGCCTAGACCCAAAATCACCAAAAGGCCAATGGGCAGTCCAGTATTGTAAACTCGAGCTTTCATGGTTGCCCCACCGTGATCTCCTCCTCGAGCAGCTCAAGGAGATATTTCTTGCAGTCGACCATATCCGCTTGGGTGATTCTCCTGGGCCGTTCAAATGATACCGAGAGCGATCCTTTAATTGACCCAGGTCTCGAGGTCATAACATATATTCGATCGGCTAAAATAAGGGCCTCCTCAACATCATGAGTAACCAGTAAGACCGAGGGCCCGAATTGACCCCACACCTTGAGCAACCATCTTTGCATGATGCCTCTGGTCATGGCGTCGAGAGCCCCAAATGGTTCGTCGAGTAGCAAGATATCCTTCTTGCACAGGATTGTTCTCATCAGCGCCACGCGTTGTCTCATTCCTCCAGAGAGCTCCTGTGGGTAGTGGTCTTCGAAACCCTCCAGTCCGAATATTTTCAGAAGTTCCCGCGCCTGCTCTCTTGCCCATCGTTTGTGCCTACCCTGAATCTCCATACCCAGGATGGCGTTATCCAATGTATTTCTCCAGGGAAGGAGAAGGTCTTTTTGCTGCATGTACGCCATTCGGCCTCGCAGATGAGGGACCTTTTGGCCGTTTAGCATTATATTGCCTTCGTCAGGGGAGATCAGACCCGCGAGGATGTTAAAAAATGTGCTCTTGCCACAACCGCTCGGTCCAATAATGGCAATGAATTCCCCCTCGCAAGCATCAAGACTGACTCTCTGGAGAACCTGCAGTTTATCTTTACCGTTTGAGAAGGCTCTCGAAAGGTCGTTAATTTGGAGAAGGGGATCACCTGTTCGCTTGTTCATATAAAAAAACCGCCTTCCCTGCTAGGGAAAGCGGCTCCCGGAGCGTCCCAACCTTAGAGTCAGCTTCGACAATAGACAAGAGTTGCTAAGTTCTTGCCGCTTCCCTACGCTGGTATTATCCAGATCAGGTGCAAAGGGTTACCTAGCCCAATGCCAGGCTCTCAGCTAACCACCCCTAGCGACATTTTCACCGTAGCAACCTTGCCCAGGAAAGTCAACGATAAGCGAAAAAGATAAAACATGGCACGTCTTACGGTATATTACCCATTTTGGACTTTTTGCTTCATTCTACCAGGCTGCTCACCGATCTTCCGTTTATCTGTTCCCATCCAGCAGGAGGAGCAAATCTTTCCAGTCGGAAATCCGGACTACCTCTGGTCCCGGATCAACCTCCGTTGGACCCAGCATACCCGGTGCAGGAGAGATGTGGTTGTCCCGAACATAAGTGGTCCAGACGGGCTGTAGTCCAGCCTGCATGGCACCGGCGACATCCGCCTCCGGATCATCGCCAACGTAAAGAATCTGATCCTCCCGCACCCCCAACTGCTTGATGAGCTCCTGGAAAACCGAAGGATGAGGTTTACGGTACCCCAAATCGCCGGAAATCAGCACCACCTCAAAAAAAGGTGCCAACCCCAGCTGGGAGATGATGTTCTTTGCGGCGGGTGGATGGGTAAAGTTGGAAAGCAGCCCAAGTCGGTAGCGGCCGCGGAGAGTTTTAAGCATCTCCTTGGTTCCCGGGATTACCCGAGCGTATTGGATAAAGGCCGAAAAATAGGTTTCAACGGCCATCGAGATATGCGGCTCATGTGGCGCGACGCTATGTCCCAGTTTGGTGAGGGCGGAGCTGATCCAAAACCGATTGTGGCTCTCCTTGCCATCTTGTTTGGTCTTTTCCAAAAACGCCAGCACGGCCTCGCCGTGCGCTTTAACAAACGGACCGTGTTCAACGGTTACACCGTTTTCCTTAAGCGTGCTGGTCAGTCTACGCAGGGCATCCTGTAAAGCAGCAGGCTTCATGGTGATCAGCGTATTGAAAAGATCAAAACCAATGGCCTTTATGTGCCGCATCGTGCCTCCTACCATGGAATTTAGGGATTTCGGAATTTAAGAATACGCCTATTAACATTGCTCCGCAACTGCTCTTGAGGTCGGAGCCATTCCCTCCGCTTACGCTCGACCTGCTGACCTTGCGGGGGAGAGTCCTTCGGACCGGAGACAGTTGCAGCCCGAGCTGCGTATGTTGCCAGCCTCTGCAGCAACATGCAGGACGGCCTAACCATTGAAGCTTGCATAGGCTGACAACATACGCCCCTTCGGGAATACCTCAGACCTCAAGCCCAACATATGCGGAGTTTAATACATATGCGTATTAAGGAATTATATTTAGCTATCTTGAGGATTCTTAAAACACTTTAAAATATCGATCCCCAATTCCTGAATTCCCTAATTCCTTAATCGCTTTACTTGCCCCATAATATTTGCGGATACAAATTTAAAAAGCAAGGGGCAGGTGCCACCCATTTCATACTATTTTCACCGTCTGATTGACGTGCCGATCAAATACTGGTTTGACATCGTATGAAGCTTCACGATATCCTGCCCGAGCATTAATTGTAGACGGAACTCCAGGTGGAAGGATTATCGACCGAGATATAAGTCGGTGACCGCGTTAGACGCAGTCTTAGGCCTATTTGGGACTGACTGCTTCGTTTGCTGGTCTGCATTATTTGCAGAAACGGTGTGACGATACCATTTCATCAAGAATGCGGGCTCTGGGAGGGAAGAATGGCAACCGTCGACTTGAACGATATTCTAGGGCTGATTGATTCCACAAAAGGAGAAGTCATCTGCAAAAAGTGTTTAAAGGAGGAGGAGTTATCCTACATTCCAGAGGAAGAGGCAATCACCCAGGAAAAAATTCAAAGTGGTGATACATATGTTTGCAGTCGCTGTAATAAAGAGCTTTGACAGTGACTTTCCATCGTCTTTACGCTGATAGCTATCATCATCAGTAAAAAGCCCCCACGACCGGTTAAGCAGCCAATGGGGGCTTAGGGCCATATAAGACAAGGAGGTTTCAACCTTATCTTAGCATTAAGGTAATCACTTCCTCCACGCCATGCAAGATCAGGAATTACCTTGAAGATTACTCGTTGGGCATTGGATTGCACAAGTGCTCATCGGAATTCGCTACCCTGCCACAGTTGAAACATATATACTTCGGGTTTTTGGTTAGCTCCTTTATTTGATCAAAATTACCGCAACTCGCCAAAACACACAGATGACCAGAATGGTCCCCCTTACACACCGGCTCGCTCATCATTGCACCTCAGATATGCTTTGTATCTCTACCTTCCATTTGAAAGTATTTATGATTCATCCGCATTCAGAAATGGGTAGTCCGTGTAACCTCTTTCGTCGCCACCATAGAAGGTTGATGTATTGGGTTCGTTGAGCGGCCCGTTTTTCGCGAACCGCTCCGGCAGATCTGGATTTGCCAGAAAAAGACGACCAAAGGATACCAGGTCGGCATCACCCGCTTTCAAAACTCGCTCTGCGCTTTCCCTGTCATATCCGCCATTGGTCATATACGTGCCTTTATAAATCTTTCTCAGTTTTTGGGTGATGGGATTCAAGGCAGCATTAAAATCTGTTGGGTTTGCGAGATCGATCTCTACCACATGCAGATAGGCGAGATGGAATCGGTTGAGTCCGTCGGTCACGTGGCTGAAAATTAACTCCGGGTTCGAATCCTGAATGTCATTAAAGGGATTGCCCGGCGAAATGTGTACTCCGACGCGGCCGGCTCCCCAGGCGTCAACCACTGCTTCGGTCACCTCAAATAGCAACCTGGCGCGATTTTCAGTAGTGCCCCCATACATATCTGTCCTCTGATTCGTGCCATCACGGAGGAATTGATCTAAGAGGTAGCCGTTAGCGGCGTGAATTTCAACCCCGTCAAATCCAGCCGCTAAAGCCTTTTCCGCCCCATTATGGAATTGCTCCACAATTCCAGGGATTTCTGTGGTTTCCAAAGCGCGGGGGGTCGCAAAAGGTCTGGACCCTTTATATGTCCATGCCTCGCCTTCCGGCTTGATGGCCGAAGGGGCAACCGGTGCAGCCCGCTCCGGCTGCAATGACGGATGCGATATGCGCCCGCAGTGAAATAGCTGAAGAAAGATCAATCCTCCGCGTGAATGAACGAGATCCGTCACCAGCCTCCAGCCGGAAATTTGTTCGGGTGAATAAATGCCGGGCATATCCGGGTATCCCAATCCTTGGGGAGAAACTGGCGCGGCTTCGGTAATGATTAGACCAGCTCCGGCCCGTTGCCCGTAGTAAAGTGAATTTATAGGCTGCGGCGAATTTCCTCTCCCGGCACGGTTTCGGGTCATGGGTGCCATAACCATTCGATTCTTTAGCCCAAGTGGACCTAAATTATAGGAAGACAAAAGCTCCATCTACAACTCCTCAAACGGAAATCAAAGGGAAACGGATGTCATTAACCTAAGATCTCAAAAGAAGATTTCAACGGGATGAGACCGATTTCGAACTTTATTTTTTCTTTCCAATTCGTTAAAATGACTTTAACATTCGGAAAATATGGCAAAAACACTCAACATAAGGACTATGCCGCGATGCAGTTTCTCGGTACCGACAAGTATTACCTCAATCCTGAACTCAAGGAAATCGTAAATATTGCCACGGCCATGGAAAAGCCCTTGCTGGTTACTGGTGAGGCCGGAACCGGCAAGACTCAGCTGGGCTTCGAGATTTCCCGAGCTCTGGAGATGACCCTGGAAGAAGCTCGCTGCAAGTCCACCTTCAAGGGCGAAGAACTTTGCTATGTCTATGACACGGTCCTACGTCTGAACGACTCACGTTTTGGGACTGGGGAGAGCGGCCGGGATGTAAATAACATCTGGGATTACCTGAGCTTTGGGCCGATTGGCAGAGCTTTTCTGGCAGAAGACCGGCGAGTCCTTTTACTGGACGAGATCGATAAGACTGATTCGGACACCCAAGACAATCTCTTGGACGTCCTGGAAGACGGCTCTTTTATCATCCGCGAGATAAACCACAAGGTGAAGGCTAAGCAGATGCCGATTACCATCATTACCAGCAACGCCAAACGGGAGCTTTCCGACCCCTTTCTCAGGCGCTGCTACTGCCACCACATCCCTTTTCCCTCCATGGAAGAAATGAGCCAGATTGTCCGGCTGCATTACCCCGAAGTTTCCGCGCCCTTGATGGATTCAGCCCTGGCCATTTTCTATCATTTGCGGCAGCAGGGCTTTGAAAAACCGCCTGCTACCGCTGAACTGCTGGACTGGCTTGGTGCCCTCCAGATAGACGGCGCCAAACCGCCGCTCGTACCCGACAAAATTCCCTTTCTCGGAACTCTGCTCAAACGTACCCAGGATCTGCTGCATTACAAAGGCGTCGAGCGGGAAAGTCCCTAACAACAACAGGTAAAATTAACCGTGTTCCTTCCTTTCTTTTACCAGTTGCGGGACCAAGGGATCCCCATCAGCCTCCGCTATATACTGGAATTCTACCAGGCCCTGGAAAAGGGGCTCGCTCCCGACCTGGACCGACTCTTCATCCTCATGCGGCTCATTTTCATCAAGAAGATTGAACATTTCGATGGATTCGAGCAGGCCTTTGCAGCCTATTTCTTTGGTGCCGAGGGTGATGACATCCCGCGTTTCTCGCAGAAAGTTTGGGAAGACAAAGGTTTTCGCCGTTGGTTGGAAGAAGAACTGGCCAAAGGGTCTCTGCCGGATGACGCCCTGGAACGGCTATCGCTGCCGGAACTGCTGCAGCGCTTCTGGGAAGTGGCCATGGAGCAGAGGGGCAAGCACAGGGGTGGTCACACCTGGGTCGGTACGGGTGGCACTTCAGCCTTTGGCCACTCCGGCGGTGATCGCGAGGGCATCAGGGTTTACGGCGACGGTATGCATGGCTCCGCCTTAAAGGTGATAGAGTCGCGCCGCTATGTGGATTATGCTGCCAGCGCTACGCTCCGAGCCGAAAACCTGCGGCAAATACTCGCGGCGCTTAAACATATGGCCCCTGCAGGGCCACCGACAGAGCTGGATGTTGATGAGACCATTGATCGCTCGTGCAGGAACGGTGGAGAGATCGAACTGGTTTTCAGGAGAGAATTGCGGGATCGTATTCAGCTGGTTGTTCTCTTGGACAATGGCGGGGCCTCAATGCGACCCTATTTGGATCTAGTGAAGCTGGTCTTCGGCCTCATGCGCGACCAGTTCAAGGATTTGGACTATTACTATTTCCACAATTGTGTTTACGGTTGTGTCTATTGTGATCCCCAACGTCTTACTCCTTTTCCCCTGCACCACCTTGTGCGGCGCGACCCGGAAACCCGCGTGATCATTATCGGAGACGCCAACATGGCGCCGGCTGAACTTATGCTCTCCAACGGTGCCGTTGACTATTTTTCCAAGGTCAGAGTGCCAGGACGCGATTGGTTGGCCCAAATCCGTAACCACTTTGCCCATAGCGTCTGGCTCAACCCCATCCCCAGGAGCCGCTGGCCCGGCGAAAGCCAGACGATTCAACAGATTGGCGAAATCTTCCCCATGGAAGACCTCACGCTGGCAGGTATCCGCCGGGCGGTGGAATGGTTGAATAGCGGGATCTCACCCGTGACACCTGCATGAATTTAGGGTAAAGTACCCTTCATGACCAACAAGTTCTCTGTTCCGCTCAAGAAATCTTACATCCTCCTATCGTTCATTCGCTGGTTTGATTCGGAAGCGGGCCTCGATGATCCACTTGAGGACGATAAGACCGGGGTGGACTGGTTTCGCATAATACCTTTCATCTTCTTGCACCTGATGTGCTTCGGCGTCATCTGGGTAGGGTGGAGCTGGATTGCCATTGCAGTGGCAGCGGGTCTCTATCTCGTCAGAATGTTCGCCATCACCGGCTTCTACCACCGCTATTTTTCGCACAAGACCTTCAAGACCAACCGGTTCTGGCAATTCCTGTTCGCAGTTCTTGGAATTTCTTCTGCTCAGCGTGGTCCTCTATGGTGGGCGGCCCATCATCGTCATCACCATCGCTACGCTGATCAGGAAGAGGATCCCCACTCGCCCGCCCGACATGGTTTCTGGCACAGTCATATGGGATGGTTGACCACTCGAGAAAACTTTCCAACCCGGATGGCGTACGTGCGCGATTGGGCAAAATATCCGGAACTGATTTGGTTAAACCGTTTCGACACTCTTGTGCCAATTCTTCTGGGTGTCTCCCTTTTTTTATTGGGCGAGATTCTTGGTGCTTATAATCCGGAGTTGGGAACCAGTGGTCCGCAGATGTTGATCTGGGGATTTTTCATTTCCACCGTTGTTCTTTTTCACGCTACGGCGACCATAAATTCACTGGATCACATGTTTGGAAAGCGACGTTATAACACTCCTGATACAAGCCGTAACAATGTATTCCTTGCCCTCATCACCCTCGGGGAGGGGTGGCACAACAACCATCACCATTACGCCGTTTCCACCCGTCAAGGTTTCTACTGGTGGGAAATTGACATCACCTATTACTTGCTTATTTTTCTGTCCTGGCTGGGTATCGTCCGAGACCTCCGGCCTCTACCAGAAGCTGTGCGAAGCCGGAATCAGATTGAAGCTAAAGCTTAGCCAGAGGGAAACCGACCATGAGACTCGCCGTCATCGGCACTGGCATTTCTGGAATGGTTGCTGCCTACCTGTTATGCGAAGAGCACGATTTGGTGGTCTTCGAAGCCAACGATTACATAGGTGGACACACCAATACCTGCGATGTTGAGTTTAACGGCAGCAGTTACGCGGTTGACACCGGTTTCATTGTGTTCAACAAAGAGACTTATCCAAATTTCGTCAAGCTGATGAAGCGACTGGGCGTGGCCTGGCATCGTTCCAACATGAGCTTCAGTGTCCAGAGCGAACAAACAGGACTAGAGTATAGCCCGAGTACCCTGAACTCGCTCTTCGCCCAGCGCAAAAACCTGCTGCGCCCCTCCTTTTACCGCATGCTGCTGGATGTGTTTCGCTTTCGGCGGGAAGCCCAGGAAATTTTAGAAAAAAGAGACTACCACACGACCCTGGGCGATTACCTTGAAAGCAGGAGATACTCGCAAGCTTTCATCCATCACTTTATTATCCCCATGGGGGGGGCAATCTGGTCGGCCGATCCCAAGCAATTCAACGAGTTCCCTACCCATTACTTTGTCCAGTTTTTCAACAACCATGGCTTTCTAAAAGTGCGTGATCAACCAGTATGGCAAGTCATCACCGGCGGTTCCAGGAATTACGTCGAACCACTGACCAAGGCTTATCGGGATAAGGTGCGATTGAGCTCTCCGGTGGAACGGGTCAGACGGCATGGTGACCACGTGGAGGTCAAGCCGCTAAAGGGTGACCCGGAGAGATTCGATCAAGTGATCATAGCAACCCACAGCGACCAGGCTTTAGCCATGCTCGCCGATCCCACAGATGCAGAACGCGAGATTCTTTCCGCCATTCCATATCAGGAAAATCTGGCCACTCTTCATATCGATGCCTCACTGCTGCCCCGCAAAAGAGCTGCCTGGGCAAGTTGGAATTACCATATTCCAGCTAAAGAGCTGGGAAGAGTGGCAGTCACCTACTACATGAACATGCTGCAAAGCCTCCGTGCTCCGGAAGAATTCTGCCTCACCCTTAACCGACACGAAGTGATTGATCGCGAGAAGATCCTAAGAGAGTTCATTTATCATCATCCGGTCTACACTCGC
>JASFEM010000096.1:0-12716 GCA_050124835.1 Syntrophobacterales bacterium | reverse complement strand
ACAACAATGGGGCGACCAGGGTCAAGATGGAAGCGCTCCAAGACTTCCTGGAGCTCTGAGCTGGAAAGCTCCATATTCTTCTCACTCAGGGGATCAATGCTGGGGCGAATGAGGTAAAGAGGGTGATGCAAAGGTTGGGCAAATTCTGCCAGAGACCAAATGCTGGCATCATAGGGCTCAACAAGACTGCGTATGTACTTCCATACTGGCCGGTAGGGACGGCTGACATCAATATGGCAGCGCCAAATCCACTTCCCCTTTCTGCCGGAACACAAATTCAACAGGGGTGCAGGCTGGGGATCGTGGATAATGACGAAATCAGCTTCCTCCAATTGTTCTCGCAAGCGTTCCGCATTCTCCTCGTTGGTTTGTTCATATTGTCGCAACAGAGGTTGTGGAATCTCGAAGCGGTTTCCCTGCAAGGTATTGTGCATATACTTTGTGCACTGGTAGAAATCTCCGTCTCCGACGATGACTTCCCAGCTTGGTTCCAGCCCCAGCTCTTCCTTTAACGGGATCATTCGGTGAAGAATTTCCGCAACGCCGCCACCCTCCCGGGTGGAATTGACATGCACTACCTTTGTACCTTGGAGAGGCTCAGCAAGCTGGCGAAGGTTGTTAATGACATCCTCGCCAACTATCTCTTGGTATCTGTCCAGCAAGAGATCTGTCATTTACCCATATACTCCTTGAATATCGCCACAAGTTGCGACCTCAGCTCGGTTAGAGATTTGAAATAGGGATCCAGAGCCGCTAGACGTGCCAGTAGCGCACCGTAGGTGTTTCCGAACCCTTTGAGCCACTCGCTGAAATCATCCTTTCTGTTGGCTGTCCGCCGGCGGGCGTCCACGAAGTGATAAAAAATGCTGCCGACCGTAAGGTGGGGAATCTGCTCATTCAGCGCTTCCGGTTCGCCAATCCGAATTCCTGTATCAAAGACAACGATCTGCGACCGAATGAAGTGAAACTGTTGATGCGCCGCAGCCCAGGGAACCAGCTCATTTTCATCCAGCCTCTCTTCGATGATCTCGATCAATTCGCGCCTCAGCTCTTCCATGTTACCAAAGTCGGTGGGGTCGATGAGGGCAAGCCTCTCGGCCAGAAATCTATCGTGGAGCCCGTGGTACGCCCAGACTGCAAAGTCATTTTGATACTCAGGATCATCAAAGCTGGGGCGCAGCAATCCTCCCCAGAAGTGGTAGTAGATACAGCCTGGACGGGTGGTCTCGAGTCGATCTCTCAACTCTCTGAGATTATGGGCCCGTTCACCCGTGGCGATGGCTATGAGCGCGCAGTCTTTCACCGCAAATGGATCAATCATGAATTTCCACTCCAAATTAAAATTATCCGGTACATTAACGAACCAGCGGCAATTCGTCAAATGCGCCATCGAAAAAATTGTATGTCGATCAACAGGTTTAAAGAATTTGAGGAAACTGTTTGCAGATACCGGGCCAAAATCAATCTTTTCTCGAAAAGAGGTTGAAGTCCTCTGTCGATTTAACCAGGATAAATGTCACGCTTGATGGCCGTTGCCCCTCAAATTGAAAATTTTTTTCGGGGTGTCGCCTTTATGCTGATCTATTAGCCCTACTGATGGCTATTCTCCTTATCTAGGCAACCAAGTTGACGATTTTGTCCCCGCAGTTATAAGATGAAATAGTAAAAGTGTAGTTGATACCGAGAGGCCAGCAGGAGATATACGATATGAGTTACCTGGTAATTGTTTCCAACAGGGGACCATTCAGTTTTTCGAAAGACTTTCTAGAAGATGCCCGAGATTCTCTCAAAAAGGGAACTCAGCCTGAGGCTCCGAGTTTTGGCGAGGGAGGTTTGGTTCAGGCTATGGCAGGTCTTCTGAAACCGGGGAAATGGGACACTACCTGGCTGGGTGCCTCCATGGGAGATTACGATATCGATGTGGCCAGAGGACATTATACCCGGCTATTCAGAAGAATGAAAAAAGCGAAATACGCGCCTGACCATTTTCCTCATATCAAGATAGGGCGTGACGGCAGAATGCACTTCAAATACAAGGAATATGACTTTTACATGCGATTTGTTTTTTTCGACACCAAGCATATGCATAGTTACTACAGTAAATTTGCCAATGGATTTCTTTGGCCTCTCATGCACCTTACGCGAACACCGCTCTTCTACAAAAAGACACCAGTTTTTCCTCGGCCGCATTTTGTAAATAACGATTTCGTACAATACACCAGCAGCAGTGTTACATTCGCCAATACCATCGTTGATGAAACCCGCAAAGGCAAAGAATTACGCAAAGACAGTGTTGTTATTTGGAATCAGGATTACCATTTGATGCGGATTGCCGAAGTCTATAAAGCACTTTTGCTGGAAGAGGGTTTTTCCGAACAAGAAACAAAGAAAATACATGTAGGTCAATTCATCCACACACCGTTTTTCAATATCCATGAAATCCAGGGTCTCATCCGGGAAGACAAAAGGAGCAGAGTGAAAGCTCAAATATACGATCCATTCGGAGAGACCATTGAGACAGCATTGCAGAAGCTGACCTGGGGCATGCTCGCAAATGATTTCATCGGGTTTCATACGAAAGAGTACTGCGATCACTATTTGGAGGCCCTGCAAGAGTGGTTTCCCGTGGAAATAAGAATCACCGAACAATTCTATGAAGTCATTCATCAGGATTCCGTTACAACCATCGGTGCCTTTCCCATTGGCCTGGATGTGGACAACATCCTCTCTGAAGTTTCGGAGGGCAAGAAACTGGATTATGACTGGGGCGGGAAAAACCTTTACCATCAGATCATCGATGACAGAAAAGGAGGAAGATATATCTTTGGCGGCCTCGAGAGGTGTGACTACACCAAAGGACTCATCGCCAGGCTCAATGTCTTTCAGCACGCCCTCGATAGATTGAGGGCATTGGAGAAAAATGGCCGTTTGTACCAGGTTACGGCACCCAGTAGATCCGAAAGCCCGGACTATCAAAAACTGGATGGGTTTCTGAGTGAAAGGGTGGCCATGATCAACCAGAAAATGGAAGACGAACCCGTGGTTCACTTGGATGAAGGCATCATGGCGCCCCAAAATTACCGGTTTATGAAAGAGATCGATGTCATGCTCGTCACCCCTTTAGAGGATGGGATGAACCTTGTTGCCTTCGAGTACATTCTTTCGCAGAAATTCAGACCACCGGAAGAGCGGGGCATCCTAGTCTTGAGCACAAGTGGCGCATCCAGAGTGCTCAAGCAAAAAGGATTTGGTGCAGAAGACGGGATTATTTACATCGATCCCATGAAACCTAAAGGGGCAAGTGAAGATGTGGTGCAGGCGTTGATGGGAGAAAGCCGCCTTTCCGAAAGACTCATCAATTATGTTGAAACTGAACGACGGGTGGACGACTGGGCAGACAGAAACATCGAGGCCATTTTGAATTGTAGAAAGACTCCCTAGGCGGTTACTGAAATACTCGCTTCTAGATTTTTAGGAACGCCCCTAAATTCAGCACGCTACTGGATCGCCGGCTATTCCTTTTGAGCGGAGATACTCCAGAAACAAAGCCGTAGTATCTTCTATGGAATAGAGGGCATCTGCCAATTCTGCCATTGTAAGGGACTTCGCCTTTTCCTCAACATACCTCTGAATTGCCATCCTCATTATTTCGTCGTGTGAGTCGGCCGTGAAACCCTGTGAGGTAATCTGTGGCTCAACACTTTTCCACAATGCTTCCTGGAGGTCCCTTATGATCATTACCCTACTTGGTTTCCGCATGTATTCTCCAGCTTTAGTGCTTACCGATAATCGTCTCAAATCTCCATTTGTCACTACATCTTTACTGCTCAGGTGCTCGTCGGTCCCGGCAGAGACAACTCACCCTCAGACTTGAAGGGAATCACCGCCGGCACTGACAGACCGCCACCGAGATGGAGCCGTCCCGTTAATTTGTAGTTCATCATCTGTTTTTTACCCGCATCAAGAAGACCTTTGGCCAAATCGAAGACCGAAGAATACACTGTTATAGGTATTATAGCGGTGTCAAATGAAGAGACTTTTATCCTCTTGTTTGATACGCCTGAAGCGAAATGTTTGTCGTTGAGTTCAAGATTGCAGTCCAACCCTTTTATGTCGATGGCGACATCGTTGGGGTTAACTACGCGTAGATCAATTTGAAATACGGACTCAAATACCTTTATCTCTTGAACTTGAATATTCGTCAGCGTTATCCGAGGTGGTTCCAATTTTTTGCCGGGTCCAACACATCCTACTAAGAAAAGCACACCCAACAATAACCGGCAGAATAAATTGAAGCGGTGTCTCAATCCGTGCATTATCTATGGTACCTCCTTGGATGGTGATTGGGGTCGGGTCTTAAGAATGCGCTGTAACACCTCTACATCGTAATTTGTGATCCTAACTTAAAGCTTGAAAATCATCAACAACTAGGGAGATAATCTTATCCGAAATTATCGAGTCTTTTGACTCTGTTCCGGGAGTACGTATGAAAGGATCAAAACGAATGATGCTAATTCTTCTGGGCGGGTTGGCCCTGGCTATTCTGGTGGGAGCATTCTTCTTCGTGTTCAACCCGCTTGGTCTGGGTCCGGAGCCGGATGCGGTGCTTTCCCGCAGCTTTTTCACCATGCCCGCTGGAGACCTTGGGGAGCTCGAGCTCTTGGTGGACGGCGAGGAAGCCTTCAAAGAGACCCTTTCCGCTATTGATACAGCCAAGTCTTCCATTTACGTGCAGACCTATATATGGAAAGACGACAATATAGGGGGACAGATCGTCAACAGGCTCAGAGCTGCGGCAGACCGTGGGGTGGAGGTGACCATCAAGAAGGATTTGCTGGGAACGGTTTTTGAGCTCGGTGACATGTTAAAGGGAAGACCCAGTCCTGTTTTTACCAAATCGGGCTTGAGAGGGTATGACAACATAGACGTGGATACGAAACTGTCCAATGATACCGACCACAGCAAGTATTTCATCGTAGACAAACGGATTGTTATTTTCGGCGGCATGAACATCGGAGATGAATACCACACCAAATGGCACGACTATATGGCAGCCATCCGGAGCGAGCGCTGGACAGAAGCATTTGAGAAGAAAGTATTGGAAGGCTCTGCCTGGCCAAACCCAGCACCCTTTGTGGTAACGGTAAACGACAGCAATACCACCGAGATCCGCACGGCACTCATTGAAATGATAGACAATGCCAAGGAGAACGTCATCATCGAACACGCCTACTTTTCCGATGACAAGGTGATAGCGGCGGTAAAGCGGGCAGCTGCCAGAGGGGTGGGAGTGGATGTTGTTCTACCGAAACAACCAGACACTCATATTTATGCCAATATGGTCACCATAAACAAACTGCTTGTGGAGGAAAGCAAAGAGGTCCCCCGGATTTTCTTGTATCCCAAAATGAGTCACGCCAAAGTAGTTTTAACCGATGGGATGATAGCCGCCGTGGGGTCTGCCAATCTGACTCCCAGAAGCATGCTCACCAGCCGGGAGCTCACCATTTTCGCCCATGGTGAGCGCGACAGCCGATTCATACAAGAGCTGCGTGATCAACTGGAAACCGATATTGCCCAGAGCGAACAGGTGTTGAAGCCTTTCGAGCTGAGCTTTATTGACAGGATTAAGGCCTTGGCGGGGAAGTATATTTGGTAAAGTGTGAGGGGTAAACGGTAAGCGGAATCATCCTGAAACTGCTCACCTTTTACCGTTCACCCTTCACCCTTTACCCCTCACCGTTCACCTTCTTCCGGCTCGACACCGGGCGGCGCCTTTTCCCAAGGATATCCGTCCTTCGCCAACCCGTAACCCAGGTCGAACAGCTTTTGCATGTACTCCGGGTCGAACTCTTCCTTGGGCTTCTCCCGAAAGTCTGTTGGAATGTGGGCCAGATTATATTCAATGCCAGCCTTTTCGGCCTCGATATAAATGCGGTAGATATCGCCGACACCTTGTGTCCTGATGAGCGAGGAGATGGAACGCATGGCAATGGGAACGAGTTTGGGGTCCACGGCTTCCCACTGGGGTTGGAGGAATGAGTTCCGAATCACATAGGCCCTCGATTTCCCTTTCACTTTTAATTTCTCGGCAACCTCGCTCCAGTCCAGTGCGGCTGGGAAGAGAAACACCTGAGTAGTTGTCCCCCCGTCCACGTGCATTTCATCGTAGCGCTGGCCGTTGGCTTCCACCTCGATGTACACTGGCGGGAAAGCGGCGGGTATGGACGCCGAGGCCAGGAGGATCTTGTGAACCAGTTCCAGCGCTTTGGGATTTCCGCTTGCCGCTATTGCGGTTATGTTCCAAAAAACCGGCCGTTCAGCGTCCAGGTTCGTCGTTCCAACAAACAGCCGCCGCCCCTTCTCATACGCGGCGGCAATATCGGCCAACATCTGCTGGGTGTAGTACCTGGCTAAAAGCTTCTGCATGGGTTCTGTGCTCGTCGCTGCATCCCCAGTAATGATCTTCGAAAACCATCGCCTCCTGATGAGTTCCTCGGTGGACACTGTGGTGTAAACATCCTTGAGGTGCATGTCATAAGCCGGCCCGAGAAAGGCGAACGGCGCGATGAGAGCGCCGGTGCTGATCCCGGTCACCATGGTAAAGCTGGGCCGGTCACCCGCTTCTGTCCAGCCCACCAGCAGCCCCGCGCCAAAGGCACCGTTTGCACCGCCACCGGAGATAGCCAGGTAATTGTGCGGTCGGCCGATGGTTTCCGGATTGTTTGCCCGCACCTGAGCCTTTAGCTCGGCAAGTCGCTTGTCAAGGTCAGGGGGAAGCTGGTCCCCCCAGATTCTGGCCATGGGAATGCCGGGTATCTGGGCAATCTGGCTATGTGCTTCGGGTACGGGTTTTCTTTGCTTCAGAGTGGCGCAGCCTTGCATCAAGGCAAAGACAACCACTACCAGCAGCATGCCCCATAGGTTTATCCCATATTGTGACAAGCTGGAGAGGGACGATCGATTGGAACCTTGCAGGCCCCCCCATTTTACCCCAGAGGACGCAATTGGTCGACGAATGGGGATTGCGCTAGGCTGCATTTTTGGGGCAGTCATTGGTTCTCCCCCTAACTTGTCCACAGATATCTTATCGTGCTCCGTTTGCCTAAACGGAGCACGAAACAACAGGCCGTAAAAGTGTTGAAGTCAGGATTGGATTAACACAATGGCTAAAATGTAGCACTTACCACCTGAATCCCACACCGACTGTAGTAAAGATGGCCTCTTGATCATAGAAGTCGATGTTGGAATCGATGTCAATGTAGGCAGCGCTGATGTAGAATTGCATCGGTTTACTGTTCAAAAGGGTCCAGCCCCATGGATTTGTGTAATAAATCTGAGCGTTTACACCAAACCGATCGTCATCCTGTGTTTTGTCGTAAATCGGGTTCTTTTTGTCATAATCCGCCCAGCCAATGAAGCCGTTGACGATGACGGTGAAGGGATCTCCACTATAGCCATAGGTGAGCTGGATATCGTAAGTATCACTGGACATGGCGTCTCCGTCACGGTCGTCAAGTGTATAGGTAAATGCAGGCGTCAGCCGGTGCTTTTCCGTAATGTCAAAGCGGTACAACACTTCCAGTCCATATTGATCACCGTCCCGTTTCAACCGATCGCGATCATTGCTGGTTAAGAATCCTAAAGAGTCGCCGCTTCTTTCACTGCTGATATCGATGTTGCGATAGGTGAACTGCACCTGCAGTTGGGTGTTGAAAATCCGGTCCCAGGTCAGTCTCAGGCCGTTGGAGTTTCGCTTTGTATCACTTCGATTCTGGTTGACCAAATAGGGATCTTTCCACACTTTAGCAGGAATACTACTGAACAGGTAACCGGCCTGCAGTATGCCGAAGCTACCTATTCCTTGTTTGACACCCAGTTGCTGGGAGTAGTCGAAGCGAATCAGGTTCACGATGTCCGTCCCCAGAAACACCTGAGTGCGCGTGCTGGCAAAGGTGTATGCTACTGAGAAAGGTATCAATGCGATGGCAGTGGATTCGGAATCTGGGCTGTCGTTCAGCGAGTCATTCTTTTTCTCCGACAAATCAAATCCCAGGAAACTTGCAACCAGGTTGGTTTTAAAACTCATATAGCCGACTCCAGGCCGGACAAAGCCACTGAAACCGGATTCGTCTGGGATGGGTTCCAGGGCTCTGGCAAGATCGGCACCCAATAGAAACACCCCGATCAGAGCAGCAACCGCAAAAAAGGTCCTCTTCTTCATAAATGCCTCCTCCAAATGAGTTGAATCACACAGTCCCTATATCCAATAAGGTATTGTTTTTTCTGGATTCCGGATAGTCGCTTCGCGACTTCCGGAATGACAGAAGTGATGCTCGCGCTACAGATATCGAGTTTTTCAGCACCCTGCTGTGATTTGAGTCAACGCGTCTTATGAGAAGTCCTTCTCCCCGACGGCCTTCCCTCAATACCAGCAAAGAGATAAGGGGTCAAGCATGTTACAGACCCCTTCCCTTATTTTTTTGCTGGTTCACCTGAACCGCACTGTGGTCCTCTTCACGAGCCGAGCACCGTTTTCAATTCTCCATTGATCCAGTACTCCACAAAATACTGTCTGCAAACACCACATCGATAATAAAAGCTTTCGACTCCACCTCTGACCTCTCCTCTCCGATTTAAGGGGTTGAGGTGATCTGGACCTGCACCACAAGATATGCATCGCTTGTTTCCTGCCAGATAGCCTTTTCGATTTCTGTTGTCAGTCATGTAAGGTCGCCTTACTCGTCGAGCAAACGCGGTATATCTCTATACCGTATGTCTTTTACCCCTCACAGTTCACCCTTCACCGTTCACTTTTCACTCTTCACCCTCTCCTCCGCTTCAGAAATCTAAGCAAATTTGTCAGACTGAACTGACCCACCAGAAGAGTGACGTTTGCAGTCAAATCTGCAATCCGCCCATATACATGAACAACGTCTGCTCTTCCTTCGCCCTCGATATTATGTATCGCCGCGCCCAACTCATCTCGAATGGACGCCAGCTCGTCAATCAGTCCCAATGCCATTTTACTTATCTTTGCCATACTGCGCCTCTTTTTAGCTAGCTGCTGTTATCTGTGTAGTTTGCTAGTCAACATATTTCTCGGTATATGGTTTGCTCACCCTCGTGTCACGAGGTCATCCCGCTCCGCTCCCTTCCTTGGCAGACGGATCTTATTCGCGGCCGAAGCAAGCGCATGGGCCGTGGCCGGGCCGGCCGCAATGAGAAAAAAAATCAGAATCAGTCCTCGCCCCCAGCCCAGTGGCTCCCAGGCCACCGCCGCAATGAGGAGGAAGACCACGCCAAACACACCCACCTTGCCCGTCGCATGTAACCGGGTGTACACATCTGGAAAGCGGATGAATCCCAGGACACCTGTTATGGAAAATAGTGTGCCGATTAGCACGGCCAAAATTGTAATTAACTGCACGATGGTGTTCATAGCTGTTTCACTTGAGGGTTGTAGGTGAAAGTCGCATCTCAGCTGAGACCGGATTAAAACATCTGATCATCTGCCACATACTTGGCCAGTGCAATGGTCGCCACGAAGCCAAGGACCGCTAGCCCCAGTGCCACGTCAATGTAGATGATCCGCTGTCCGATGAGCGAAAGCAATACGAGTACTGCCAGGGTCAATATTGAGAGCAACTCGAATCCCATCAGTCGGTCAATCACATTTTCCCCTCGCCACACCCGCCAAAAACAGACGCTGCCGAGACCCAGGTGTATAAGAAGCGAGATGTAAAGGATATCCTTTAAAACAATTTCCAGAATTTCCATGACCAGACCTCATCTTGTCATACTTAAAACTGGGAGCTTACCGCTGGTGATTTCAGACATCACTGAAATATCTTCTCCAACAGATCCCGCCGCATCTGTTGTGCTTTGGCCACGTATTTTTCTGCGTCGGTTGCATCCAAGCAATGACTGTACATAACACCCTTCTCGTCCATTTCCACCACCAGTTGCCCAGGCGTCAAGGTAATGGCATGGGCGCTGAGTGCTGTACCGCGCTCCGATTCACATTCGGCTGGAATGGCCACGATACCCGGGTTAAGACGCATTTTCGGGCTCAGCACCATACGAGCGACCTGGATACCACTCTTCAACAAGTCATACGCCAGAATAACCAAATATTTCGCCAGGGCCCAGATGGCTGATGGCAGGCGACCCCACGCAACCGGCCCCCTGCGGGGACGGACCAACAGGGTGACACCCATTGCAATCAACAGCCCAACCACCAGATTGCCAATCTCGAGGTTGGAAGAGATTTCTAGATAGACAAATAGGAGCAGTACGATGACGGTGAGATAGTGCATCTTTAACCCCCCAATACAGCTTGAATATAACCAACCGGACTTTTCAGCCATAGACTGGTGTCCTGAGCTATCTGAACCAGCGGCTCGGCCCACAAACCGAGCAAAACAACAAACCCGACCAACAGCAGGGGTGCTAATAACCGATCGCCTTTCGCCTTTACTCCGGCACCTTCGGCCGGAGCCTGCCACCAGATCCGTTGAAAACCGCGCATGGTGTAAATCAAAGTAAGCAAACTGCCCAGTCCAATAAGCAGAAGTGAACTGAATCCAGCTGCGTCAATGCCGCTAAAAAACAAGAACATTTTGCTGATAAAGCCGTTTGTGGGTGGAATCCCGGCAAGACCAAGGGAGCCCAGGAAAAATAGTACTCCAGCTCCGGGGGCCGAGCGTCCCACACCAGTAACAACATCAAAAGCAGCCGATTTCACTGGGGCGCGGCTGGCAACGAAACCTGCCAACATGAGCATGGCCGCTTTTATCAGGCTATGGTTAAAGGCGAAGATAATTGCAGCAGCAATGGCGAATGGTGTACCCCAGCCAATGCCAACCAGAATGAACCCTACTTGAGCCAGGGTGGAATAGGCTAACATGCGTTTGGCGTTGTGCGTACCCACCGCCGAAAGACCACCATAGAAAACCCCCACAACCCCCAGAAAAACCAAGAGTCCACGAATCATTTCTGCTTGGCTCACGAACAGGAGGGTGGTCATGCGTAAGAAGCCATAGACGCCAAGTTTGACCACAACCGAAGAAAGCATCGCACTCACAGCCGTGGGGGCAGCAGTGTGGAAATCTGGCTGCCAGAAATGAAAGGGGAACACGGCACTTTTGATCATAAAGGTGGCCATGAGGAAACCGATTCCAGGTAGTAACATGGAGCGGTTTGAATCCGCCGCAATCCTCTGAGCCAAATCAGCCATGTTCAGGGTGCCGTAGGAAACGTACAGACAGCCAATGGCCAAAAGCATGAAGAAAGAAGCAAGTAAACTCATATAGAAATATTTGTAGGCTGCCTCCGTTCCGTATCTGTCATCGGATATGGCTGTCAGTACCGTGCCTGAGATCACCAACAACTCCGCGAACACATACATATTAAACAGGTCACCAGTGAGCATTGTACCGGTTAGACCTGTCGCCAAGGTCAAATATAGCGGGTAAAAGGTTGGATATCGAACCACAGAGTCTTTACTGCCCATTGCATACAAAACCCCGGTGAAAAAGACCAACTGGCTCATGACCACAAAGATCGCCGCCAGCAAATCAGCCACCAGGGTGATGCCAAAGGGTGCAGTCCAGCCACCTGAGTGAAATACCAAGGGTTTGCCACTGTGCCAGACCAAGGCCAATAGCCACATGCTGCTTGCCAGCGAGGTGAGCATGGTCGCTAACGTCCAGCCGGCTTGCAGCCGGTACTTTTTTCGCAGCAGTACGGCAACCATCGCTCCGGTCAGAGGTAGCAATAAAGGTAGTAAAGGGAGATGCTTGAATAACACCTAGGTCTCCAAATTTGTCCTCGGAAGCCGAAAATCTTACTTAAAAGTAGCTTAAATCCGGCTCCGAACTCTCAACGCTTCAGGCCGTCGACTTCGTCTGAATCACTGGTCTTGTAGCGAGCTGAGATAATGTAGAGCATGGATAAGACAAAAGCGGTGCCGCCCATGCTGATCACGATGGCTGTAAGTATGAGTGCTTGGGGTAAAGCATCACTTTTCGGACCAAGGCTGTCGCTGATGTAAGCTGATTCAACGCCTATGTAAGCACCCGTACTTAAGAGAAACAGATTCACCGCATTCGCCAAAATCAACAGGCCAATTGCCGACCGGATGACATTTCGACGCAAGAGTTGAAAAACGCCGATACCAAACATCAGTCCTATCGCGATGGCGGTCAAGAGTTCCATGTATCAGTTCCTTTCCAAAGCAGTCCTCAAAGTTCCTGCCTTTCCCGCTCCGCAATCTCGCGGAGGCAGTCCGCACATTCACGGTCTTCTTCACCAGGGTGTCCAAAGGTGTTGAGCATGTGAGTTACGCCTCCCAGCACGCTGAGGCATATGGCCAGTTCGAAGAGGAAGGACGTACTCAGATGGAACCCTTTGGGCAGCGGCAACCCCAGCATCTTGCCGAAATCCACATTTGATAAAAAGCTTCCTTGCATCACACCGCCCAGGATGCCGCTGACGATTGCCAACAAAATGCCCGCGGCAACAAACGATGAGGTTCTCAACCAGAACAGGCGGCGCCGGGTCTCGTAGTAGCCAAAGACAATGTACCAGAACCCCACCGCTAGACTGATGATCACCCCGGCAGTGAAGCCGTCGCCGGGCTGATTGTGACCGTACATGATGTCGGTGACACCGATTACCATGGCAACCGGCAGGACCACATAAGCCAGGACACG
>JASFEM010000095.1:0-12809 GCA_050124835.1 Syntrophobacterales bacterium | reverse complement strand
GACGAAGACAAGCTTTACGCTGCCCGCGATCCCATTGGCATAAAACCCCTCTACTTTGCAGAGAAAGGTTCGGCCCTGCTTTTCGCCTCCGAGCTTAAAGCCTTTCCTTCGAGTTGTAATAAGGTGCGAGAATTTCCTCCCGGGACCTTTTTTCACTCAGACCACGGATTCTCGACTTTCTATTCGGTTCCCAGGATTACAAGTCAAAACGCTTCTGTGGATTACTACACCAATAAAATAAAAGAAACCCTTGAAAAGGCCGTGGTTAAAAGACTCATGAGTGATGTGCCCCTGGGCGCCTTCCTTTCAGGTGGTCTCGACAGCAGCATTATTGCCGCCCTAGCCAGGAAACACCTGGGCCGGTTCCACACTTTCTCTGTGGGAATTGAAGGAAGCAGGGATTTGGAAGCTGCCCGCATCGTTTCCCGTCATCTTGATACCATCCACCACGAGTACATTTTTAGCGAGGGAGACGTACGGAAAAAGCTGCCGGAAATAATCTATTACTTGGAATCTTTCGATCAAGATCTCGTCCGGAGCGGCATACCATGCTTCTTCACCTCTCGTTTAGCTGCTGATTTCGTCAAGGTCATCCTCACTGGCGAAGGTGCTGATGAATTGTTCGGCGGCTACACCTACTACAAATCCATTGCAAACAATGAGACTTTGCATGAAGAATTACGCCGCTCAGTGAGTTCACTGCACAATGTCAATCTTCAACGGGTAGACCGGATGACCATGGCCCACGCCATTGAAGGGCGAGTGCCCTTTCTGGATATCTCCATGATCCGGTTGGGACAGCTTGTCCCAACTGAACTCAAACTGGTTGGCTCACCGGTCACAGAGAAATGGATACTCAGAAAAGCCTTTGAAGACCTCCTACCTCAAGAAATTGTCTGGCGAACTAAGGAGCAATTTGACGAGGGAAGCGGCACAGTGGACTTGCTCAAGAGGCTGGTAGCCGAGAGCATGACTGACGAGGAGTTTCATCAATACAGCGCTCGGTATCCAGACGCAAAGCTCAGATCGGCCGAGGAATGTCTTTATCATCGTCTCTTCTCAGATGCATATGATAATCCTGGGGCAGTGCTGGCAAACGTGGCACGCTGGGCAGAAAGGCCATTGTAAAGAATCCAGTGGGCAAAGGGCATAGATTGAAAGATTCTTGATTTGCCCTATGCTCCATGCCATCTGACCTGGCATAAAGGACCAGGTTTCCTGCATCGTAATCAAACAAGGAGTCGTCTATGAGTGGTTTTGTGGTTGGCTATGGAAGTCCGGATCCCTTAAAGATCGAAGAAATGTTTAAAAAGATAGACTATCGGGGGCCCTATATTTCTGGAATCTCAGCCAACAAGCAAGTGGTGATGGCGCAAAACTATCTCAAAGCTGACTGCCCCATGGCGCATCCAGATAGGGACATGGTCCCCATCAATAGTTCTGGAAATGGGATTTGGCAAATTTGTTACGATGGCCAAATGGGAAACCACAAAGAACTGTCTAGGGCCCATGGCCTTTCAAATGGTCCTTTCCAAGAAGAGCGGCTGCTACTTCACCTGTACCAAAAGCACGGCAGCGATTTGTGTGAATATCTGGATGATGCCATTTTTGGGTTCGTGATTTCCAACGGAGATGAAATATTTGCAGCTAGAGACCTGCTGGGCATCAAAACACTCTTCTACGGACGTAGAGATAATACGCTCTATTTGGCTACTGAACTCAAAAGCCTCGCCGCTGTGACGGATGACATCCATGAATTTCCACCGGGACATTACCTGGATACTGACGGCAACCTTATCCGTTTTGCCGAGTTGCCCAAAACACCACCGGAAGTTCTGCATAGCGATTTAGGTCAGATGATCGAGGATATTAGGGACATTATCCAAAGGAGTCTTCGCAGCCGCGTGGACTTCGCTGTGCCTACGGCCGGTTTGCTCAGTGGCGGCATGGATAGCAGCGTGATCAATTATCTGGCCAACGAATTACACAGGGAAAAGTTCGGGAAAAATGCCCGCTTGAAGACTTTTGCCATGGGTGTGGGAGAGAGTGAGGACATCATAAGCGCCCGGGTTTTGGCCGATCATATCAATTCCGACCATCATGAGTTGATCGTGGATCTGGAGCAGGTAGTGGATGTGCTGCCTGAGGTCATTTACTACCTGGAGTCATTTGACCCGTCTTTGGTGAGAAGCTCGGTATCTAATTTCCTCATTTCCAGGTATGCCCGGAAGCAAGGCATAGACCTACTTCTCTCCGGCGAAGGTGGTGACGAGATTTTTTGTGGATATTTATACCTTAAAGATTTTCCTCCCGTAGAATTATTTGCCAAACAGATGGAATGTATCGGCTTTTTACACAATAACGCTTCCCTGAGGCTGGATCGCATGAACCACTGCAATTCGGTCCGGGTCGTGGCACCCCTAATATCGGGGGAACTATTTCGTTACATGTTGGCCATCCCTCCCGAATATAAGCAGAAACCGGATGGGGATGAGAAAATCGAAAAATGGATCTTCAGGAAAGCATTCGAGCCATTCTTACCAGAGATCATCACTCGCCGTCTCAAACAAGAGTTCTCGCAAGGCTCCGGCTCGGCAGCTCTGCTACCGAATTACTTCGAAAATGTGATTGGTGATGATGAACTGGCCGAGGCCCAAGTCAAGTACCCGGTTGTTCGGAGTAAAGAAGAACTCTATTATTTCCAACTATTTACAGATAACTTCGGTGACGGGCTAGCGGTGGACACCGTAGGGCAATGGATTAGACTATAGTCCGTTGTGGCTCTCTTCGTTCGCCGCATAGCGCAGAGCGCATAGCGCATAGCGAAAAAAAGAGTAAATGGTAAACTGTGAATAGTTGCTGAGCCAGCGAACATTCGGTTTACCGTTCACCGTTTACTGTTCACCAGTCTCCATACGCAAACCTACCAAAGATTCTGTTCAGGAAAATTCAGACTTTCAACGAAGTACTCATTGAAGTCGAGGCGGGTGGAAAGCTCGATGTGCTCAATGGAGTGAGCCAGATTATTGGCCTTCTGCCAGTAAGCCTTGGATAACAACACCATGGAAGCGCCCGTGCTCGCAGCATTGCCGAGAGACTGGACGATTCCCGGTCTGACCCTGGGAATGAGACCGATGCGCATGGCACTGAGGGGATGAACGTAATTTCCGAGGGCACCGGCTAGATAGATACGATCAATGCCATCCACCCCGATACCCATTTCATCCATCAGGGTTCTGATGCCGGCTGCGACAGCACCTTTGGCGAGCTGGAGTTCTCGAATGTCCTGTTGGGTGAGATAAATCGGTCTACCATCGAAACTCTCATCCGCTCCTGCCACCAAGAAGTCATAAACTCCTGATCTTTCTATGACTCTCGATCCTGCGATATCGTTTGCATTGTCCAGATCAGGTTGGACCAAACCCTCATGATCGACGATGCCATTGTGCAACAGCACTGCTGCCAGATCAACCAGCCCGCTTCCACAAATTCCCTTGGGCTTGATGTTCGAGATGACTCTGCATGAAAGGTCGCCATTCCCCGAGCTGACACCCTCAATCGCTCCAGACCTGGCAATCATCCCGTGGGAAATTTTCGCACCCTCAAGGGCGGGACCTGCGGCTGCCGAGCAGGTCAGCAAGCGCTTGCGGTTTCCGAGAAAAATCTCCCCGTTGGTACCTAAATCCATACCCAAAATCATCAGATCGTCCTGCTCTGCGGCTCCAGAAGCAAGGACGGCACTGATCAGGTCTCCACCGATGTAACCGGATCTAGTTGGCATCACATAGAGGAGGGCCTCAGGGTGTACCTCGAGACCGAGATCTCCTGCTTTCACGATCATGCCATCTGTGGAAACGGGATTGAAAGGTGCTTGGGCGATACCGCTGGGATCCAAACTCAATAAAAGATGCTGCATGGTAGTATTTCCCGCAGCAACTCCGATGAAAATGTCCTTCGGTTGCAACCCGCCGACATACAACAGACGTTTTGCGATGCGGTTCAAATCGTTTATCAGAAGTTCGTTAAGATGTTGAAGCCCCTTTGAATTTTCCTTGACGTACTGCAAACGGCTGATGACGTTCGAACCGTACTTACTTTGGCTGTTTAAACGAGAGATGGCGGCGACCTCACTTCCGTCGAGTAAACTGATCAGCTTACCCACCAAAGTGCTCGTGCCCAAATCAAAGACCAATCCGTAGCGGCGGCCTCCCTCCTCCCACGGTTGCCAGGCGAGCAGAGATTTTCCGTGAAGCACTGCAGCTCCGTGAAACTCTGTTTTTTCTAGCATGTTGGGCAGGGAACGAAGGCAGTTAAGTGGGGCAGTCAAATCAGCATAGTCAGGCCCCATTGCCAGTTTGATTCTTGCGAAATCGGCCAGCCCGTCACTACTTGCTTCAGGAGCCAAGGTTACCAACTGCTTTTCCAGCAGAGGATCAAGGTAGAAAAGCGGCCTACGGCCCGTTTTAAGAATCTGATAGTAGGTATCCTCGGCCTCAGGCTCGCCCACGTAAATGGTGAGCTCCTTCTTAATCTTGGTACGGCACGCCAGCCGGACACCCGCCTTAATCTCATCTGCGTCCAGCAGATCTTGTCCTTCTGTGGAAGGCGGACCTATGGAAGAGAGGATCTTCACTTTACACTTGCCGCACTGCCCTAAGCCACCGCAGTCCCCTTCCAATTCCACATCCGTCTTTTGGAGAGCCTCAAAGATGGTCTTTCCCCGACGCACCTTCAACCAGAGGTCATCGGGCAAGACTTTGAGCCAAACGTGCCTCCTTTTCTGTTTTCTTTCAGGGGGTAAGGCAAAGGAACGCCGTTTCTTTTTTTTCTTTTTGTTCTTGGGCTTTTTCATCTTTGCTGGTCCTATACTAGCTCCAGCCAGCTACACTCTCCAAGTGTGCAGCTTCAACGGCTCAGAATAAGTCGTTGAGATTTTTTTTCAAGTGCGAATAATCTGCATCCCGAATCTCTAAAGATAATTGCAAGAATGTAGCCAATTTATTGGCTTTGGACAACAAATCAGGATCTGACGGCTGTCTCAGATATAGTATTCTTTCGTAGTGTTCAAAGAACGATTTTCTCATTTCCTCGTCATAAAGTTCGAGTGGTTCCAGGCAGTATTCCTCGAAATTCAGGATGAGGTCTCTTTCCAGAAAATAGGTGCCTGGCATCTCGTTAATGATATTCTCGTACTGTTCACTGCCAAGGAGCATTTCAAAACAGTGAAGCCCTGGGACTTTAATCACCCCGTGCTGTCTGCAGAAGTCATCGATGTCAGGAAAACATTCCCCGTAAAGGCAGAAGATGCGTTCGTTTCTTTGTTTGGCTGATGTAATTGTCTCTGACAGCCGACTTCTTAAGTCTTGCGGCCTCAAGTGTAGGTTGGACGGAAGGTAAGTTGAACGCAGGCGCGGGTATCTCTCTTCAACCCTCAGGTGTTCCAATGCTGGCCTGAACACCCCGCATGCAACGAGTCTTGTCGCTGGGCGCATCTATTGTCGGCTCGCCCCTCTCTATCATTAATTTCAAATAGTAGTTTAATATTTTGTTTAGAGATTTTGAATGCCAGAGAACTTCTTTTTTATTTTAAGAATCAAATCCGTATCCAATAGACCCTCTTTTCCATCGTCCAGAATTTCATCGACCCGATCGTTGGCGCGGCTTAACATGCTGGGCCTGCCTCTCTCCTCCCATATATCGAAGTTACAGCGAACGCTCAGATCAGGATAGAAGAATTCCTCCTTCATGTGTTCGATGGTGTGATCTTCCATAACATAATTCCCTCCCGGGCCGACTTTTTCGATCACATCGAAACCGAGAGTCTCTTCGTTCACGCGGATACCCGAAAGGATCCTATTGATCATTCCAATGATCTCATTATCTATCACGTACTGTTCGTAGGAAATGGAATTTCCTGAATCCAACATGCCGGCTGCCAAATGAATGAGATCCGCTCCATTCATGGCAACCATCAAGTTAGAAAAAGTTTTTTCACAGCCGGACTGAATGTCAGGCCTCTTGGCCTCTGTAACGCCACCCGAGGCGTAAATGGGAAAATCATAAAGCTTCGCCAGTTGCACCGCGGCAGCATTCATTATGGCCATTTCAACGGAGCCCATGGTGTATTCCATATGCCGCATATCCATAGTGGTGGGCACAGCCCCATAGAGTACCTTCGCCCCGGGGGCGCATACCTGGGTGACAGCTACACCCGCCAACGCCTCCGCGTGCATTTGACAAAGGGTCCCGGCCAGAGTAGCCGGCGCAGTAGCCCCGGAAATGGGTGCCGGTGCACAGGTGACAGGGATGCCGCTGGTGCCACAGATATTTAGAATCTTCAGCGTGTTAGCGTCAATGGTAAGGGGGCTTATGGGATTGGTTATTACCGAAACGAAGGGTTCTTCTCGAAGCTCTTCTTCTCCCCCCGCAATGAGTTGTGCAAGTGCCAACATTTGTTTAACACCCTCTACATCATCACAGCCTCCCATGACATGTTTGGAGGTGAAGTTGAGGGCGTGATAGAAATCGTTGAGATGGTAGTATTGAGGCTCCAGGTCATGTGCCTGACACGCAATGATGTAGAGATTTATATTCTCCAGTTGATTCACCAGGGTGGCGGTGTGCGCCACATCCCTCAGCATGGTGAGCCGGTAACCGCCAGTGCCCATATCGAGGATACGAAATACGCGGCCTCCATTGGCGAAATGCACCATTCCCTCTCCGAGATGCACATCATTCTTTCCGTTTCGAGAATAAAGAACGAACTGAGAGGGGGCCTGAGACAAGATTTCATCCAGCCAAGCGGCCTCAAAGCGCACTTTCTGATCGGACTGGTCAATAATGGCCCCTGCCGCCTTGAGCATATCGAGATAATCTCGTTCGAGTATTCGGATCCCCACCCGCTCCAATATCCGGCGGGACGTCTGGTCTATCTTTTTTGCATCTTCAGGCGAAAGCGGCCTGTATGGTGGTAGACGCATTGGCATGGTGAAGCCCCATCCTCAGCTACTTTTCAGAATCTGTTCTATCTCTTTGAGCACTGCATCTGGCTTGGAATCCACTTCATATTCGGTAAGGATCCTCTTGGCCTCCTTATTACAACGGTTATAAAGATTCAGGGCACCTTCGTTTTTCCAGGCATCGTAGCGGGAACGGTCCAGAAGCTTCGGTAGAAACAAGGCATCCATGAAATGATCGTAGGTGTGGTCATCCATAAGGAAAATGGACCCGGGACCGCCGCGGCCTACCCTTTCTATGGCCTCCAGAGCCAGAGTAGCATCATTTACGGGGATTCCCTGGACATAGAAACGGCTCATGCCTATCAGTTCGTTGGCCATGGTAATCATTTCAAGGGAAGAGGTACTGCCATATTCCAGAAAACCGACATCGTGAATTAGGTTCGAACGCGAGAGCAGGGCGGTGATAATGGAAAACATGGCTTCAGCGCCTGCCTGGGCATCCATAACCTTGGCATCCGAAGCTCCGGCAAATGCCCAGATAGGCAGGCCGTAGATCTCGTCTCGCATGTCAGCTAGGGCGGCCTGGGTGAGACTCCATTCCGGGCAACCGTAGCAGACCACGCTGGACTTCATGTCCAAGGCACTCACATTGGGACCAAAAAGAAAAGGTGAACCTTTGCCTGCCATCTGATGTACGACCAGCCCCACCAGATTTTCGGCAATTCCCAGGGCCATGGCCCCAGCCAGAGTTACTGGAGCGCCACCACCTGCATTGGATCCAGAGGGGAGACAAAGGGGGATCTTATTTTGGGCGCAGAAAATGAGTTTTTCCATCACATTCTCAGGAAATCTGAGGGGGCTTATTGCCTCTGAGTAATTGAGAATAAAAGGTCTTTTCTGAAGCTCTTCTTCTCCTCCCACAACCAGGCAAGCAATCTTATGGATCTTGGCAATGTCTCTGCCGCTATCTGCAATGAAAACGATGGGCTTGTTGGTGTTCTTAACCATCTCAGCAAAAACATATACATAGATATCCTCGATGGGAACGTCTTCAGGGTTGGCCATTGACATGGCAAAGTCGATGTTCTCCAGGCCATCCACCAACTTGGCGAAATTACCGACATCTTTGAGAACCGTTCGCCTCCGTTCGCCGGTCTCGAGATCCTGCGTAAAGGTTGCATCCGAGCCTGTGCCATAGAAAGAGTTCTCTTTGGCAAGCTCCATCGCTTTGGCACTTTTTTGGTCATAAAGGGTGATCTGTTTGGGAGCTGTCTTCAGGGCCTCTTCAACGAGATGAGGGGGCATACGCAGCCAATCACCATCGGAAATCTTGCAACCTTTGTCGACTAGCATTTCCAGGACACGGGGATGCTCCATCTTAAAACCCGTTTTTTCAAGGATCTCCAGAGCCGCCGTATGGATTGCCAAGGCCTGTTCGCGGTTTAGTACTCTGAGCCGAGGCTGAAAGGTGGTCATGTCTGGGCTTGCCATTGCTTACTCCTTTATGCGTGTTTAGGAAATGCCAAGTAGCTTTTTGGCCGCAATCACCGCGGACCCTGCATCGGGTGCATAAGCGTCGGCCTTGATTTCACGGGCGAAATTTTCCGTAACCGGCGCCCCACCTATCATGACCTTAACTTTATCCCTGATTCCAGTATCTTGTAGAGTTTTGATGGTTTCACGCATGGCCGGCATTGTGGTGGAGAGCAAAGCAGACATGGCCACGATGTCCGCCCCCACTTCTTGAGCCTTTTGGGTGAAATCTTTCGGAGAAACGTCAACCCCTAAATCCGTTATGGTGAATCCGGCCCCTTCCATCATCATGGCAACCAGATTTTTACCGATGTCGTGCAAATCCTGCCGTACAGTTCCGATGACTACTTTTCCCTTTGCGGTAAGTTGGCCTTCTTGAAAAAGCGGTTTGATCAGTTTCATACATTCTTGCATGGTTTTGGCAGAGCGTAACATCTGCGGTACGAATATCTGACCTGTTGAAAATTTCTCTCCCACCTCGTCCATGGCAACAATAAGACCTTTGTCCAGGATGTCCTGCACATTAGCACCAGCATCCAAAGCTGACTGAGTCTCTGCCACAGCCGTTTGGATGTCACCTTTGATCACGGCATCTGTCAATGACTTGAATTCACTCATGTTTACTCCCCCTTTTTAGAGCTTCCAGCTATCAGCCTTCAGCAGTCAGCTGTTCACCAGGCGCATAGTGTGACTGTCTTGTCAAATAGTTGAATGGTCCCATAATCATGAACATCAGATTCATGGTTATTACTACCGAATCTTTCACAAAAGCTGATTGCTGATCGCTGACTGCTGACAGCCTGTGCTTGTAATCGCTTCTAAGCCTAGACCCGGAATTATCCCTTATATGCGTCCATCTTGATACGCGTTTATAAAATTCTCGCAATATTCATCCCGTCCCAAAAGCATATCGGTGGACAGCAATGTCGCCATCAATTGTTTGTCAGTGGGATCCAGTATGGCCGCAGACAAACCGGAGTTCATACAAAGAGCTAGAAAATTGCGATTGATAAGACTGCGCATGGGAAGGCCGAAAGAGATGTTGGAAAGCCCACAAATGGTGTTCACACCAGGAAAATCGTTCATGATGCTTTGGATTGCACCGAGAACAGCCGCTCCCATGCCCGTGTCCACTGACACAGGTTGCACTAATGGGTCCACATAAATCTTTTCAAGAGGAAATCCTCTATCCGTGAGCTTGTTGATGAGCTCTGCCCCCACCTGAACCCTTTCCTCCACGGTGTTCGGCATTGATGCTTCAGCCATACAAAGAGCCACCACACAACACGGTTTACCAGTGATGACGGGAAGCAGGGCTTGGAAACGGTCTTTCTCCAGCGAAATGGAATTGATCATGGCTTCGCCTTTGTGGTGTTTGATCGCTTCGGCTAGAGCCTGGGGATTAGGACTGTCCAGGCACAACGGCAGATCCACTTCATTTTGGACTACTTCCACCAGCCAGCAAAGGTAATCTACTTCTTGGTCCAAAAAGGTTCCGGCGTTGACATCGATATAATGGGCTCCGGCCTCTGCCTGGTCTCGCGCCACCTCGCCAATGAATTCAGCATCACGTTCCTTCACCGCATCTGCAATGCTCTTCCGACTGGTATTGATCTTTTCTCCGACGATAATCATGTTGATTCCCTTTGAAGTGAAGAGCCATTGTCAAAATGTTTCCATTAGTCGCTGATCCTATTAACTTACACCTACAGGCGTCAAGTCAGATTTTGACGTAACTCATCTATTAGACGACCCCCTCTGGTAGAGTGGCCACTGTTTCAATTTAACAATCTGAATAAAATCCGATTCTTAGATGTAACGGAGACGCGCAAAACCCTGCAAGCCATATGCCACGGGGGTTTTTGAAGCGAGATGAAATGGGACCGCGCCCCCTAGGTAGCAATCTCATGCACCACCGGTTTAACCTTTTCAAGTTCCTCTAAGGGGATATGGCAAAGAATTCGGTGCCGTTTTGTCTGACGCCAAGGGGGTACATCCGTTTCACAGATTTTGCCGCCATCTGGCAGCATCTCATGCCTCCGGGGACATCGGGTGTGGAAACGACAGCCACTAGGAGGGCTAAGGGCGCTGGGTACGTTGCCACTGAGTCGAATCTCTTTTTGTTCCGCGTCGGGATCGGGAATGGGAACCGCCGACAGCAGGGCTTCAGTGTATGGATGGTAAGGTGGAGCGTAAATTGCTTCCGCCGGCCCTATTTCTACGATTTGGCCCAGATACATGACCGCAATGTCATCTGAAAAAAAGCGGACGACACTCAGATCGTGAGCAATGAAAATCATAGCCGAGCCGAATATCTGTTGAATTTCCAGGAGCAGATTTATCACGGCCGCCTGGACCGAAACATCCAAGGCGGATACCGGCTCGTCGCAAATTATCAGGTCTGGTCGACTGGCCAGTGCCCGGGCAATCCCAATCCTTTGCTTTTCCCCCCCACTCAGCTGCCGGGGTAACCGGTCGTAGTAACTGGCGGGAAGACGCACAGCCTCTAGGAGACGAACCACTTCGTTTCTGACCTCATCTTTGGGCACCGTCTTGAACCTCTTGATGGGCCGGGCGATCTGTTTGCCCACTGAGAAGGAAGGGTTGAGAGTTGAGTCCGGATTCTGGAAGACCATCTGCATTTCCTGGATCAGCTTCGTATCCCGCGCTGAGACAGGCTGGGTAATATCGAGACCCAAAAACTCGAGCACGCCATCTGTTACAGGCTCCAACCCGATGATACCCTTGACTAGAGTTGATTTGCCGCATCCCGACTCGCCTACGACGCCAAGAGTCCTGCCCCTCGACACCCTTACGCTGACATCGTCAACCGCTTTGACGAATTTTTTTTCTCCCAGGCCAAGCAAACTGACCACCGAATTTGATTGCTGTGGGTAGTAAACCTTGAGGTCATCAAAGCTGAGTAAAGTATCCTGGGGGGAATCGGGTCGAGCCTCTGCCCGTTTTTGTGCATCCTTCCGCCGTCTTCGTGATGTCAGTGGCCTACTGTCAATTTCTAGGGCGTAAATGCAGCGAGCCTGATGCCCTGATGTGATTTCCGTGAGGCCTGGGCATGCCTCCCTACATTTATCAGTGGCGTAGTCACAGCGGGGCGCAAAGATGCACTCATCTTTCGGCCGTTCAGCAGGTGGCGGCACACGGCCGCGGATGGGATGGAGTAGAGATTCCCATTTGCTCTCTCCAAGCCGTGGCACGCAGGCCAGAAGTCCCATGGTGTAAGGATGACGTGGGTTGTGGAAAACTTCTCTTGCAGACCCCTTCTCCACCATCTGACCGGCGTACATCACACAGAGCTGATCGCTCACCCGGGCGACCACCCCCAGGTTGTGGGTGATGAAAATGTTTGCCGCCCGGAAATCGTCTTTCAGCTCCTCGATGAGATCCAGTACCGCCGCTTCCACGGTAACATCCAGAGCCGTTGTGGGCTCATCCATGAGCAGAAGTACAGGATTGTTGAGCATGGCCATGGCAATGACGACGCGCTGTTGCTGGCCGCCTGATATCTGGTGGGTGTAGCGCATCATTACGTTTTCAGGATCGGGCATATTTACCCGCTTGAGCATTGCGATGGATCGTTCCCAAGCCTCATCCCTTGAAATATCCCGGTGGCAGGTCAGGACTTCGGCCAGTTGGTCACCCAGTCTAACCGCAGGGTTCAGAGCCTGCATGGGATCCTGAAACACCATGGCAATCCTATCACCCCTGAGTTTTTTGAGTTCTTCCTGTGATCGTCCTACCAGTTCATTTCCCTGAAATCGAACATTTCCATTCACAATCTTGCCGTTGGGACCCAGAAAATTGACAATCCCGAAGGCGATGGTGCTTTTGCCGCATCCCGACTCGCCCACCAGCCCGATGGTTTCGCCTTCTCTGACCTGGAAGGAGACGTCTCGCACGGCTTCTATGTCGCCCTTGCGAGTCTCATAGGAAATGCTGAGGTTTTCCACCTCAAGGACCAGGTTGGTTTGGGTACTATCAGCTCTGTTCATCTGAATCTGTCGACTTTCCAGAAATTATGACCGTAGATGTCAGTGGTCAGTCGTCCGTTGCATAAATCCAAAAAACGCATATGTATTCAACTCCGCATAGATGGGGCTTGAGGGCTGGGATATACCCAAAGCGGCGTATGCAAAAAAACGATTCAGTCATCATTCTTTGGTTCAGATACCTGAAATTACACAAGCCACTGACCATGGACTACTGACAACAGACATTATTGATACCTCATGCTCTCCTCCCTCAACCCATCGGCCAGCAGATTGAGGCCCACCACCAGGGAGGCAATAGCCAAAGAAG
>JASFEM010000094.1:0-12850 GCA_050124835.1 Syntrophobacterales bacterium | reverse complement strand
ATTTCCCTCAGAAGAATGGTGTAAAAATTCGAAATTCGTATTTGATACCCCCAGTTTTTCTGAATTTAGGGGCTATTACCGGACCCCTATATCGCGGCGGTTCTTTCGATTACCTCCTCTGCTTCCACCCGTCTCTTGCCATGAAAATTCTGGCTAATGGCTTCCCTGAGCATTTCTAGCGTCACCGGATCTCCCGACTTGGCTAGCAGTGTTAGCGCGGCAAGCGCGTGCTCCTTCTTCTTGATGCCCTCTGCTTTGAAATCCGTTTCCAGGATTTTGGCGGCTGTAGCGGGAATTTTCACGTCGGCTGACAGAATCACCCGTCCTTCCGCTCCAACTTTATTGAAGAGGTCCCAACCTCGCCTCACCCCCTCTTCAGACAACGCAACTATGACGTCGGGTTGCTCCACCCCCGTATAGCTAATCGGCTCTGGCGAAACAATGATCTCGGTAACAGACGGGCCTCGCATAATGGTGATGTTGTAATCGTTTTTCTGGGTGATGTGCATGCCAGCCAGAATCGCTGCGTGCGCCAGCAAGTTTCCAGCAGTAATTACCCGTTCCCCGGCAGTTCCCAACAACACCACTTCTCGGCGCGCCTTGACTGAGGGTTCGAAAACCTTTTCAATCCCTCGCCAATCTGGGGCTGCACCTTCTCCACCTGACTTTTCCCGGTAGTGGCTGCCGTATTCACGACGCTCATTTGCGGCAACTACTCCTTCAAAGGGTGGTAGCTCCATGATGGCTGCCTCAATATCTTTGGGAGACAGGGGGTTCCGCTTTAAATAACGTGCCGGACAGATACCCCACAGGTCGACCACGGAAAAACCATCATAAGATATGGCTTCCACCAAGAGTTTAGATAGTTCTTTCTTATAAACAGAGGCCCGGGCAACAAAAGGAGCACCACCACTGGCTGCAACAGTACAAACATCCATAGGTTTTTCAAGAACATTTAGAAAACCCGAAGCTACTAAGGCCTGTTCGGGTGTGGTGCAGGAAAACTGTCCCCCGGTCATACCGAAGTTGAAGTTGTTCAGTACCAGTAAGGTCAGATCCAGATTGCGACGGCAGGCGGCAAGCAGATGTGCGCCGCCAATACCGAGGCCACCGTCTCCCATGGTGACCACCACTTTCAACTGTGGTTGAGCCAACTTGATTCCCGCACCATAAGTCAATGCTCGGCCATGTAGGCCGTGCAATGCATGGGTATTGAAAAAGGTGTCGAAAAGTCCCGAACACCCTATGTCGCTCACTATGACCACGTCACTACCTTTGAAGCCCATCTTCTGGAAGGCCCGGTCCAGGGCGCTGAGGCTGCGGTCGTGGGAACAGCCGGGGCAAAATACCGGAGGGCGATCTGGGTTGAGGAGACTAACCACGTTGCACCTCCGCAATGATTTCATTGGGTGAGATCAATTGACCCGACATCTTGCCATAAAAATCAACTCTGTGTTTAGCGAGGACTCGACGTACTTCACGGACATATTGCCCCAAGTTCATCTCCACCACCAGAATCCGTTCCATTCCTTCTGCCGCAACTCGCAATACCTCCTCCGGGACCGGCCATAAGGTCTTGAGCACGAGCAGCGAGACCGGGGTCTGCCGTTCTCGAACAAGTTCTGCAGCCGCAGCACGTGCTGCCCGCGCCGTGACGCCATAAACCACGATCAGGGTGCGAGCCCCTTCCATTTTTTCCAAGTCGAAGTAGCTAAAAGATGAAACGCTGGCCTCGATTTTTCTTTGCAGCCGCTCCACTGCGCCCTGAATATCGGACGGTTCGGTCGTAATATAGCCGTCTGGTCCATGAGTAGACGAGGTTTGACGCACGGGAATCGGCCCACCTATGGGAAGGAAGGGTGGAACGTCCTCTCCAGTCTTTACCTGGAAAGGGATGAATTGTCCTGACGTATGGGGTGCTCGATCAATTACCTCTGGATTTTCCACCGTTTCCATGTCCAGGGTTTCACGAGTCATTCCTATTTCTTTATTGGAGGCTATGAAAACCGGGCAGCGGAATTTCTCTGCCAGATTAAAACCGTGCACCGTCAGTGTGAAGCAGTCGCTCACATCAGTTGGGGCCAGGACAATGACCGGTAGCCCGCCGCTGGAGCCCCAACGCATAAACTGAATGTCCCCGTCAGCGCCCCTAGTGGCGGAGCCCGTGGAAGGACCCTGACGCATGACGTCCACGATTACCAGTGGAATCTCGCCTGCAATAGCAAAAGAAATGTTCTCACTGCAAAGGCTCAGACCTGGGCCCGATGTTGCGGTCATTGCTTTCATCCCGGCCATTGACGCTCCCAGACAGTAACCAATTGAAGCGATCTCGTCTTCACCCTGAAGGACGACACCTCCAGCCGCGGGCAGAATCTCCAGCATTGCCTCAAGAAGCGTGCTCGCCGGGGTGATGGGGTAGGCCGCAAAAAACCGACAGCCCGCATGCATAGCTCCCATCGCCACGGCCTTATTCCCGTCTATGAAAAGCAAGCCCATTGTTTCAACTCAACTTGTCTGAAATGTCTCATCCTGTAATGTATTTTGCGGGTACTTTTTTCAACTAGGCACTACGCACTAGGGACTAGGCACTATGAATAAGAGTTTCAATCAGTGCCTAGTGCCTACTGCCTGGTGCCTAGTAGATACTGCTAGCTGCTTGCTTTCTCTACCCCAAACTCAATGCCCTGCGCCAGTGGCATTTCCCGGGACCAATTTGTGGTACAGGTCTGACGACGCATATAAGCTTTCCAGGCATCGGACCCGGACTCACGGCCACCGCCCGTATCCTTTTCACCACCAAAGGCGCCGCCGATTTCGGCCCCTGAGGTGCCAATGTTGACGTTGGCTATGCCACAGTCGCTACCCATATGACTGAGGAATATTTCGCTTTCCAGCAAATCGTTGGTAAAAATAGCTGAACTGAGCCCTTGTGGCACGCTGTTTTGGTAGCCAATGGCTTCGTCAAGAGTTTCGTAAGGAATCACATATAGGATCGGTGCGAAGGTTTCTTCCTGGACGATGGGGTAGTCATTGCGTGCTTCGCAAATACAGGGGGTTACATAAGTGCCGGTGTCATAAATACCTCCGGAGAGGATTTCACCGCCGTACAGTATACTCCCCCCCTGATGTTTTAGAACCTCCAGGGCTGTCTGCATGTCTGCTACCGCCTGGCGGTCAATGAGCGGTCCCATGAGGATGCCGTCATCCAGAGGATTCCCAATTGTCACCTGGCGGTATGCTTGGATCAAAGCCTCGGTGAGCGCACTGAAAACCTCCTTTTGGACGATTATCCGTCGTATGGTGGTGCACCGTTGACCCGCTGTACCCACCGCCCCAAAAAGAATGGCCCGCACGGCAAGATCCAGGTCGGCCCTGGCTGTGACTATGACCGCATTGTTTCCTCCCAGTTCAAGTAGCGATTTGCCTAACCGTGAGGCGACCACCTGGCCCACGCGACGACCCATGGCCACACTACCTGTGGCAGAGATAAGCGGCAGACACAAATCCGAAATAAGTTGTTCTCCAACCTCATCTCTATTGCCGATGACAAGGTTGAGAATTCCCTCAGGTAGGTCGTTCTCCTGCAATACCTGGCTGATGATTATCATGAGTGCAATAGCCGTAAGAGCTGCCTTGCTCGAAGGTTTCCAAATCACCGTGTCACCTGCCACCAGTGCTATCATCGCGTTCCACGACCAAACTGCCACTGGGAAGTTAAAGGCCGTGATCACACCGATGGGACCGAGCGGATGCCATTGTTCGTACATCCGATGCTTTGTACGTTCGCTGTGCATACTGAGACCATAGAGCATGCGGGATTGGCCCACCGCGAAATCACAAATGTCGATCATCTCTTGGACTTCACCTTCCGCCTCGGCTCTAATCTTAGCCACTTCGAGGCTCACCAGCGCGCCCAGCTCTTTCTTGTAAGCACGAACCTTCTCACCGATTTGCCGCACAATTTCCCCGCGCTTTGGCGCCGGTACCATGCGCCACTCTTTGAAGGCAGCCCTCGCCCTGGCAGCCACCTTGTCATAATCAGCCGCAGAAGCCTGCCGAACTCTGCCAATAATCTGGCCGTCAATGGGGGATACTGACTCCAATATCTCTCCCCCACATTCGAGCCAGGTTGTGCCGGTTCCGGCTCCGGAGTTGAGCTCAGACAGACCCAAATTATTCAATATATCTTTCATGGGTTACTCCAAATCGAGTCGGCTTAAGGCACAGGGCATAAGGCTTAAGGCTCAAGAAATTAAGTTATTGGGCGCAGAGCGCAAGACTCATTGATAGGACATTTCATTTTATACCTTGTGCCCTACACCTTGGGCCTTGTACCTGATATTTTCGGCTAATTATACCTATAAGCCCACTGCTCGCTGCAAGCTGCCAGCTATTTGAATATTTCCCTTAGGCTTTCCTCGAATATATTGAGAAAGACTCCAATTTCTTCACCATTCACTGTGAGAGCCGGACAAATACGTATGGTATTTTGGCCGCAGCCAAGGAGCAACAAACCCTTCCGAAAAGCATTCTGAATGACTTGGTCACGCCAATCGGAAGCGCGTTCTTTAGTTTCACGGTCTTTCACCAGCTCAACGCCGATCATCAAGCCCATGCCTCTAACATCACCGATACATTCAATGGATTTCTGCAACTCTGACAGCCCCCCCACAAGTTGATCACCCCGTTTGGTGGCGTTGGCCATGAGCTCTTCTTCCAGAAGTGCGATGGTCGCCAGAGCCGCCTCACAGGAAATTGGGTTGCCGCCGAACGTGGAGGCATGTGAACCAGCCTCCCAATCCATGATATCGGCGCGGGCTACCATGGCGCCAAGGGGTAGACCGGAGGCAATGCCCTTGGCAAGGGCAATGATATCAGGTGCCACTTCAAAATGCTCCATGGCGAACATTTTACCGGTACGACCCATTCCTGATTGTACTTCATCGGCCACATAGAGAATGGAGTACTTCTTGGCTATCTTATTGAGTTCGCGGTGGAATTCGGGAGGAGGCACGATGTAACCGCCCTCGCCCTGTATGGGTTCGACAAATATGGCCGCCACTTCCTCCGGCGGTACTGTAGTTCGAAACAGGGTCTCTTCCAACCAATGAACGCAAGCTGTCCCGCAGGTGGGGTAGCACAGGTGGTAAGGACAACGGTAGCAATAGGCATATGGAATGTGGGTTATGCCCGGCACCAGAGGATTGTAATGCTTTTTCTGGATGGTCTTACTTGCAGTAAGGGACAATGCTCCCATGGTACGCCCATGGAAGGCACCGAAAAAGGCCAGATTTAGCTCCCTCCGGGTGTGCCAGCGAGCCAGCTTGAAAGCTGCCTCAACCGCTTCTGCGCCGGAGTTGCCGAAATAGACCTTATAGCCGCCGGACCCCGGGGCGAGGCTGGCGAGCTTTTGCGACAACATGATTTGGGGAGTGTAATAGAAATCGGTGCCCGACATGTGCAGGAGCCTGTCCGCTTGCTTCTTTATGGCTGCCACAACCTTTGGGTGGCAGTGACCGGTACCGCACACCGCTATCCCGGAAGTAAAATCGAGAAATGTATTACCATCAGGATCATTGATCCATAACCCTTGAGCAGACTCAGCCACCAAAGGATAGATTCTGGTGTACGAGGGCGATACAAACTCGCGGTCAATCTCAATGAGTCTCTTGACTCTGGGACCGGGCAGAGGGCGTTTGATCTGGGGATATTTCACGGCAATTTCTCCTAAAGTAACCGCAACGGGTGATAGATGATCTTGCCAATTAATTATATTCCTTTTCTCACATAAGTTGAATTGGTCAAGTAGACCCCAGCACAGACCATTAATGTCCCAATCACCAGAGAAGAAGTTATGGGTTCGGCAAGCAAGAAAAAAGCGAGTACAACAGCGCTTATTGGAACGAAATTAATAAATTGGCTCGCCTTCGTCGCACCAATGGCCTTTATTCCCTCGTAGTACCAAACAAACCCGAGGACGGTGCCGAAAAACCCCAAGTAAAAAATACCTAACCATTCTGTTTTAGTGTAATGGGAAACATGCTGAACCATACCCTCTAAATAGGCTGGAATAAATAAGCCGACTGCGCCGACTACGGAAGAGTAAGATACGGAAACCAGCGCAGAAAGGTCTTTCATGACTGCTTTGCCGATTAAGGAGTAGGCCACCCAACTCATGACACAGCAAAAAATGAAGAACTCACCTAAACCAGCGCTTCCCTTTAAAATTTCAATGGGATTACCCCTTGAAATTACAACTATTGCTCCTGTTACTGAAATGATAATTCCGACAAACTTGATCAAACTCAACTTTTCTTTAAAAAAATAAGAAGCAAAAAGAGCAATAAACACGGGATTACTTGCTATGATCACGGAGGCTCTGCCGGCGTGGACGAGTTTGAGTCCCTTGAAGAAAAAGACGTTGTACGAGAATACTCCGGTCATTCCGAGCAGAATCAGGGGAATGACTTGTCCTTTTCTCACCGGAGGCAACTTTTTTTCGACCTTATAGGTGATTATGAGAAGGAAAATAGAGGCTATAGCGAATCTAAAGAAAGCGGCAGAGAAGGGGCCAACGTCTCTAGCAACCACCCTCCCGGCAATGAAGGTCCCTCCCCAAAGAATCGCAGTTACAAATAGCTTTATATAAATGACTGCTTTATTGCTCTCGCTCATTTTCCTTAAAGTCTAAAAAACATTAAATATGGCTGGACAAACTACCGCTGATAAAATCAGCTATCGGGTGGGTTTTATGCCTGCGGGATATTCGAGGTGGGGTGCCGCGGTTCCCTCTGAATCGCGGCACTGGACCGGATACAAAGTCGGTACTGTATCAGAACCGAATTTTTTCCGGAGGTCTCCGCTCCGGCACATAGTCGTGAGGAATTTTCTCGTCATTCCATTCCTGTGAGACATAGAGATTGCAGTAGCAACTGCCGTATTCCTCCACATCAGGCTCGCGATAGTCGCACGGACAGATTATGTCTTTATCCCATTCGCGGTCACCACTCGCCAACCGGCAGGGACATGCCATGTATCCGTAGCGGTCCTTGTTAGTTATAAGATTTTCTAGGAGTTCAAAGGTTCTATCCTTATCTTTGTTGAAATAGTATCCTTTGGCCTCCTGCACCTTTCGTAATGACTGATACAACGTTTCAATATCCATTATGACAACCCCAGAGCCTCTTTAATCTCAGTTTCCTTGTAGCCTACAATGACCTTTTCACCAATAATAATGGTGGGGAATGAACAGTTCGGATTGAACTTCTTCACATCCTCCAGGATGGCCTGACGTTCTTTGCCCTTGAGCAAGTCCACATCAGTAAATTCATACTTCACGGTACACTCATCAAGTAATTTCTTGACAGATTTGCAGTGACTACAGGTGCTCAGCGAGTACATCTTCACGGAATCTTGCGTCATAACACATCCCCTTTTCTCAATCCCCGGTTGTAGTTTAACGGATTCACTGCCGGGAATTTTGACATAAGCCACATGCAAAGGCAACACACTTTTAAAGCTCATCTTTGAGTATCGCCCTGCTTGGAAGGGTTAGGATCCCTCTCCGGGACCAATGAGAGGGAGAACCTTATCCACTTGAAAAAAGACAAGGAATTTGGCCTCATTCTCATCGTCAGAATACTTCTTTCTCCTTAGGGAGTAAAGAAGCTCGCTATCCTGCTCTTCTCTCGTTTTGGTTAGAAACAGTCTTTTGCCGGCAAACTTCTGACCTGCCTCCATAAAAAGATAGGCTGCGTGTGGGTTGGACTGCAGGTTATGGTGGGTCAAACGGTCGCGCATAATGAAGGCAATTGTTTCATCGTCTATGAAATGGGGAGTGGCATATATTGCCGCATCCACTTTTCCATCTCCATCCGCGGTTGCCAGCACGCCACGACCTTTAACGGATCCAAAATATTCTCTCAGTTTCATTTTCATACCTCCTAATTCTAAATGCTAGATAACTGATAATTTTGGAATTCAGGAATTCAGGATGAAGTTCGCCCAAATAATCCAACTTAGCGAATTCCCGATTTCTTAATTCCTCAATTCCTTAATTCCTGCATCCCTTTTAATCCCTTTCTTGCCAGTTCGCTTATCCGATAATTACGCTCTGTTCCATTAAGGAAGAGGGTAATTTCAGTCTCATCATTTTCTAACCCCGCCAGAGCAACATTGTCCTGACTACCGCCAATTAAACCCAAGATCCAGGCTGCAAGTCCTCTGAGGGTTGCATCCTCGGATGCCAGAAACGGGTGCAGGTAAGGTGCTACATCCTGCAGCATCTCGGGCCTTGTCTGGGCCAGTCTCCCCAATCCCCAAAGAACGCCGCGCTGCAGAGGTGGATGTTCCAATAAATTGCCGTCTTCCTGGATATAGGACATCAAGATTTTTGCATATTCCTGGGCCAGTCCCTCGTGTTGTGCCATTATTTCACCCATGGCCTCGGGCAAGCCCCAACCAATGCCCCCTGACTCATCATTCAAGTTCCATATCATTCTCCGCATGACCACCCGGGCCGATTCCATGTCCTGGTTCGCGAGATTGTTTACCACAGATCCCACAGCCATAATGGCCCGCCATCTGATCTGCGAATCTGTGCTGCACAAAAATGAAAAGAGCGGATTGATCACCCGACGGGCCGGAAAATTTTGAAACGTTTCCAATACTGGATCAAACTCATCTTCCTTGAGCAAATCCAAGACCTTCTTTTTGAGGTTGCGACCCCTCCAATTGTTGTTAGCCTTTTTCATTTTCTACTTTTAGCGGCCCCCTTTTAATTATTGACCCGTGCTCCATAACTGCATACCTGCTCATATAAACACGGTAATGGTTATATGCAACTGGCGATATGGGATTTCGGATTGCGGATTGCGGATGTGAGATGTGGGATTTCGAATTTCGGGTTTAAAATTATCGCCTTGTGCATACGCCTCTCATGTGCACAGTGCCTAGTGCATAGTTTTCATTGCTGCCACCTGCCCGCTGCCTGCTGTCCGCTGCCTGCTGTATTTCCCCATGCTCTATGCCCCATGATCTCATAGATCGACATTGCTATGGCCCTGGGATTGGGTTATACTTCGACTGCGATAACGTTGTGATGACAATGAGATAGGAGGAGTCTAGATGTCAACAAAGGAAAATCTTATTAAGGTCTATGAGTACGCGCTGAATCAAGAACAAACCGGCATGAGTTTCTTTAAGGCCTCCCTGGACAGAATGGGAATCGGGGCTGCGGTAAGTGCTTTCAAGAGATTGATTCAAGAGGAGGAGAAACACATCCTCTTTCTTAATCATATTATTGAAAACCTGAAGACGGGTGAGGACCTGGATCTCGTGGCAGTGCAAGAATTTGTTATGGAGCCCACCAATTACTTCGATGAAAGGGCTAAGTCTGAATTCTTAGAGCAGTGCGTCGAGGGATCGATGGTTCCGGACGTCACCGTCTTTAACACCGCCTGGCTGATTGAGAAAGATTTGAGTGAATTCTATTCCAATGCGGCAAGCAAAACAGAGGGGTCCGAGAGTGAGGCCTTTGCTATGCTTGCCCGCTGGGAAAAGGCTCACGAAAAGTTTTTCAAAGAATATCGCGACAAAATCTCTGCTGTATATGCCAGCATGCCCTGGGGAGGTTAATCAAGCAGGCAGGTTGCAGCTGGCAGTTTTTTGCTAACCACTGCAAGCTGCAGGCTGTTTTCCACTAGGCGGTATGTCTCTATATTCTAAAGTCTAAGTCCGTCTTTTTATGTTGGCCGCGAGTTGAGCGATCTGGGTACCCAGATACACGCACTCTTTTCCCTCCATACAGGCATCCGCATCATCCGGCTCCAGATGTGTCGATAGATGTTGTTCTCCGTGCTTCAATTCAACAACCCAAGACTTTTTCGCCTCGCTGTAGTCAACTTCGACATCAATACCGCATTCACCGATGTCTGGATAAATCGATTTGATCTTCTCACACAATTCTTTCTTGTCGTGCATAACTCCCTCCTCGTAATTATTCTCATTGAATCTAACCAAGAGCGATGTTTAACTCTTCCATCCCGCTTATCGGGTTTTTACAGACATGATCCTCGCACAAATATACAGCTGTTTCCGTATTGATGGTTTGAAGATCTTTTACAAACCGAGCGAGAGCCGAAATTCTTTCCCCTGCCTGACCCGCAGGCTTCAGCAATAGGACTTTATTGGGGATAAACTGCTTGTGGATAGTCTCAATAATTGCCCTGTTATTCCCTCCATTTTGGTGTTCCACAATGACGATCTCGCGGCTGGGACCAATAACAAAATCCAGCACGGCCAGATATTGAGTATATGCGGAGGGATATGCTTTGATCCGCTTGGCAAAGGTGCCGGCCAACTGCTCAACCATCCTCCCAAAAGAGGCATCTCCAGTGATACTTCCGAGACGAACCAAGTTGAATGCCGCCACAGAATTGCTTGACGGAATAGCGCCGTCGTAAATTTCCTTACTCGTCTTTATGAGAACCTCGTTTTCTTTACCACTATAATAAAACCCGCCGTGAGTTTCATCCCAAAAAAGCTCTGTCATTGCTTGGTTGAGGGCAAGGGCTTCCTCCAGATAACTAATTTTAAAGGTAGCTTCATACAATTCGATGAGTCCCCAAACAAGAAATGCATAATCATCTACATACCCTGGAATGGCAACGTCTCCTTGGCGGTAGCGCCGGAAGAGTCGGGGTCCCGCCTTCTTAAGATTCTCTAGGATAAAGCCGGCCGAACGCTGAGCTGCATCCAAATAGGCTGGTTCACCCAGCGCTTGATAGGCCTTGGCCATGGCGGCAATCATCAGACCGTTCCAGGAAGTAAGCACCTTGTCGTCCTTCAAAGGATGAATCCGCCTTTCCCTCGCCTGAAAAAGGATCTCCCTTCCTTGCTCCAGCACCTTTTCGAGTTCGGCGACATCCATCTTCTCCGCTGCGGCGAACTTTTCCAAAGGGATGCGAGTGTGGAGAATGCTGCGACCATCCTCGAAGTTGCCGTTGGGACCAATGTCATAGAAACGACAAAAAAGCTCGCCTAAATCTTTTCCCAACTGTTCTTTGATCTCTGTCGGGGTCCAGACGTAAAAGAGTCCCTCTTTACCCTCACTGTCGGCATCTTCGGCGGTGTAAAAGCCGCCTTCCGGAGCAGTCATGTCCCGGAGCACATAAGTAAGAATCTCAGCAGCAACCTTACCATGACGGGCAACGCCGGTGGCCTGATAAGCCTCAGTGTACGCCAAAGTCAACAAGGCCTGATCATAGAGCATCTTCTCGAAATGAGGGACCAGCCACCTTTCGTCAACAGAGTAACGACTAAACCCGTAGCCAATGTGATCGAAAATACCGCCGTTCCGCATAGCATCCAAGGTTTTCTCGACCATATATAGGGCATTGCCCTCACCCGTCCGCTTGTGCCACCTCAAAAGAAAGGTTAGGTTATGTGGCGTCGGAAATTTCGGGGCTGTGCTGAAACCGCCCCATTTTTGGTCAAAACTTCGCGCCAATTGATCATAGCCTTTCTCCAGGGTCTCAAGACCTAATGCCGCCATTGCCCCCTTTTCAGGTCTTGGCTGAATGGCTTTGGTAATCTTCTCGCTTGCATCAATTAGAGGACTGCGGTCGTTTGCCCACGCAGTGGCTATGTGATTGATGATGTCCACGAAACCCGGCATTCCCATTCGGCTCCTCTTCGGGAAATAGGTGCCCGCGTAGAAGGGCTTGCCTTCCGGGGTCATGAAAATTGAAAGCGGCCACCCCCCTTTCAAAGTTATCGCCTGACAGACGGCCATATAAACCATATCCACATCCGGCCGCTCTTCCCTATCGACCTTTATAGAGACGAAGGATTGGTTGAGGATCCGGCCAATCTCATCATCTTCAAATGACTCATGCGCCATAACGTGGCACCAGTGACAGGTTGAATACCCGATGGAGAGGAATATTGGCTTGTCCTCCATTTTGGCCTTTGCAAAAGCCTCATCTCCCCAGGGAAACCAGTCCACCGGATTTTCAGCATGCTGGAGAAGATAGTGACTCTTCTCATTGCTTAGACGATTCTTTCTTAGTTTTTTATCTGCCGGATCTGTCGCCATGATATCTCCCATCAGGATTTAAATTAAGCGCATGAGTAAACGATAAACACTAGCACAGCAGTAGTCTATACTTGGAATTGAAATTTTAGGCTGTTATTCCATCAGTGGTCCAGGAGAACAGGAAGCTGACGAGACATTGAAAAAACAAGAAAGTGTCGTTTCACGCTTTGTCCCGAGCATAGTCGCGGCGAGGGCGTCCGCGGGATCGACTCAACGAAAGATTCCCCGGGGACTGTAATAATTACAGGGTTCCTTGCTCGTCAGAATGACAATCGAAAAGAAGGTTTTTGGATGGGCACTTATTTAATGATGAAAACAAGCTATCTATAAAAAAACACGGTAGAGCCAGATACGGCTGAGGTCAGCAGAACCGTAACCCGCTCTTCAATCAGGAGCGCAACTTATCTCCGATTTCACGCCCGTATTCTTGCGCCATTTGAATCCCACCGCCAAGTCCAGCTGATTTCAGGAGGAGGGGTCCTTTGACCATGTCCATCTTGAAAATTTCCTTCATGGTATTGTAAATGCGATCCTGAGCCTCGGTACTCCATCCATGGGCCCCAAAGGCACCACCCACCTTGCCTTCCAGGCTAGCCTTCTCTGCCAGAAACAGCATAGTTTTCATGGACTGGAGCATTTCGCCGTGATAGGTGGGAGAACCGAAGACATAACCGTCATATCCTTCAAATTGAGCCTCACTCTTAATATCCTTTACATCAGCTACCACAACCTCATGGCCGCTAAAACGGATAC
>JASFEM010000093.1:0-13116 GCA_050124835.1 Syntrophobacterales bacterium | reverse complement strand
AATTGACTGGCGGCTTTCTTACCAGCGTAGTCGGTTACGTACCACCCACTGCCTTTGAGGTGAAAGCTGTTGAGAGATATCAATTTCCTAAGCCTTCCATTGCAGTAAGGGCAATCTTTCAGGGGAGGTTCGGAAAACTTCTGCAAAGCTTCGGTTATCTGATGACACCGCTTGCACTCGTATTCGTAAATAGGCACCCTTTCTCACCTCCAAGAATATAGTCAACCAAACATGCGTTTGATTTCACGAGCTGTCCATATATAATTATATTTACCTTTTTGTCAAGGGGCAGCACGCAGATGTTGTCATACGTCACGGCTAATCTTGCACTATAACTGACCGTCAAACCTTTGTAAGAACTGGACGAGTGTCCCTCCGTAAATACGATTGTTCTCCTCCCCCTTGACGGGGGAGGATAAAGGTGGGGGTGAAAATATCAGTCATCGCAGTTAATTATCATAGCCCCCTCTCCTTTGTCCCCTCCCGCCGGGGGAGGGGAAGAAGGGTTTTCCGGATGAGTCCTAACTAGCTCCTACCTGATCTCTGAACTTCTCCATGAACTGATAGTTCTGGTAGGCGCCAAGTACATACTCCAGCCTGGAGAGGCGCAGCGCACCAAGAGCTTGCTGGGTGATAGCATGCACCCGCCTCTCCTCTTCCTGGCGTTCCAGGTGGTCCACATCAAACCGCTGCAGAAATTTACAGAAGCGAACCACGTGCACCAATTCGTGGGTAACAACGTAGACTGCCAGAGGAAACAATTCCAGCGGCTCATCTCGCTCCACCGCCGCCATGATGTTGTGATCCTGGAGGCAGATCTTGAAAAAATCATAAGGGCGTCCACCAGGGACGGTTTGCCCAGGCTTCGGACTGTAGCGGGTGATCTGGGCAAAGGCGGACTCGGTGATCTCTTCCACATTGAGCTCAGCAAGGGTCCGGATATCGTAACGCACGTATTTCCACTGGGCGGTGGAAATTTTGAAATAATTGGCGGTTACGTCCTCAGCAATTTCCACCGCCTGTGAAACCACCTGGATTTGCGCCGGGTTGAATTTTCCCATGCTTCTATTTGCCTTCAGCTTTTATTACCTCCTCAACCCAGCCTATGGCTGCTATCATTGCCGGAAATCCCACTGTGGTTAGAGCGAGTAGCAAAGCATGGTAGAGTTCCTCTCTGGAAGCCCCCTTCTCCAGAGCTTTACGGGCATGAGATTTTACTGCCCCTGGCGAGACTGCTCCGACCGCAATCCCCAAGTTGACCAGATGGCGGGTTCTTGGATCCAAGGGCCCGGCTGACTGGCACTTGACCCCCAGTTCTTCATAAAGCTTTGCGATTTCTGGGTACTCACTCTCAAACTGTTTGAATGGTTTTGGTAAATACATGTCTATCTCCTTTCGTTAAACGCAAAGCGTAAAGCATTGGGTAAACAGTGAACGGTGAGCGGTAAACGGAGGAAGACAGTCACCTCAACGTCTTACGGTTTACCATTCACCTTTCACTGCCAGCTGAACAGTGCGCTTTGCGCCATCACTCCGGCCACACCGGTTCTCTTTTTTCCAGAAATGCGGCCATGCCTTCCCGGGCCACTGGCATCACCCCATTGGCAGCGATGATCTCACTGGCGTAAGCATAGGCTAACCGTTCCGACATCTCTATCTGTTGGTAAAAGGTTTCTTTACCCATACCAAGGACAGTCCGGCTGAACTGGCATATGTGAGCAGCAAGCTCCTTAACCGCACCGTCCAACTCTTGAGCTGGAACCACCCTATTCACCAGGCCGCACGCCATTGCCTCCTGGGCGGAGATGAATTCACCGGTGAAGAGCATCTCCAATGCCTTTTTGCGACCGACCACTCGGCTTAAGGGCACCATAGGCGTGGTGCAGAAAAAACCGATCTTCACCCCAGGGGTAGCAAAACGCGCATCTTCAGCAGCCACCGCCAAATCGCAGGCAGCCACAAGCTGACAGCCGGCAGCGGTGGCAACGCCATGTACTGCGGCAATCACCGGCTGGGGTATCTGGTTAAGCAGGAGCATCATCTTCATACAGCTGGCAAAGATATTGCGGTACCCCCGAATGTCGCCCTCCATGAGTTCGCCTAAATCATGCCCTGCTGAAAATACCGGACCATTGCCCCGGAGCACCACCACCTTGATCTCTTTCCGGCTGGCCAAATCTTCGATGGCATGGATCATTTCTTCCAAGGTATCGTGTGAGAGAGCGTTGCGTTTTTCCGGCCGATCCAAGAGGAGGGTTGCTACGGGACCATCTAACTGAACCTGGATATCCTTGTACTTCATTGTTACTCCTGTTTACAAAGAATAGCAGCTCAAAAGCTCTTGGCGCTACCGGGCAGGTAAACCCCGCCCCTTAAATTCCTATAGATGAAACCAACCGCCCAATGGTAACGGACACCTGACCTCCAAGACGGCTACTTGCCCCTGGTCTCAGAGAGATATTCGATGATGATTTCCGCCTCCTCATCACTGATTTTCCCACCTGCATAGCCTTTCATCCTTATTACTGTCTGCCGCCACTCCTCAGCGCTCTTTGTCTTGCCCAGGGGCCTGCTCGTTGCGTGGCATGTGGAACAGCGCTTCTCGAAAAGCTCTTTTGCATCATTCTCTGCCGCATTGGTGACAGACAAAGGGATAAATGCAACTAGGGAAACCAGCAGTAATCCGATTTTTAATAGACCTTTCATGACAATTTCTCCCTCATTTAAAGTTGTAAGAGGTGCAGCCTTGGAAACAGCAGAGCATCGTCTTGTTGGTATTGGTACATTTTTATAGGCTGTCCGGCATCGTGAGAAAATCCCTCCCCCTTACCCTTTCCGCCAGGGGATAGAGGAGGGGCTACCTCCAACAGAGGAGGTGGAAGCGGATTCACCGATAGGTTGTTTAGCTTTCTATGAGATGTGCAACAGTTGCACAGAATTGACATTGGGCAAATCCATCAAATCTTCCATGGCTTCATCTTCTACCGGGCTGTCAACCCGGAGCAACAGCACGTTTTCACCGGTTTCGATAATCTGGCCAGCCTTCCACATGGAGATATTGATATTGTGTTTGCCAAAACAGGTGCCGATGCTGCCGAAGGTACCCGGGACGTCTTCATTGTATATCAGAACTAAATTGCCCCTAATGTCTGCTTCCAGGGAGGTAGTGTTGAAGCGAACCAGCCTTGGTTCTTTCTTCCCGAAAAGAGTCCCCGATGCCAGTGTATCCTCGGCTGTGCTCCTCACCCGAATGGTGATAAGATTCAGGTAATCCTGGGCCTCCGTACTCCTCGAATCCTTGACTAGAATTCCTCTCTCCTTGGCTAGGATCGGGGCATTTACATAATTGACTTCGTGCTGAAGGATCGGCTCCAAGAGTCCCTTTAGTGCCGATAGCGTAATGGGCGCCGTGTCCAACTGAGCCACGCCACCCATATACTCGATCGTCACTTCTTTCATAGCGCCCTGAGTGACCTGACCTAGAAAACATCCCAATCTCTCGGCCAGAGTGAGGTAGTGGCAGATCTCACTCATGAGTTCACAGGTTATCTGGGGCGTGTTTACCGCATTGCGGATACCCCCTGAAAGCAAAAACTCCTTGATCTGCTCGGCGATGCCCACTGCCACGTTCTCTTGGGCTTCACCAGTGGAGGCTCCTAGATGCGGCGTACAAATGACTTGCTCCAGTTTAAGCAGGGGATTGTCACCGGGCGGTTCTTGCTCGAAAACATCCAGAGCAGCGCCGGCCACCTTGCCGCTCTTGATGGCCTCGTACAGATCCTGTTCTTTGACAATGCCGCCCCGGGCACAGTTAATAATCATCACACCATCCTTCATCTTGGCAAAGGCTTCACGGTTGAGCAGACCTTTGGTATCCCGGGTAAGGGGAGTGTGGACGGTGATGTAGTCTGAGCGCCGGAAGAGTTCATCCAGATCCACCGTAAAAACCCCTAGTCTCTGAATGGTCTCAGGCTCCAGATGGGGGTCATAGGCAATCACCTGCATTCGCAAGCCCACGGCACGTTCAGCAACGATTCGCCCGATACGGCCGATGCCGATGATGCCCAGCGTCTTGTGGTAAAGTTCTTGTCCTAGAAACCTTTTCTTTTCCCATTTTCCCGCCTTCATGGAGGTGGTCGCCTGATGGATATTTCTGGACAGGGCCGTAAGCATTGCGATGGTGTGTTCAGCCGTGGTAATCACGTTTCCCTCGGGGGTGTTCATCACCACAATACCCCTCTTGCTGGCTGCCGCAATGTCCACATTATCCAACCCTATTCCGGCCCGGCCGATCACTCTGAGTCGCGGTGCCGCCTCAATAACATCCGCACTTACCTTGGTACCACTTCTGATAACGAGTGCCTCAGCATCGCTAAGAGCACTCCTAAGCTCTTGCGGGGAAAGCCCAGGTTTGAACTCCACTTCGAACTCAGGGACTCCCTTCAGCAGATCGACCCCTCTCTGAGCGAGGCTGTCGCTAATCAGGATTTTCATGTAAGCCTGCCCTCCTCATTGAATTTGCAGTTTGGCTTTCGGAGTGGGGATTGTAGCATATTTCCCATGAAATCAAGTATTGAATCCGGGCCCGCAGGATTTGGCTTTGAACTGCCCAAAGGGAACGGCTCAAGGCATAAGGTACAGGGCACAAGGTAAAAACAATCAAAGAATACTTATCCTCTCTTTATACCTTGCGCCTTAAGCCTTGCGCCTTGAACCTTTCCTGGCGGCAAAACCATTAAACTCTGCGGGAGACAAAAACACTCCCTCACGACCCAGCACATCCTTTTAAGTCTCGAAGCTGGGGCCAAGCTTCACTGTTGGCAGCCTCCGCCTTACCAAGTAAACCAGAAGATAGACAAAAGGCGTATCCAGTGCAGCGATGCCCACCTTCACTACCCACTGTCCCAAAATGAGTGGCACTAGAGGCATGCTGCCATAAAACGCTATGGTGATGAACACCACACTATCGAGCAATTGTGAGACAATTGTCGAGGCATTGTTACGCAGCCACAAAAATCGGTCGCTGGTTACCCGCTTCCAGAAATGAAAGGCCCAGACGTCATGATACTGACTGAAAAGGTAGGCGGTAAGGCTGGCCACCATGATCCGGGCACTACTCCCGAGGATGGTCTCGTATGCCTTTTGGTGCGGCCAGAAAGAAGCAGGCGGCCACAGAATACTCACGCCGGTGAGCAAAAAAACAAGCACCAGGGTAATGAAACCGCCCATAACCACAGTCTGAGCCCGCTCCTTACCCCAGATCTCGCTGATGACATCTGTAATAAGAAACGTCAGGCAATAGGCCAATACTCCAGCCGGTACCACCAACCGTCCCACCGCAATAATTTTGCTCGCCATCACAGCAGCAAGCACCAAACTACCCGAATAAATGCAGGCCAGCAACGCCAGATAGTTCTCTCCTCGCCGGATATTATTCAACATCTTCACCACTATATTCCACTTGGACGGTGAGGCCGATACCACCTCTGGGGTTCATGACGCTTTCCACCTGCATCCAGCGGGGACTGCACACCTTGACCAGGTCGTCCAGAATAAGGTTGGCCATGGCCTCGGCGAACATGCCGCTCTGCCGAAAACTAAAGAGGTAGAGTTTTAGGGATTTGGACTCGAGGCAGTGTCGACCCGGGGTATAGGTGATGGTTATGCTGTAGAAGTCCGGTTGGCCGGTAATGGGACAGAGGCTCGTTACTTCCTGGGTGGTAAAGGTCACCTTGTATTCACGATCCGGCTGGGGGTTGGCAAAAGTCTCCAACAGCTCAGGGTTCACTTTGTATTCGTACTTCGTCCCACCACTTCCCAATTGCCGAAACTTCTTGGTCATAGGTCTTACCTCCTAAGCATGTCCCTCACGCTTGGCGCTATGCGCTTCGCGCTTTGCGAAATATTCGAATTGTAGAACCTTTTTTATAGATGAGCAAGGATGTTCCCTGGTTCCGGGTGAGAAGAAGTAGCCACAGATTTGCTTAAACGGGGGCAAAATGAATAGCTATTCAATTTATTGATCCCACAATTTTGAGTTGAATAGATTTACTTTTAAAAACCAAATATTTGTTTTTATTTATATAAAAATAAAATTATTGACAAATAATTCATCTTCTCTATAATAGAAATTATGAATGAACATTCATTCATAATCGATGGTGGATCTGCTATTTCTCCAATGAGGAGCAAAGTTCTGCAGAGGTAACTACCAATGAGACGGGCAAAGAAGGCAAATGATAAGCGCGAATTGATCATGAATGCTGCCATAAAAGCCTTTGCTCGTAAGGGGTATCACCAGGCAAGGATCTCTGACGTGGCTCGAGAGGCCGGGGTCGCGGCCGGGACCATCTATCTCTATTTCAAGAACAAAGATGATCTTCTCATCAGCATTTTCGAGGAAAAAGTTCAAGGCTTTATCCAGGAGTTTCGTCGACGGTTGAGCCGAGAAGAGAACGCTGAGATTAAATTAAGAAAGCTTGTCCACCTTCACTTTTTCGAAATGCAGGCGCATCCAGATTTGGCAGCAGTATTCCAACTCGAACTCCGCCAGAGTCGTCATTTCATGAGCGCATACCCTAAACCGGATCTTAAGGGCTATTTCGATCTTATTGGAGAAATCATCGAGGAGGGCCAACAGCAGGGGCAATTTCGCAAGGATCTCTATTTGGGTGCAGTCAAGAAGGCATTTTTCGGAGCACTGGATGAAACCGTAACGTCATGGTTGCTGGCCGGCAAAGACTACGAGCTCACCCACATGGCCGATCCTCTTGCTGATCTATTTATTCGGGGACTTCGAGAATGATTTATTCAGCGTTCAGCTATCAGCCAAGAGCAAATAGAACAAGAAAGATGTCAGATGTGTTGCTAGATCTTTCAGGGATGATGTCGTCTGCTTCATCTTCATTCTTTTTCTGAGAGCTGATCGCTTACAAGGAGAAACCCATGGCAAATCTATTCGTAGACGAGAGAGATGTCAAATTCGTTCTCTATGAGCAGCTTGACATCGAACAGCTCACCAACACCGCCAAATATGCCGAATATTCCAAAGAAATGTACGACATGGTCCTGGAGCAGGCGTGGAAGCTGGCAGAAAATGAAATGGCTCCGGCCAACCGCAAGGGTGACCAAGAGGGGTGTGTCTGGAAAGACGGCAAGGTGAGCGTGCCCGAATGTTACCATCGCCCTTTTAAGATGTACCGAGAGGGCGGTTGGCTCCCCATCTCCGAGGACGTGGAAGTCGGAGGTCAAGGATTCCCGGTGGTGGTCGGCCTTGCTGCCATAGAAGCTTTTGGCGCCGCCAATTTGTCGCTATTCTTGTTTGCCGGACTCACTCACGGAGCTGCAAGGCTTCTCGAGGTTTACGGCACCGAAGAACAACAACGCACCTACATGGACAAACTGTATGCTGGTCAGTGGTGCGGGACCATGTGCCTTACCGAGCCCCAGGCAGGAAGCGATGTGGGCGCTTTGCGCACCAAGGCGACCCGAAATGACGATGGCACCTATTCCATTTCCGGCACGAAAATCTTCATCTCTTGCGGTGACCACGATCTTACCGAAAATATTGTCCACATGGTGTTGGCCCGGGTTGAGGGAGCACCTCCGGGGACTAAAGGTATTTCCATCTTCATCATTCCCAAGAAGCGTCTAGAAAACGGCGAGTTGGTAGATAATGACGTCGTTTGTGGCGGCATCGAACACAAGCTGGGAATTCACGGCTCCCCTACCTGCGTGCTGAACTTTGGTGAGAATAACAACTGCATAGGACATCTACTGGGAGAAGAAAACCAGGGGATGCGCATTATGTTTCAAATGATGAACGAGTCTAGGCTTTTTTGTGGGCTGCAAGGTCAGAGCCACGCCAGTGCAGCCTATCTGCATGCGCTCAAATTCGCCAAGGAACGGGCGCAAGGGCCTGAGGCAAGCCGACTGAAAGACCCCACCGCACCAAAAGTGCCGATCATCAATCATCCGGATGTACGGAGAATGCTCATGTTTATGAAGTCCGTCAATGAAGGGCTCCGTTCCCTGATGTATTATGTCGGCTTCTGTGACGACATGGTGCGCTCCACAGAAAATGACGAGGAAAGAGAGAAATATCAAGACTTTATTGACATCCTCATCCCGGTTTGCAAGGCTTATGGTAGCGATATGGGCTTCCGGGTTTGTGAAACCGCGATCCAGGTACTGGGTGGATACGGTTACTGCCAGGAATACCCGGTGGAGCAATTTTTGCGGGACTGCAAGATCGCCTCTATCTATGAGGGCACTAACGGTATTCAAGCCTTGGATTTGGTCGGCCGCAAGCTGGCCATCAAGCGGGGACAGCTTTTTAAAAGACTTATCACAGAAACCGAGGACTTTCTCCGGTGGGCCCGCAAGAATTTTGAATTGCGCGAATTGGTAGCCACTTTTGAAGCGGCGCGGGATCAGCTCATCCAGGTGACAAAATACTTCGGTCTCAAGGGCATGACCGAAGATTACGTCGAAACCCTGCTTTACGCTACGCCTTACCTGGAACTGTTCGGAGACGTTTCTGTGGGATTGATGCTCCTATGGCAGGCGCTAATCGCCCAACGTCGTCTTGAAGAAATCTACCTGGACGCTGGGGCCAAGGACCGTGAATCTCAGCGTCAGATTCTGGCAACCAACCGCAGCGCCGCCTTTTATCGAGGTAAGGTGGCTTCGGCTGAATTTTTCATCAACAATGTCCTGACTCTGGCCAAGGGTAAAGCCAGGGCGATAATGAACGGGCAGCGAGCTGCTGTAGATATTCCAGAGGAGTCATTCGCATTGGCATAGATGGTGACGTGACAGTTTTGCCAGTTATCCGATTTGGCTCGTTTTTTGTTTTAACCGGCTAAACCGGCATAACTGAATTAACCGACCAGTAATTCAACTGGTATGCAGACGACTAACAACTAAAAATAAGTATCGAAACTTATCCTTTTACAGAAAGGAGCCGAAATATGAAAGCACGAGAAGTCGTCCTGGTGGATGGCATTCGCACGGCGTTCGGCAGGGCTGGCGAAAAAGGATTTTTCTGGCAAACCCGCGCTGATGACATGGTGGTGAAGATCATCCGCGAGCTGTTGCGCCGAAATCCCCAGGTCACTGCCGATATGGTGGAAGAAAATTTTTGGGGCGCCACAACTCAGGAAAAGGATCAGGGGCTCACCCTCGGGAGAACCTCGGCCATCCTTGCAGGACTCTCCGAGAAGTGCGCCGGTGCCTCAGTTGATCGCATGTGTGCCAGCGGCATGACCGCCGTTACTTCCGCAGCCTCAGAAATCGCTTTGGGCGCTTTTGATATAGCGATCGCGGGTGGGGTGGAGCACATGGGTCATCACCCCATGGCAGCCACCGCCGATCCTAATCCCAGATTTCTGGTGGATAGGCTGGTCTCGGAAGATGCTTTGATTATGGGCAAAACAGCAGAGAATCTCCACGATATGTTTCCTGAAATTACCAAAGAGATGGCGGATGAATACGCCATGCGCTCACAGCAGAAAATGGCCAAAGCCTATGAGGACGGGAAAATCGCCAAGATGATTGTGCCGATGACCGTCTACACTCCCGAGGGGTGGGTGGTTGCGGATCATGACCAGCAACCGCGCCCCGACACTACTATGGAAGGCCTCAAGGACTTGAAAACCCCTTTCCGTGCCATGGGAAAGGTAACCGCCGGCAATGCCTCGGGGCTCAATGATGGTGCTTGTGGTGTACTGCTCATGGCGGCAGACAAAGCCAAGGAGTTAGGCATTCAGCCCAAAATGCGCATGGTGGCCTATACCTATGCCGGGGTCAGGCCCGAAGTCATGGGTTTGGGCCCTATCCCCGCCACCCACAAGGTATTTAAGATTGCAGGGCTGAGTATGACCGATGTGGATCTCATTGAAATTAATGAGGCCTTTGCGGTGCAGTGTATTGCCTTTATGAACGAATTCGGCCTTGAAGTCCCCGACGAGCCTCGCCTGAACCCATGGGGAGGAGCCATTGCCATCGGTCATCCCTTGGCCTCCTCCGGCCCGCGTTTGATGGTTCACCTCATGCACGAGTTTGCTGAAAATCCTAAAGCCAAATACGGTCTGGCCACCATGTGTGTGGGGCTAGGTCAAGGGGGTTCAGTTATCTGGGAAAATCTCCAGACCAACGGTAAAAAGACGACAAAGAAAAAACCTGCTACGAAGGGGAAAAAGAAATAACTGGTTTAGCCGGTGTAACCGGTTAACCAATAAGGAGCAAGCCATGGCCAAGATCGTCACCCAATTCTATCCGCGCTTCTATGAGTCCCGAGTGGGTAAAATCGCTCTGGTGACCATGGACAACGGCGAGGATTACAAGAAACCAACAACCTTTGACGAAGAAGCGCTAAATTCTCTCAATAAGGCCCTGGACGTTATCCAAAAGCAACCAGATGTCAAAGGTCTCTTACTCACAGGAAAGCATTACATCTTTGCTGCCGGCGCTGACCTTACCCAGGTCCCTTTTATAAATACCTTCGAGCAGGGAAAAGCCATTGGTCAGTTTGGCCACGCAACCTTCAAGCGAATAATGGACCTGCCTTATCCGACAATGGCAGCAATAAACGGAGCCGCCCTCGGCGGTGGTCTGGAGATCGCTCTGTACTGCGACTACCGTACGGTCTCTAAAGGGGTTACCGCCATCGCTTTCCCGGAGTGTTTTCTGGGAATTATCCCTGGGTGGGGTGGTTGTACGTTGGCACCCCGGTTGATAGGTCCAGAGAAGGCGCTGGAACTCATCATCTTCAACCCCCTGAGCCAAAATCGCATGATCAAAGGCATACAGGCTTACGAGATGGGGTTGGCCGACCGCTTATTTGATACTGCCGAGTTCCTGGACGACTCCATTCGTTTTTTAGAAGGTATTATAGATGGCAGCGAAAAAGTTGAACGCCCCCCGACAGATTCCAGCAACCTGAAGTCAATGCTGCAACAAGCCCGTGGTTTTGTCGACAGCAAGGTACACGGCGCTGCGATTGCGCCCTATCGAGCTCTGGAATTGATCGAGGGGGCATTTACCTGGGACATAGATCAGGGTTTTGCTGAGGAAGACAAGGCCCTAGGCGATCTCATCAAAAGTAGACAATGTAAAGCCAGCATTTACTCCTTTGATCTCGTGCAGCGAAGGGCTAAGCGTCCAGCTGGAGTTCCCAAGGTCGAGCCGCTGAAAGTGTCCAAAATTGGGATTATCGGGGCGGGTCTCATGGCCTCTCAGCTGGCCCTTTTATTCCTCCGGAGATATGAGATGCCGGTGGTCATGAAGGACATCAAGCAGGAATTTGTTGACAAGGGTCTTGAATACATTCAGGCGGAACTGGCCAGACTGGTGGAAAAAGGCAGGCTGCCTGAGGCCAAAGCGCGCTACCTTTTCACCCTGGTAAAAGGCACCCTCGACTGGGCTGACTTCACCGACTGTGACTTCGTGATCGAAGCGGTGTTCGAGCAAATGGAGATCAAGCAACAGGTGTTCGCTGAGGCTGAGGAGGTGGTCGCCTCAAATTGTATCCTCGCCACCAACACCTCGAGCCTTTCAATCACCGAGATGTCCTCTAAGCTCAGACACCCAGAACGGGTGGTGGGGCTCCACTTTTTTAATCCGGTCGCCATACTGCCTCTGGTGGAGATCATCCCAGGTGGCAAAACCAACGATGTCACACTTGCCAGCACTTTCGCCGTTGCCAAGCAGCTCAGGAAAACAGGCATACTGGTGAAGGATTCCGCCGGATTTCTGGTCAATCGTATCTTAACCAAAATGCTGGTGGACTGCCTTGATATGGTTGACGAGGGAGCTGATTTCCAACTCGTTGATGAGGCGTTGCTCAGCCTGGGGCTGCCCATGGCGCCTTTCGAATTGTTGGGGTTTGTGGGGCCAGCCGTAGCTGCTCATGTGCAAGAAATTTTGAACCGTGCCTTTGGGCCCCAGCGTTTTCCCGTCAACCACAATCTGAAACGGATGGTGGAGGCTCAGATACCTGGTATTTACGTGGGCGAGCCCCCCAACCGTAAGTTGGATTCCAAAGTAAAGAACCTCTGGCAGCAGAGGGGTGAAAAGGATTTCCGCAAAGAGGAGATCGTTGAGCGCGTGCTTACCAATCTCACCCGCGAAGTGGATCTCATCATGCAGGAGGGTGTGGTTGCTGATAGCAGGGACGTGGATCTCGCCATGATCATGGGCGCCGGTTGGCCTTTCTTTATGGGGGGCATCACCATGTACCTGGACATGGCTGGGTATACCCCGAAGGTTTTGCAAAAGGTATTCTTCACGTTCTAACCCCTTGGTGATAGGTAGCAATGTTTATTTCTATGGACGCGGGGACGCGATGACACGGTGATACGGAGATTTACTCTTCTTCGCCGTCTCGCCGCGTCGCCCCATCTCCGTGTCATTCCTCCCTGTCTGCTGCCAGCCGACGAATATCCTTCCGCAAATAATCGTTGAAAAACCATCAGCTCTGTGCTAAAAGTTTCACATTTTACGGTGCCATATCATCCCTCTTATTGAAAGTTCATTGGCTTTGTGCTAGAAATCCAATTTTGGCTTTCCAGCAGTGCTGGATTTTCTCAATTTTAATCAGTGCGCTTAGCGGAGAAGGGGAGGATTGAGATGAAAAAGAGTTGGGTTCTTATTGTCTCGTGTTTGGTGATTGGACTGGTATTTTCACCCGTGGTTTGGAGTAGATCAAAAACCATTAAAATCGGTCTCAATGCGCCCATGACGGGTGATATACCCAAAGTGGGAGAGGGCTCGAAGTTCGCAGCCCAGATGTGGCTTGAAGACATCAACAAAGCCGGGGGGCTTACAGTTGGCAAAAAGAAATACAAGGTAGAACTGGTCATTGAAGACAACGAGTCCAAGGCGGAATCGGCGGTAAAGGCCGCTACCAAGATGATTGTTGAGGACGAAGTGCTGGCTATTGTTGGGCCTCAGTCCTCCAAGCAGGCTGTACCTGCAGGCTCTGTGTGCAACGTCTACAAAACACCCATGATTAGCCCCTGGTCAACAAATCCGGATACTACCAAAGGTCGTCCTTTTGTTTTCCGTGGCTGCTTCCTCGATCCCTTTCAGGGGCCGGTTTTGGCCAATTTCATC
>JASFEM010000092.1:0-13234 GCA_050124835.1 Syntrophobacterales bacterium | reverse complement strand
CTGGTGGTGGCGATCCAAGCAGAATTTTACTTTGCCCCATGAAATTAATGGCAAGCTGGATCTTGACTTTGTAAGTGATCCGGATTACCTGCGAACCTTCGAAACGGGATACAGCAGCTGGAAGGAGGCCGACCGAAATTTCTTAAAGGCTTTTGATCGGGGACTGAAAAATGACGAGAGCGTCACCACCAGGGAGTCAACCTTACTGCTGAACAAAACCTGGGCGGCCCATTCCCTGGATGGGGAGCTCCATTACTTTCAAAACCTCGATAAAGATGTGAACGAACTCCAATTACAACAGCTCCCGCTGATAAGTTACACTGCCTCCCGGCAGCCGATTTTTGCGGGCCCCTTTTTCTGGGAGGCGGGTGGAGAGTATGTCTATTACTGGAGAGAGGAGGGCACCCGCGGTCAGCGGCTGAACCTCAATCCACAGGTCATATTGCCGTTGCGTTGGGGTCCCTATCTGCAGGTGGAGCCTTTTGTGGGTGTTCTGGGAACGGTTTACGCGACCGACCGCTTCGATGAGCCAGCAGACAGCTCCGTAAAAGAGAAAACCTGGCAGAGCAGAGAGCTCATTGAGGCGGGAGTGGATCTATCCACGGAATTCGTTCGGATCTTCGAGATGGGCAGACCTGAAGGCTGGACCAAGACCAGACACTCAATGAGGCCGAAGGTTGTCTACCAATACAGACCGAAAGTGGAACAGGACGAGTTTCCCTTTTATGACACCACCGATCGGATCAGCGAGCTGAACCGGATCACCTACAGCCTGACCAACTTTTTCAACGCCCGGCTGGATGAAGCCCCGGGAGAGGTTGGTTATCAAGATTTTGCCAGAGTTGAATTCTCCCAGTCCTATGACTTTACCGAACCCGAGGTGATTGTGCTCCCAGGCGTAGTTGAGGATCGGCCTTTCTCCAATATCTTCACCCAACTGGATCTCACCCCGAGGCGCTACGTAAACCTTACCTATAAGAATGAGTATTCGGTGTATGATCTGGAGTTCAAACGTCATGATGTCTTTGGCACTTTCTGGGACAAAAGGGGTGATAAGCTTGTTGTTGATTACAACCTGCAACGGGACCTAGCTGGGGAAACCTTGCTCTCAGAGATCAACGGGGAACTCACCGTCCAACTCTGGGATGGCGTTTCATTTTTCTATCAGAACAATTATCGATTCGATCAGAACAAAAATTTCAAGACCGTTTACCAGCTGAACATAAAGAGGCAATGCTGGGGGATTTCTATAGGTTTTTCGAATGAGCCGGACGACAATAAGTTCCTGGTGGGCTTTAGCCTCCTGGGCGTGGGTGAACTGCCGGAAGTATCAACCGGATTTTAAACTCAAAGAGCAGTGCTTCTAAAAGCTCAAAAATGCCTATTGCCTTAACTCCGCACGAACACTTGAAGGCTGAGCCATTCCCTTGGCTCTGGACCACACCCGTCAGGAATGAATCCCAAGCCCGCCCCTCCGGCAGCGGATTTTTACTTTTTCACGGTGGAATTAATGGTTTTGCTTGACAATCAGCCCCAACGGCGGTTATACGTACCTTTTGTTATTTTTTGTAATGGAGCAGAAGCATGAAAACAGTGAGCGCAAAAACGATTCCTGAGAATCGCCAGTGGTACCTGGTGGATGCCACCGATCGAACTCTGGGGCGACTGGCAAGCCAGGTAGCGAGCAGATTGAGGGGGAAACACCAGCCCAATTACACCCCACATGCCGATACGGGAGACTTTATAGTGGTGGTCAATGCTGAGAAGGTCCGGTTGACGGGGCGGAAATGGCAGCAAAAAACTTACCATCGCCACTCAGGCTTCATAGGTGGGCTCAAGTCAATCACTGCCAAGAAACTGCGGGAAAAAAGGCCCGAAGATCTGGTGCGCTTTGCAGTGTGGGGCATGCTGCCGAAAAATCGGTTGGGTCGAAAACTTTACAAGAAGCTAAAAGTTTATGCTGGGCCAGACCATCCCCATGAGTCCCAACAGCCCCAGCCGTTGAAGCTACCATACTGAGGACAGGAGCTAGTTAATGAGTGAAGAACGATACTACGCAACTGGAAAAAGAAAGACATCCATTGCCCGGGTCTGGCTAACGCCGGGAGAGGGTAACATCACCATAAACAAACGTCCCATTGATGATTACTTGAAGCGGGAGACCGCCAAGATGATTATCCGTCAACCTCTGGAATTGACCGAAACCTTAGGGAAATATGACATTTATGTGAATGTTCGGGGCGGCGGTATATCCGGTCAGGCCGGTGCGATCAAACACGGCATTTCCAAAGCGCTCCTCGAGGTTAATCCTGATTTTCGTCCCCTCCTGAAAAAAACGGGGTTCCTTACTAGGGACTCGCGGGTCAAAGAACGTAAAAAGTACGGTCAGCCCGGCGCCAGGAAAAGGTTCCAATACTCAAAACGCTAATATTGTGCTGCTTGGGAATGTGGAGGAGGGCTCGGGCCCTCCTTTTTTTGTTTCCAAGATGCAGGGGCGGAGGGTTGTGGCGCTGGTGATAGTGGAATGAAGGCAGGTTGGTAAACCGGAGGAGGAGAGGTGAAAACACGCGTTGCGGTGGTTGGCGGTACGGGATACACTGGATTTGAATTGGTGGCGCTACTTGAGCAACACCCTCGGGTGGAACTGAGTGGTGTCACCTCCCAGACCTATGCAGGCCAGTCCATTGCCGAGGTCTTCCCGGCACTGCGAGGAATGAGCTCCCTTGTATGCGAGCCCCTGGATATTGACAGTCTGGTGGAAAGAGCTGATTGCATCTTCGTAGCCTTGCCGCATCAGACAGCCATGGAGGTGGTGGCTCCATTGTTTCGAGCCGGGAAACGGGTAGTGGATCTGAGTGCTGACTTTCGTTTCAGGGATCCAGTAACCTATGAGAAATGGTACCAGAAACATACAGCCAAAGACCTTCTGAAGGATGCGGTCTATGGCTTGCCAGAACTCCACGGCAAACAAATCAGATCAGCCCGTTTGGTGGCCAATCCGGGCTGTTATCCAACTGGTGTTATTCTGGCTGCCGCACCCTTGGTGGCTGCCGGGGTGGTGGAGCCGGACAGCCTGATTGCCGATTGCAAATCAGGAGTAAGCGGTGCTGGTCGGGCAGCGACTCTTACCACTCATTTCTGTGAAACCAATGAAGGATTCAGCGCTTACAAAGTAGGAGAACACCGGCATACTCCAGAAATCGAGCAAGAACTCAGTATAGTTACAGGGCGTTCCATAAAGGTGGTGTTTACGCCACACCTGGTCCCGATGTCCAGAGGAATTTTGACCACTCTTTATGCAAAACTTTCGAGAGACGTGAGTCATGAGGAGATATCCGGCCTCTATCAGGCCGCATACGGGAAAGCCCCTTTTGTCAGACTGCTCAGCGAAGGGCAACTGCCGTCCACGCTCCACGTCAGAGGGACCAACTACTGTGACATCGGCTTTCGCCTGGAACCTCGGACAGGACGAATTATCTCTATTTCCGCCATCGACAACCTAACCAGAGGCGCCTCAGGCCAGGCCATCTGTAACATGAATCTGATGTTTGACTTTGGTGAGACAGCAGGTTTACAGCTTCGTGTATGGCAACCGTGATAGCTGCTGTGGAGACGCGGAAACAGGGATACACGGTGGGAATTACGCTAAATGGCCAGTGACAAATGACCAATGACAAACGGAGAAACAACAAAGTGGAGCAAAAGAAATTACAAACTTGTGCTCGAATATGATGGAACCAACTATCACGGCTGGCAACGCCAGAAGGGTGTCCTGACCATTCAGGAAGTAGTGGAGACGCGACTGGCGATTATGACCCAGGCACCAATTCGGTTGATAGGTGCGGGCAGAACCGATGCAGGGGTCCATGCCAGGGGCCAAGTTGCAAACTTTCTGAGTGGTAGCCAGATTCGGCCCGAGAACCTTCTTCGAGGACTGAACAGCCTACTGCCTGATGACATTGTTGCCTTGGAACTGGACCAGGTATCCCAGGACTTTCACGCAAGATTCCATGCTCTCAGCAAAGTTTATGAGTATAGGATTCACAACGGCCCTGTGGCCCCGGCACTGGGGCGACAATACGACTGGCACATCAGTCAACCTCTAAACTGGGGCCCAATGGAAAGATGCCTGAAGCTTCTGGATGGGAGACACGATTTTGCATCATTCCAGGCAGCCGGGAGCAGTGTCCGCAATAGCGAAAGGGAGATTTTCACAACGCGGATCGCTTCCGCCTCCGGCCACCTATGGGTTATCAGCATAGAGGCCAATGGGTTCCTTAGACACATGGTGCGGAACATCGTTGGCACGCTGGTGGAGGTGGGAAGGGGAAAACTTTCCGAAGAGGGGTTTACCGAGGTTTTGACGGCCCGCGACCGAAAGCAGGCTGGAATGACAGCGCCGGCACGCGGCCTTTGTCTAATGGAAGTGCGCTACTGAATCGCACTGAATAATAAAGGCCATCGTGCAGCAGAGGAAAATTTCCTGATTGAAGTGGAGCAAATAAACCGTAAAGAACACAAAGTGTACAAACAGAAGTATAAGAATTTACTAATATGCATATGTATGCAACTCCGCATAGAGGGCTGAGGTATTCCCGAAGCGGCGTATGTTGTCAGCCTATGCAAGCTTGAATGGTTAGGCCATCCTGCATGTTGCCGCAGAGGCTGGCAACATCCGCAGCTCGGGCTGCCCCTGCCTCCGGTTCGAAGGATTTCCACCCGCAAGGGTGGCAGACCGAGCGTAAGCGGAGGGAATGGCTCAGCTTTCAAGCGTTCATGTGGAGTTAAGGCAATAGGCGTATTTACTAATTCTTTTGCGATGTTTGCGTTTCTTGTGGTGGAATTCGTGCAGCGGAACTCAGCTTTACAACAGGGGAGGTTAAATCATGAAAATAGCTGAGCGTATGACGCAGATCCAACCTTCACCCACACTGACCCTTAACGCCAAGGCCAAAGCCCTGCGAGCTGACGGAGTGGATGTGATCAGTTTTGGCGTAGGAGAACCAGATTTCGACACCCCTGAGCACATACGTCAGGCTGCCATTGAAGCCATAAATGAAGGATTTACCCGCTACACACCGGTGGGCGGCATCGAGGAATTAAAAGACGCCGTCATAGGAGAATTCAAGGTTGGCTATGGACTCTCATATGGTCGAGATGAGATCGTGGTCTCCTGCGGTGCCAAGCATAGCCTATACAATCTAGCTCAAGTACTACTTGATCCAGGAGAAGAAGTTCTCATTCCCGCTCCGTACTGGGTGAGCTATCCGGATATAGTCAGATTGGCCGGAGGCGAGCCAGTAGTTGTACCCACCCGGGAATCAGACAATTTCAAGCTCCAGGCCGAGGTTCTCGAGGAGGCGATCACTGCAAAGACCAAAGTTTTGATTTTGAATAGCCCATCCAATCCCACCGGCGCAGCATACACCAGGGAAGACTTTGAGAAGCTGGCACCGGTGATTTTGAAATACCGCCTTTTGGTGATTTCGGATGACATTTATTATCGGATTCTCTTCGGTGGTCAACCCTGGATCAGCCTCGGCATGCTTGATGACGACCTCCGGAGACAAACGATTATCGTTAATGGGGTTTCCAAAACCTATGCCATGACCGGTTGGAGGATAGGCTACCTGGCTGCTCCGGCTGAAGTGGCGGCGGCGGTAACCAGGGTTCAGAGCCAAAGCACGTCAAATCCAACTTCCATAGCCCAGAAAGCAGCACTGGCGGCTCTTGTCGGTCCACAAGATTGCGTAAGAGATATGGTGGTAGAGTTTGAAAAAAGGCTGGATCACATGATGCAAAGACTGGAATCTATACCTGGTGTGCGTGCCACCAAACCATCTGGTACATTTTACCTTTTTGCCAACCTCTCGTCTTATTATGGTAGGGGTTACGATGGTCAGACTATCCAAGGGTCAATGGACCTTGCTGCCTATCTCATGGACAAGGTCCATCTCGTGGCGGTGCCAGGAGCTGCTTTTGGGGAAGATAGCTGCCTGCGTCTTTCCTATGCCGCCTCAATGGCCCAGATAGACCAGGGTCTGGACCGATTGAGCGAGGCTCTCACGCATCTGACCTAAGAGGTCGATATCTTAGCAATCAGTGCTTCATTATATCAAACCACGTCCTTTGGGCGTGGTTTTGCTATTATAATCATAAACTTAATCTAATGTGCATCCCTCGTTAGTCTAGGGTGAGAGAGGGACGTGGCCAAATAAACAATCAATACCGACGGGGCTAGGACTGGAGTTGTCACAGTTATGCGTCAATTGAAGCACTATCAGAATTGATAGAGAAACATCGTTTTTTGTCTTGCTACACCTTGCCCCGAAAAATAAGTTCCAAGGGGTGAACATATTCTCTCAACAAGTCTTCGGGACCATGTGAAACACCATTCCAGCGCGAAGAGATTTGCCTTGACAAAGATATGTGATTTACCTAAGTTTAAATTATCATTGATGATTTTAGACTTTAGTATCAGTTTTCCGTTCCAAAAATAGTATGCGCGCCAGATAGCAGCCACACGAAGAGCTTGGTCTGTATTTTGCATAAATACACGGGGACCAAGTCTGGAACCAAGTCCAAATATTCCTGCCAGAGGAGGTAGGGGTCATCATATGGCGAAGAAGCTGGGCAATTTTCTTGTGCGTGAGGGATTGATTACCGCCGAACAGCTGGAAAGTGCACTCCAAGAGCAAAAGGCTAATGGCGGGATGCTGGGGAGCAACCTGGTTAAGATGGGGTTTATCGAAGAGGCCGAGCTCATGGAGTTCTTGAGCAAACAATTTGGAGTGCCGTCCACAGACCCCTCCAAACTGGACGTGGACTCTGAGGTGATCGAGATGATCCCCGGCAATATCGTCCAAAAGTATAAAATAGTTCCCATCTCACTGGAGGGGCAGACACTCACCATAGCCATGGTCGACCCCTCAAATATTTTCATTATTGATGATATCAAATTTCTCACCAGAAAAAATATTCGTGTCACTGTTGCTACCGAGTCCTCCATTAAGTTGGCCATGGACAGATTTTATGATGCCGGCGCTAGCCTGGAAGATGTTATGAGTGAGTTCGATGAGGATGGGGTTGATGTGATCGACTCCTCTGAAGACATCGATCTCGGTGAACTGGAAAGCGCGGCTGAGCAGGCGCCGGTGGTAAAGCTGGTGAATCTTATCCTGGTGGATGCCATCAAGAAAATGGCAAGTGACATCCATATTGAGCCCTATGAAAAGAGCTTTCGCGTCCGCTACCGGATTGATGGTGTGCTCTACGAAGTTATGAAGCCACCGATGAAGTTGAAAAATGCCCTGATTTCGCGGCTAAAGATTATGTCTAGGCTCGATATTGCCGAACGGCGTTTGCCTCAAGACGGTCGTATCAAGCTCAAGACCAAGGGTAGGGAGATGGATTTTCGTGTCTCGGTGCTACCCACCCTGTTTGGCGAAAAGGTGGTATTGCGACTCCTGGACAAGTCCAATCTCCAGCTCGACATGACCAAACTGGGCTTTGAGGAAAAGCAACTCAGAGATTTCAAAGAGGCGATTTACAAGCCTTTCGGTATGGTACTAGTAACGGGACCCACTGGAAGTGGCAAGACCACAACCCTATACAGCGGTCTGTCCGAATTAAATAAAACCACAGAAAACATTTCCACTGCCGAAGATCCAGTGGAATTCAATCTAGGTGGCATCAATCAGGTGCAGATCCATGAGTCCATCGGACTAAGCTTCGCGGCAGCTTTACGCTCATTTCTGCGACAAGATCCAGACATCATTATGGTGGGAGAAATCCGCGATTTTGAGACCGCTGAAATTGCGATCAAGGCGGCGCTTACAGGACATATGGTTCTCAGCACCCTTCACACCAATGATGCGCCTAGCACGGTAAACCGTATGCTCAATATGGGAGTGGAGCCTTTTCTGGTATCCTCGGCTGTCAATCTTATTTTGGCCCAAAGACTGGCCCGTCGAATCTGCCTTGATTGCAAGGAAGAGGTGGAGATTCCCCAGGAGACTTTTTTGGATTTGGGCGTGCCAGAAGAGGAGGCGGGAAGCTTTAGCTGTTTTCATGGTACGGGCTGTCCCACCTGCAGCCAAACCGGGTATAAGGGCAGGATTGCCTTATACGAGGTCATGCCACTTTACGAAGAAATAAAAGAACTGGTTCTCGTCGGTGCATCCAGCGCTGAGATCAAACGCGAGGCGATGCGCCTAGGTATGCTGACTCTAAGGCAGTCGGGTATTAATAAGCTGAAAGAAGGTATCACCACGGTGGAGGAAGTGGTCCGCTGTTCAGTGAAAGATTAGCTAAATAGCATAGTCATTTCAGGCCGGCATGCTGCATCCAGTCGCTGCCGGTGCAAGGGGTCTGTGTAGGAGGATGGAGAAATGAGCGTCTCTCATTTCTTCAGGCAGAAAAGATATGAACCATATGCTGCCCAAGTAGCTAAGAAAAGGAGCAAAGATGCCGGCTTACATATGGAAGGGTGTCAATCGTAAAGGAAAAAAGAAAAAGGGTGAAATAGAGGCAGAGAGCGAGAATTTTGTTCGACTCACCCTACGACGACAGGGCATAGAGCCCACAAAGATTAAACCGAAGCCCAAAGATCTATTCGAAAACGTAAAGTTTCTGCAACCAAGGGTGACGGAGAAGGACATTGTCGTCATGACCCGGCAGTTTGCCACCATGATAGACGCGGGTCTTCCACTGGTGCAGTGCCTCGAGATTCTCTACAGCCAGCAAGATAATCGCACCTTTAAAAGGATACTGAAAGAGATCAAAGAGGATGTGGAGGAGGGGTCCACCTTCGCTGATGCGTTGAAGCAACACCCCGAGGTTTTTGATGACCTTTTCGTGAATCTTGTGGCTGCGGGCGAGATAGGCGGTATCCTGGACATCATTCTCAATAGGCTGGCGGCCTACATCGAGAAGGCTTCCAAGTTGAAAAAAAGGGTCAAGGGAGCCATGACCTATCCCATCGTGGTCATGGTAATTGCCGTCTTGGTGGTGGCAGTCATCCTAATATTTGTGATTCCCGTATTCCAGTCGATGTTTGCAGACTTTGGTAAGGCACTACCAGTGCCGACCCAGATAGTCGTCGCTATGAGCAATTTCGTCAAGAACAATATTCTTTACATGATCGTCGCGCTGGTTCTGTTCATATTTGCATTCAGGCGGTTCTATAGGACGGAAAAGGGCCGAGCACTAGTGGATCAACTGGTCCTCAAGGCTCCCGTGTTCGGTATGCTCATTCGTAAGGTCGCTGTCGCCAAGTTTACCCGCACCCTCGGTACCATGATCAGTAGCGGGGTGCCAATTTTGGACAGTCTAGAGATTGTCGCAGCCACTGCCGGCAACAAGACCATCGAGGAGGCCATCCGCGAAACTCGGCAAAGCATTAGTGAGGGCCGGACCATAGCCGAGCCCCTGGCAGATAGCGAAGTCTTCCCATCCATGGTTGTGCAAATGATATCGGTTGGTGAGGCCACTGGTGCCTTGGATACCATGCTGGGAAAAATCGCAGACTTTTACGATGACGAAGTTGATGCAGCTGTGGACGCTCTCACCGCCATGCTTGAGCCGTTTATGATGGTATTTCTAGGGGGCACCATTGGTGGCCTGGTGGTTTCTATGTATCTTCCCATATTCCAAATGGCGGGAGCCGTGGGCGGCTGATCAATTATGTCTGAGCAAGAAAAGGATTCGGCAGAGAGCAAGGAGCTCTTGAGAAAAATAAAGTGGCTGATGCTCCTCAGGCTGCTCTTTGCCACCTTTTTACTCATCTCCACCGTTATCGTTCACGCCAGAGCCTACCCGACCTTCTTCAATACCTCTCTTCCCTCCTTGTACGTTCTGACCGGTTTTATTTATTTTCTGACACTTTGCTATGCGCTCTTAGCCGACCGAATTGAACGCCACGTTCTTTTTGCCTACGTTCAGCTGCTGTTCGATGTATTCTTTGTGACGGCATTGATCTATGTGACCGGCGGTATCGAGAGCATTTTCTCCTTTATGTATATTCTTACGATTATCAACGCGGCCATCATGCTCTACCGCCGAGGCGGCCTACTGATGGCATCGGCAAGCTCTATTTGCTATGGCTCCCTTTTGGATCTTCAATACTTCGGTTTCATCCATCCATTCTATACCCGCGCTTTCGAGCTAATGACATACAACATTGGCTACTATTTCTATACCCTGCTCATGAACATCGCTGCTTTTTACGTGGTGGCCTTCTTGAGCAGCTACCTCGCAGAGGAACTCCGCCGCAGCAGTGTAAAGCTACAGGCCAAACAATACGATCTGGATCAACTGGAATTGCTCAATCGTAATATCGTTCAAAGTATCAACAGCGGGCTCTTTACCCTGAGCAAAGAGCTGAAAATCACTTATGTCAATCCGGCAGCTGAGGTAATTTCCGGTCTTAGCCGCGACGAACTGGATGGGAGTCATATAAGAGATATTTTTCCGCAAATTGTCCCGTATCTACGGTTTGGTGTGGAAGGCGGGGGCAATGAAATGGTTGATCGGCTGGAAGGGATTGACATAAGCTTTGACCGACGAGACGGCACCAAGCTCAACCTTGGATTCTCGCAATCGATGCTTAAGGATCCGGATGGAAATGAATTTGGTTTGATCCTGATTTTCCAAGATCTCACCGAATTTCGACAAATGCAGGAGCAGGTGCGAAGGATGGACCGACTGGCAGTAGCAGGGGAACTTGCAGCCGGAATTGCGCACGAGATAAAGAACCCCCTTGCGTCACTCAGCGGGTCGATCCAAATGCTCAGAGACGAACTGAATTTCGGTCCAGTGCAACAGCGGCTAATGGATATCACCCTGAGGGAGGCGGAGCGGCTCAACGCGCTGGTTAATGAGTTTCTGCTTTTCTCGCGGCCGGAAAAGACAGTTGATCAATCGGTGGAGGTGAATAAGGTCATTAACGATACCTTGGAAATGCTGAAAAACAGCCCAGAACTCTCCCGGCCTATTCGGATTCACAAGAAGCTTACGGACGATTTATGGGTTCATATTGATTCCCAAAGACTCCAGCAGGTCATTTGGAACCTGGTACTTAACGCAGTACAAGAAATGAACAATCAAGGCCATCTCTCCATCGCCACTGCCATCCGTACTGAAGATGGATCGGGAAAGGCGAAACAAGAGCTGGCTGAAATTTCCATCTCGGATACAGGTCCTGGTATTCCTCCTGACAATCAAGGTAAGGTTTTTGATCCCTTCTTTACAACCAAAGAGAGAGGAACCGGTCTTGGTCTTACCATAGTTCACCGGATAGTGGAAAATTATGGTGGCCAGATCTTCCTCGAGAGCGACGGTCGTAGGGGGACCACCTTTATCCTTCATTTTCCTTTGGCAGAGGAAAATCCTAACGACAGGCCGCAGTAGCCCGCCCATAGTGCTTGACTCAACCTGGTAAATGATTTATCGTAACTCGTTTTAAGATCCTTTGACCCCAGGCCGGTGTTTTTTGGGGAGATTAAACCACAGAAAGCACAGAGACCACAGAGAGATTAATTCTAGAGAATACTCCCAGGATTTTGGAGTACTAACTCTATAAAATCCTATTAGAATCTCTGTGCACTCTGCGTTCTTTGTGGTTAATTTTTGTTGTTTTTTAAGCTCAAGAGGCATGATTGTGAGCGAAGAAAGCCAGGTATTGCGTCAGCGGAAACAGAAAGCGGAGGACCTGCGAGAAGCGGGTGTAGAGCTGTATGCAAACGATTTTCAAGTTCAGGACCACCTGGCTGATATCAGGAAAAGATATGAAGATTTAACTGACGATGTTCTCGCCCAAGAGAAAGATGTTCACATTTGTGCTGGCCGCATTATGTCCATGCGTTCTTTTGGACGAGCCACTTTCATACACATCAAGGATAGTACCGATAAGCTTCAGGTCTACATCAAGAGAGACGAGATTGGCCAGGATACATACCGAATTTTCAAGAAATTGGATATCGGCGATTTTGTTGGTATCAAAGGAACCGTCTTTCGAACCCGCACCGGTGAGTTGACACTACTAGCCCAGGAGGTAAGAATCTTAACCAAAAGTCTAAGGCCTTTGCCGGAAAAATGGCACGGACTTCGTGATGTCGAAACTAGATATCGGCAACGGTACGTGGACTTGATCGTAAATGACACCGTCAGGGAGGTATTTGTCAAAAGGGCAAAGATCATCCAAAAATTGCAGGAATTCTTGAGAAATGATGGTTTTATTGAGGTAGAGACCCCCATGATGCAACCCATCCCTGGCGGAGCCACTGCACGCCCATTTAAGACATTTCATAACGCCCTGGGCATCGATTTGTATCTACGCATTGCTCCCGAACTCTATCTGAAGAGACTTCTGGTGGGCGGGTTCGAGCGGGTCTTTGAGATCAATCGTAACTTTCGCAATGAAGGAATCTCCCTCCAACATAATCCTGAATTCACCATGTTGGAGTTCTACCAGGCCTACGCGACTTTCGAGGATTTGATGCCTTTCACTGAAAAGATGATTTGCTGGGTGGCGCAGGAGGTAAACGGTAGCCTGAATCTAGATTATCAAGGGAAGGAAATCGATCTGACTCCGCCTTGGCAGCGTTATCGGCTAGAAGAGGCACTCATCAGTCTTGGGGGCCTGGAACCGAATGAGTTGGAGGATGAGAAAAAGCTCAAGGAACGGGCTCAGAGCTTGGGCTTCACCGTTGCTGGACAGGAACCGGGAAAAATTCTCACCAAGATATTTGATGTTCTGGTGGAACCGAAACTGGAGCAGCCCACTTTTGTTACCCACTATCCTCTTGATGTCTCTCCACTTTCAAGGCGCAACGAACATGAGCCCTCCTTGGTTGATAGATTTGAGCTTTTCATTGGCGGTCTAGAAATTGCCAATGGTTTTTCTGAGCTAAACGACCCTGTCGACCAGAAAGAGCGCCTATTGCAACAGGTTGCAGCCCGAAAAGCTGGTGACCAAGAGGCACACTTTATGGACGAGGATTTCATTCGCGCCCTGGAATATGGTATGCCTCCAGCGGCTGGGGAGGGAGTGGGCATTGATCGACTGGTCATGCTGTTGACGAACCTGGCCTCTATACGGGAGGTGATCCTATTTCCCCACCTCAGGCCAGAGCGCGACTAAGCCTTGAGGTCTAAATCATACCTGATATGTCCTATGAACTATTCATCGGCCTCCGTTATCTGAAGGCCAAACGCAAACAGACCTTTGTCTCCC
>JASFEM010000091.1:0-13239 GCA_050124835.1 Syntrophobacterales bacterium | reverse complement strand
ATCAGTTCGAAACCCATTTCAGGGAAGTTTTTAGAAGAAAAACTGTCGGGAGTTACAACGCAAGAGCTTTTTTACAAAGAAGGAGAACCTCAACGATATGACAGTTACCAGGGCGAACCGGTGGTGGGGGCCATAAAAAGGATGTCAGAGCTTTATTGGGGAGTTGTGGCCGAAAAGGAGAGAGCAAAAGCGTATGCTCAGATTGTCCGACTTCGTAATCTGACTCTGGCTTTGGTGGTAGGTCTACTGCTGTTCATCGGCCTTGGCGCCTATCTTCTCAGTCTCAGCATGGTACGACCTTTGGGCCAGTTGACAAAGGGTGCTTCCAAGGTGGCCGCGGGGGATTTGGATGTCGATCTTCCCGTTCTCAGTGGTAATGAGGTGGGTTACCTCACTGAGGTTTTCAACGACATGGTAGCAAGATTGCGCCATGGGCGAGAACAATTAGATGCGATCAACGACAAACTACGCAAGAAGAACAAGGAACTCCACGAACTCTCCATAACCGACAGTCTTACAGGACTGTATAACCGGAAACATTTGATGGAAACTCTAGGCAAAGAGGTGGCTCGCTCCGAGCGGCATGAGCACGAGTTTGCCTTGCTGATTATCGATATTGATCATTTCAAGAAATACAACGACACTTACGGCCACTTGGCGGGTGACGAAGTACTCAGCAGGCTTGGCTCAGTTTTCAGTGAGTCTATTCGAAACTGCGATTATGTTGCGCGCTATGGTGGGGAGGAATTCATCGTCATACTTCCGGAGATTGGGCCTAAGGAGGGAATGAAGGCGGCAGAGAGGATTCGGAGTCGGGTTACTGAAGAATCATTTGGGAGCGACTCCGAGCCGATAGTGGTCACGATTAGCGTGGGTGTCGCTGCATACCCCAAACATGGTGAAGACCCTGAGTCTATCATTAAAAACGCTGATGAAGCCCTTTATAAGGCCAAAGAACTCGGTCGCGACCAGGTGGTTCTTGTCGGCCAAAAAAAGAGGGAAAAAAGGCAGAGCGCAAAGTAAACTAAGATTGTTTTACAGGTTGCTTCAACGACCACCGATCAGCGTCTGATAGATCCATCCCTGGGTGCCATCCTCACCAATCACCCGCACCCACTCGCCCATGTACGAATAACCAATAAGCGGCGTGCCTGTCTCCAGTGTGGTGAGAATATTGCTTTCGATATCGGGCTGCTCCCTGAGATTGCTCGTTCGCATGACCTTGAGCGGCAGCGGTTGGGCAAACAGAACCTCACCCTCCAGGGGCGTTATGTTGCCTCTACTTGCAAGTCGCATCTGGCCTGCCTTGATGTGGCCTTTGGCCTGACTGGTGAGGTAGAGGGCACCCCCGTAGTTTTCTTGCTTGAACTCCCGGGTACCCATCTTCAAAAGTTGTTCAGCCTTGACGAGGTCTGGATCGTCTTTCTGGCCGGCCAACTGGACCTTTAGGGCTTTTACGGCAATTTCAGCCTCAGCCATTTCCGAGGCGGCCTCGGCCTTACTTTCCAGGCTGCGAAACTTTGCCTTGGCCCTCACCACCTCCTGGATGGCCTCATCCAACAATTTCTGCTGGGCGATCATTTGCGCGTCTTTTTCCAACAACCGCAACTGCATTTTCGCAAGCTGATCCTCCATTTTTTTTAGAGAGGCTTCACGCTTCGCTAGAGTCTGCTGCAGTTGCTCATAACTGGCCTCTTGTTTGGTCCGCTGCTTGACACATGCTGCCAGAAAGCAGATAGAAACAACCAGCACCAGCTTAAAAAGTTTTTGAGGGCGACAGGAAGCTGATAGATAAATCATGCCAAGTTCTCCCCCTAGGCTTGAAGTTGGTCAGCCTCACAACATTGAGGATGTTTGAAGTTTTCTAGGCCTGCAGCCTGGCTTCTTTACTTTGCTGAACCGGGCTGAATCCCGCTAAAAACCTCTATTGGAACTGTTAGCTCTGGTTTTGGCACTACTGGTCAACCATAGCAGATTTTGCCGTAACAAAAAAGAGTCAGCCCGCATTATCTTCAAAACCCCTACTGCGACCACAGATATGATTGTCCTTTCCCGCGGTTCCGCGGGATTACCCGGTTGCACGGCCATCTCTATGGTCTCGCTGCAGCGTTTCTTGAATAATGCGGGCTTAGATTTTACAGCATTGACATCACAGTAAATACCAGTACAATATATCGAGGAAGAAAAGTGGACTGTATTTACCCACCTCGAGACGCGTTCTTGGTTTATTTTCCAACAATACTGCCAAACTATCTCTCTTGATGGAGGAAATATTGATGGCGGCGGGCAGCAACCCTCCTATTGACCCAAAGACGGTTGCCATGGAGGTGCAGAAGGGGAAGTCCCTGGAAGAAATCCAGCGAATCTTTGGGATCAAGATGAAGAGTCAGGTGCAGGACCTTTACGTGAGAGGTCTCCGCCAGCTTGGGGAGATCCCACAATTTAACCTGCCGAAAGCAAAGGCGAAGAGGTCTGCCAAAATTACTGACACGGGTTACCGCAGGAGTATTGGGCAGAGCGGTAGCATTACCCTGACCCGCTCACTCCTTTTGGAAAATCTGGGCTTCAAAGAGGGCGATGTTTTCCAGATTCTCCGGCAAGGTGACGATCTGATACTGCGCAAAGTCGAGTAGCATTTCTCATTATTCATTATTCATTCAGACAAAATAATGTTATGGCTCTTGTCCCTCAATGTGCGAGGACAATTGCGCAATGAGAGGTGAGAAATGTGCCTAGTGCCTAGTCGTCTTCCGCTAGGATCATCCGGCAATCCACTGCCAGACATCCCTGGCCAGCTCTAAAGACTTTCAGGGGATTGACGTCCAACTCTAAAATCTGAGGAAAATCGCAAATGAGTTGTGAGATACGCTGAGTAACCTGTATGAGTGTATCGAGGTCGGCTGGCGGCTGGCCTCGTACCCCCTGCAGAAGTTTTGCGCCACGAATTTCAGCAAACATCTCGTGAGCCTCGGCCGCAGCCACCGGAGCAACTCGAATAGCCACATCACCGAAGATTTCTACGTACACGCCACCGAGCCCAGAGAGAACCACGGGACCAAAGACGGGATCCTGTTTGGCTCCCACAAAGACTTCATGTCCGCCAGGAACCATCTCTTGTAACAGCACAATGCTCTCCCCGGCTCCGGGCTCAGTTTTCTCAATCAAATTTGCCAAATGTTCATAAGCATCCCGGATCTCAACATCCGTTTTGAGGTCGAGTAATACTCCTCCCACGTCTGACTTGTGAACAAAACCCTCCCCCATTACCTTCATGGCTATAGGAAAACCCAGTGATGTCGCCTGGGATGAAACCTCTGTAGCACCTTTAGCTAGGGCCCAGTCCGCCAAGGGAATTCCATAATGAGAAAGAATCTGAAAGGCCTCGGCCGTGTTAAGCTGGCGGGCTTTTCGATCCTTAGCTGCGGCCAAAATAATCTCAACCTCCTTTTTTTCGACCGCGAAAGTCTCAGCTTCGGCAAAGCTGGTGAGTCGACGGCTGAAGAAATCTCTGGAGATACTTAAAGCTTGGGCCGCCTCCTCTGGCTCTGTAAACATCGGAAAGTTTGGATGATTGAGCCGATTGAGCCTCCATTCTTCTTCGGTGGTAACCACGCAAAGGGCTACAGGCTTTTGTGCTTGTATACTCGCCTCCTTAATGGAACTCACCAAACTGCGGCTGTCATCTTCAAAGAAGATCCCGTTGTAGTTGACCACCACCAGCATTCCGTCGATGTCGCCGCGGGCCAAGGTGTCGCTGACGATCTGGCGAAAGACTTCAAAATCGAACAAATCCCCTAAGTCCATAGGATTGCCCAGACGGATAACTCCGGCACGAAGGCGCTTTTCCACCATGCGGAGAAAATCCTCGGGAAAAGGCTGCAGGATAAAGCCATGTTTGGCGGCTGCATCGGCGGCAATTACAGCGTGACCACCGGAGCGAGAGACGACGGCGAGGCGACTACCGCGCATGGGAGGTAGACTGTGCGCTTTGATAGCTCGGATAGTGGAGCACGTGTCTCTGACCCGCTGGATACCACACTGGTGACATGCCGCATCGACCACTTCTTCGGAGGCAGAAAGCGAGCCACTGTGAGAGCGAGCGATTTGGGTGCTGGCCTCGCTGGTATTGGAGTTGTGCATAAGAATGGGTTTGTTGGAGCGGAAGGCGAGTTCCATGAGGCGGCGGCCGTTGGCAATCCCTTCCAGGTAAAGAAAGATGGCCTTTGTGCCCGGGTCTTCCAGAAGATAATCCAGCAGGTCGTTTTCATCGGTGTCCAATTTGTTCCCTATGGAGGCAAACTTATTAAAGCCTAGATGCTCGCCCGCGAGGGTGTTGAGCAGGGCCCCTCCCACCCCGCCGCTCTGGGAGATGATGGAAAAGGGACCGAGATGAAAGTTGTCGCGAAACGGCATAAAAGGGACCGCAAGCCCCGTTTCTTTATTGATTACGCCGATACAGTTAGGACCTATAAAACGAATGGAGTGCTTGCGGGCAGCGGCGATCACCTGTTCTTCCAGGCCTTTGCGCTCATCGCCCAGTTCGCTGAAACCCGCAGATTCGATTACCACTCGCTTAATGCCTTTCTGGCCGCAGGATTCCATGATTTCAGGCAAAGTGACCGCCGGGGTGAGGACGGCGGCGAGATCTACTGGGTCTGGGATATCCATGATGGTGGGGTAGATTTTGTGGCCCATGTAAGAGCCACCTCTAGGTCCTACAAGGTAAACCTCACCTGAATAGTTAAACTCCTCGAGATGGTAGACAATGGCCCGGGCCAGATTTGTGGGGGAGGCCGAGACACCAACAACTGCCACGCTTTTAGGATAGAAGAATTGTTTCACTGTCGAACCTCCACAAAGAAATAGGATAATTAAGGGATTCAGGAATTACAAATTGAGGGATTGGCACTTAACCAAGTAATTCAAGTATACAAAATTTCACAATTAGTTTGATGACTTTGCCCCATAACTGCTATTGAGGGCTGAGCAATTCCCTCCGCTTACGCTCGGTCTGCTACCCTTGCGGAGGGAAGTCCTTAGGACCGGAGGGAGTGGCAGCCCAAGCTGCGGATGTGCCCGCCTTTGCTGTTTCCCTCAGGTAGAGTTGGCTTCTTTATGAGGCAAAGGCTGGCCACATACGCCGCTTCGGGAATACCTCAGCCCTCAAGATATACCTATCTATAGCTGGATACAAACTCGTATTTCACATTTCGTCATCCCGGCCAAGTCCCGCAAAGCGGGATGCGAGCCGGGATCCAGAAAGAGTCTGGTTATCTTGATCTTTTACTGGATTCCGGATCTCGTCCACATGGCGGACTCGTCCGGAATGACGGGCTCGGCGATATGGGCGCGATTGCTGATACTAGACGGGCTCAAATCCCCTGTCAATGGATAACATCTCGGCATTAACCTTGCAGTATTTCACCGATTGCACATTTTTGATTCTGTGGATTAGACTTCTGGTGATCTGAAATCTATAATCTAAAATCTGAAATCAATACATGGGGGTAGAAAATGAAGCTCGGTAAAGGTATCAGCACTGTTTTCCTGGTACTGACGCTTTTGCTTATCTTTTCCACTCTTATGTCTTCGGGCTGTCAAAGCCTAAAACAATCGCGGAAATACGATGAAGACGATCGTTGGATATGTCCAGAATATGCTGACGTGCCGCTCAGACAGGGTTATTTCGAGGAGGCGATCGAGCGGCACTTGAAGGTGCTCGCTCAAGATCCAGGCAACGCACTGGCTCACTATCACCTGGGCTATGCCTACGGTCAGCTTGGGGTCCACGATGATGAGGCGGTGGAATACCTGAAGGCTTTCGACCTGGGTCTGGAAAGAGGCGACCTCTTCTACAACCTCGGGATGGCTTATATGGAATTGGAAGACTACTCCCGCGCAGAGCAAGCCTTCCACCGGGCAGTTGACATAGAGCCCAGCTATGGAGACAATCATCGGGCCCTTGGAACGGCTTACTACAAGCAGGAGTATTACCACGACGCCATAATCTCATGCCGCAAGGCCACGATTCTTGCACCAGATGATCCAGACAGTTGGCATTGCCTAGCATTGGCAGCAGCGAAAGCAAATGAAGTTGGGGAATCGTGGGCTGCGGTTAAACAACTGAGGAATCTGGATCCGGATTACCGGTTCGACCCTGTCTTGCTTGAACTTTTTCCTTCAGAGAAAAAATAAGTTAACGGTAAAAGGTAAACGGTAAAAGGATTAGGGAATATTTCTGCACCTGGTCACCGTTTACCGTTTACCTTTTTCTACTCTATGCGCTATGCTCTATTCGCTTTGTGTCAACTTAGGAGAGTTACCTATGGATATTAGAATTCAAAAGGGTGATATCACCACTGCAGGAGCGGAACCGCTGGTTCTTTTTCACTTTGAACAGGATGAAAGGCTGCTTGAGGTTACGGCTGCAGCCAATGATGCCACTGGCCACATAATTGAACGGCTGATAACCGCAGGCGATTTTCGCGGAGAGCATCTGGAGCACGTTCTCCTCTTTACCCAAGGGACTCTTGCAACAGAGCGCATCTTGCTCATGGGACTGGGGAAAAGAGAAAATTTTACTAGCAACAATTTGCGGGAGGCAACAGCGCAGGCTCTCAAAGCCCTCAGGGAAAAGCACCAACTACGGGCAGTACTGCCGCTTCCCCTGGATAGCGAGTTTCCCCTCAGCCTTGAGGATACGGCGCAGGCTTGCGTGCTAGGCGGGATGCTTGGCCTGTATCAATTCACCGAACTTCGCACCCGAGAGCGTGACAAGATCAAAGAATTTGAATCTTTAACCATCCTCTCTACAAAAAAGACAAAAGCACTGGCTAACTCTGTGAACCAGGCGAAAATGATCGCTGAGGGAGTCTACCTGGCTCGGGATTTGGTCACCCTGCCGGCCAATATGGCAACCCCGGCAATTTTGGCCGAGAGGGCTAGGAAGGTGGCAGTCCAGGCGGGTATGGGATTCCACATCATCGGTGTGGCGGAGGCTGCAAAACTGGGGATGGGTGCCTTTCTCGCGGTTGCGCAAGGAAGCGATGAGCCCGGAATGATGGTGGTGATGGATTATCAGCCTTCAACCAGAGGCAGGTCACCCGTGGTTCTAATTGGCAAGGGTATAACATTTGATAGCGGGGGCATTTCCATAAAGCCAGCAAAAGATATGGACAAAATGAAACACGATATGGCAGGTGCTGCTGCTGTCATTGGCACCATGCAGACGGTTGCCGCCCTCCATCTGCCACATCGGGTAGTTGCACTGATCCCTTTAACAGAAAACCTTCCCAGCGGAAAGGCATACAAACCAGGAGACGTGATCCACTCGTTGAGTGGCCTTAATATTGAAGTGATAAATACAGATGCTGAGGGGAGAATGGTGCTGGCAGATGCCCTCACCTATGCTGCTCGCTATGAGCCCCAGGCCATAATTGATCTTGCCACCCTAACCGGCGCCTGTATTGTTGCCCTGGGAGATGATGTTGCCGGTCTCATGGGCAATGATGACGAACTGCTAACCCGTTTAAAGGATGCCGGAGAAAATAGTGGTGAGCGGCTTTGGCAATTGCCTCTGTGGGACAGTTATTTCGAGCTATTGAAAAGCGATGTAGCGGATTTCAAAAACGTGGACGGTCGTAAAGCGGGTGCGATTATTGGTGGCATCTTCTTGAAGCAATTTGTTGCTGAAGGGATTCCCTGGGTTCACCTGGATATAGCCGGCTGCGCTTGGGAGGGAAAAGGCCGCCCGCTGGTACCCAAAGGAGCAACCGGAACAGGCGTTCACTTACTCATACGGCTTCTGCAAAAATGGCAGCCCCTATCCCGGGACAGCGGTTGAGTCTTGGTCTCCATCTTGTTCCAGGATTTGTCGCAGTTCATCCGCGAGAATGGTCTCCTTCTCCAAAAGGGTCTGAGAAATTGTCTCCAGTTGCCGCTGCTTTTCTGTGAGTATTTTTCTTACCCGGTCATGACACTCTTCCACCAGTCGGGAGACCTCACCGTCTATTTCTTGGGCGGTTTCTTCACTGTACTCTTTGCCAGGCGATAAACCTGTGTCCAGAAAGAGGGGACGTCTCTCCTTGGTGTAAGTGACAAGCCCCAGTTTCTCGCTCATACCATACTCGGTTACCATGCTCCGGGCGATGTCGGTGGCCCGCTGCAGGTCATTTTGGGCTCCGGTGGATATGTCTTTGAAGATAATTTCTTCAGCCACACGACCACCAAGGAGCACACAGAGGCGGTCAAGCAGCTCCTCCCGGGTCATAAGATAACGATCTTCGGTGGGCAGTTGCTGGGTGTATCCCAGGGCAGCAATGCCTCTGGGTATTATGGTGACTTTGTTGACCGGATCGGCAGTGGGCACACTCATGGCCACCAAGGCATGGCCGCTCTCGTGATAAGCCACGATCCTTTTTTCCTTTTCATTCATCATTCGATTTTTCTTTTCCAAGCCCCCGATGATCCGGTCAATGGCATCTTGAAATTCAAGCATGCCGACACTTTTTTTGTTGCGGCGGGCTGAGAGTAGGGCGGCTTCGTTTACCAGGTTGGCCAGGTCAGCACCCACGAAACCCGGAGTCAGGGCCGCCACTTTCGCTAGGTCCACGTCTTCCCCTAGTTTCACATCTTTGATGTGAACTTTTAGAATGGCCTCCCGACCGCGAACGTCGGGTCGGTCTATGGCCACGTTTCGATCAAAGCGACCAGGCCGGAGGAGCGCAGGGTCAAGAATCTCCGGCCGATTGGTGGCGGCCATGATTATGACCCCCACAGTAGCGTCAAAACCATCCATCTCAACCAATAGCTGGTTTAAAGTCTGCTCCCGCTCGTCATGCCCGCCCATGGGACTCATTCCTCTTGCTTTTCCCAGCGCGTCCAGCTCATCAACGAAGATTATACAGGGGGCCTGCTCTTTGGCCTGGGCAAAAAGATCTCGAACTCTGGCCGCACCCACACCAACAAACATCTCGACAAAATCCGAACCGCTTATGCTGAAAAACGGAACGCCGGATTCTCCCGCTACTGCCTTGGCAAGAAGGGTCTTACCAGTGCCTGGAGCTCCTACGAGCAACACCCCTTTGGGAATCTTGCCGCCCAACCGGGTAAACTTTTCAGGGGTCTTCAGGAACTCTACAATTTCTTCGAGTTCTTGCCTTGCCTCATCAATGCCGGCAACGTCATCGAAGGTAATGCCAACCTCACGCTCCGCATAGATTTTGGCCCGGGCCTTGCCAACCGAAAGTACCCCTTGAGGGCCGCCGGCCATACGGCCGATGAGAAATCTCCAGACGATGATGAAAAAAACAAGGGGCAGAACCCATGATAGCAACGTGGCTAGCCACTTGCTTTCGTAATGACCTTTGTAGTCTATTTTCTGGGCGTCCAGGAGTTTCACTAATTCCGGATCCTCGACCCGCACAGTGACAAAAGGCCGATCTTTGCGTCCCTGTTCATCCTCTTTAAGAGTGCCGGTTATCTGTTGGGGCTTAATGCTAAGTTTTTGGACCTTCTCTTCCACGACGTAACGCTTGAATTCGGAATAGGGAATCGTGTTGATCTGTCTGGCGGTGAAATAGTCGTGAATGAGCGACAAGGCAAGCAGGGCCATGAGAAAATACCAGAAGGAAAAGTGAAACTTGCGGCGGCCGGGATCCCCTTTCGGCGGAAAGTTGCCCATTGAAGATCTTAATTTCTCAAAAATATTCTGATCCTCGGGTGAAGGACGGGTGGTCTTTTTGGCCATATCGAACTCCTGGCTTTAGCTACGCAATATTCATAAATTACCAGACAACCATTACTTTTGTAAAATATTAAGCACAAACTTTAAAATGTCTATAGAATCTCATTGACCGATTGCTGGATGGAGGCTAATGGATAGTATGGCTTGAGGGCTGGGGTATTCCCGAAGTCCCGCCCAAGGCCGGATTGTCAGCCTCTGCAATCTTAAATGGTCAGGCCGTCCTGCATGTTGCTGCAGAGGCTGGCAATCCCGCGTCTCGCGGGACTCGGGCTGCTACTGCCTTCGTCCGCAGGACTCGCCCTCGCAAGGGTAGCAGGCCGAGTGTAAGCGGAGGGAATGGCTCAGCTTTCAAGCGTTCGTGCGGAGTTAAGGCAACAGGCATCACTTAAATTCCCCAATTGCTATTTTTTCATAATCTCCCTGAAAATGACCAGTTTTTGGACGTCCTGGGTGCCCTCTCCCAGGGACGAAGCCCAAGCGTCCATAGGGTATTTGTGCACGGGGTGATCTTGCATCACCGAAGCAGCACCAAATAAATCAGCAGCCCAGAGCCCGACACCCCGGGCGATTTCCACTGTCAAGTATTTGGCCATGGCAGCCTCCATCCGGAAGTCTTTACCCTGGTCTCTGGTCCAAGCTGCCTTCCATACCATGAGCCTGGCAGCCTCAATACGAGCATAAAAGTCAGCAATTTCAAATGATTTTGCCTGGAAATCTGCAATCTTTTGGCCGAAGATCTCTCGGTTCTTGGCGCGATCCAATCCCATTTCAAATGCACCAACCGCGGTTCCCAAGGTGAGTGCACTAATGGGGATTCGGCTCTGGGTGAATGTTGCCAGGACTTGCTGCAAGCCTTTGCCGGGCTCGCCAACAAGGTTTTCCTCAGGGACGAAAACGTTATCAAAGCTAAGTCTTGTGAGATCCGAAGGAATCCAGACCTGTTTATTGAGTTTTTTCCTGGAAACACCACTCGAGGAAATGTCGACCAAGAACATGGATAATCGATTATTTCTGGGTGCTTCGGGGTGGGAAACTGCGGTGACCAGCGCCAAATCACTAATGGCGCCGTTACTGACGTAAGCTTTGGTGCCATTCAAGACCCAGCCACCCTCAACTCTCTCGGCTTGCATGGAGATGCTTGCAACATCACTACCCGCCTTGTGCTCTGTATTGCCTAGGCAAAGCAGGGTTTCCCCTTTAATGGCTGAAGGCAAATACCTTTGCTTCTGTTCATCAGAGCCAAACAGAAAAAGAGGTGCGGTACCCAGAGAAATATGGACCAAAATGGCTACAGCAACCCCTGGGGAAAGTTTGGCTAGACTTTCAAAAAGAATCGCTTCTCTCAGCGCGGATTGCTCCACAATACGGCCGTTTTCCTTACGGAACCCCAGCCAGCCATCATGGCCCATCTTTTGGATAAATTCAGGCGGAATGACCTCTTGTTTATACCATCCGGCAAGATGGGGCTCAAGGTTAGCTTTCAGGAAAGCTTTGAACTGTTCCAAATCATTGGCAACTTTTTCTGGAATGGCAAATTCCATAACATCCTCCTTGCGGCCAGTCTGGCGAATACACCACCCCCATTAAATATGTCGGCAACCTTGGAATATAATTACCGTCCGAATCTCATGCCACAGATAACTGAAACCTTTTTCTTGCCTGTGATTATTTTTCAAGGTATTTTTCTTTGCGGGTTAAATTATGATGAAAGGGGTTTTTCCATGAGCGAAGAGATGGAATGCATGTGTCAGCAGTGTGGGGTATCCATTTATCTTCCCGCCGATATCATATCTTTGGAAGACCCTGCTAACACTGAAGTGAAGCTGTTGAGCAGCATTCATGTCTGTGAGAATTGCGGAGGTCAGCTGGCTTTAGTGGGTAAAGCGGGGGACGAACCTCATTATAGGCTTCAATAAAGGAATTTATAATAAACTTTACGGGCGGTGATAGACCCCGCCCGTCATCAGAAGAAATTTTTCTGGTAGAGGTAGAAAACTTCCTCCTCTTCATCTTCTTGCATAAGTCTAACCGGCATTACTCCCATTTTGCACATGTAGCTCGGTGATGTGCCGTAAAGGCGGCATATGAACGGCCTGACAGGGTAGATGGAGCAACCTCCTTCCGGTAAGTCTTCATCTAAGTACGGACAGGTGTTGCCTTGAGCCTCTCCTTGTTCCATGGAGTGCTTCCGAAGAAATTCTTTGATGCGCTTGTCCTCGACCTTGGTTCTGGATGGCACACCAAAGTTTTTGCAGCACTCGTAGCATCCTTCCGTACAGATCATATCTGGAATCAGTTCGTAAATATCCCCAATGTCCATATCAATTCCCAAATTCCTGAATTCTTCAATTCGCAATTTGATTTATAAATATGTCAACCAATGTTGATACTCTGGCTTGTTGCCCTTGACCACCTCGAAGAAGGTGTCCTGGAGATTCCTGGTGAGGGGCCCCGGCAGTCCCGCACCGATGGTTCGCCGGTCCACCTCGCGAATGGGAGTGATTTCCGCAGCGGTTCCGGTAAAGAAGGCCTCGTCGGCCACGTAGAGATCGTCTCGAGAAAACCGCTCTTCATATACCGCGAAGCCCAGATCACGGGCGATGGTGATCACGCAATTTCGAGTAATTCCGGGAAGTACGGAGTTCAGCGGCGGGGTTCTAAGAACACCTTTGCGAGCGATGAAAATGTTTTCCCCCGACCCCTCGCCCACATAGCCTTCCGGGTCAAGCATGATGGCTTCATCATAGCCGTCCGCGGTGACTTCAAGCTTGGCGAGGATAGAGTTAACATAGTTACCGCAGGTTTTGGTTTTGGTCATCATGATGTTGGGATCGTGTCGAGAGTAGGAAGAAACCTTGGCACGAATGCCCTTGGTAAGCCCTTCTTCGCCCAGATAAGCGCCCCACGGCCAGGTGACGATGGCTACCCGTATGGGGTTGTCTTGAGGATGCAGTCCCATGGCTCCATCGCCAACGAAGGCAAGAGGTCTAATATAGGCGGCTTTTTGCTCATTGGTTCGGAGGGTGTCCAAAATAGCCTGAGTAAGTTCTTCCTGGCTATATGGTATCTTCATCAGCACGGAATGGGCGGAATCGAAAAAACGTTCCACGTGTTCCGGCAGCCGGAACACTGCCGAGCGGCCGTCTTCGCATTGATAGCAGCGAATGCCCTCGAAGACCCCCAGGCCGTAATGGAGTGTGTGAGTGAGGATGTGGACATTTGCATCATCCCAGTCCACGAACTTGCCATCAAGCCATATCTTCTTCGCCTTTTCCACCATGGTTTTCACTCCCTTCTTTAAAATACTAGGCACTATGCAGTAGGGACTAGGCACCAAGAGGTCATTAGTAGTGCCTAGTGTCTAGTGCCTAGTGCATAGTGGTAACCAAACGCAGCAAAATATTCTTCTCTTGCTTTATGTTGTGCCCCTCTTCAAAGCTCTGAGTGATCGCCTATATGGCTTTCGAGCGATACCCTTTTCAGTGATGATTCCA
>JASFEM010000090.1:0-13659 GCA_050124835.1 Syntrophobacterales bacterium | reverse complement strand
CAGGCGTTGTGCTGTTGACACCTGGGTTCCTCACCGATTTGGCCGGGCTTACCCTATTGGTGCCGAAAGCGAGGTATTGGTTCAAACGCTGGCTTCGCAAGAAATTTGATGAGTGGCTCGTAAAAGGCAGTGGAAAAGGAGGGACTTCCATTAGATTTTAAGATCATCATCGTCAGACAGTAGAGCACTCACATCTTGAGTATTAAGTTTTGCAATCAGATATTTTATGGGTAGAATGGTGATGTCCGTAAAACTTTCACATTTTTAAACCTTAGAGGGGGCACTCAAATCATGGATAAAGAAGACCTCAAAAAGCTTGCTGAAAACCCGGAGTTCATCAAAGGTATCTACAATTACTGCGATCGATGGTGTGAGCGCTGCCCTTTTACGTCTCGCTGCTTGAATTTCGCTATGGGAAGTGAACAATTTGATGATCAGGAAGCCCACGACCTGAATAACGAGGCCTTTTGGCAAAGTCTGAGTGAGACTTTCCAAATGACGCTCGAACTCCTGCACGAGGCAGCTGAGGAGCACGGGATCGATCTGGATTCTCCGGAAATGGAGGAATTCTCGGAGCGAGAGAAATTTAAAGATGAAATGGCAAAGAACCACGAATGTTGCCGTGCAGCCAAACGCTACTCCGAGATGGTTGATGATTGGTTTGATGCAGCAGAAGAGATGTTTCCCCAACAAGAGGAAGAGTTCAATCTGGGCGACGGACCAGATCAACCGGACGACGGCGAGGACGCAGAAGAAGCCAGCTTCGGAGAAGCGCTGGAAGTGGTCCGCTGGTATCAATACCAGATTTACGTAAAACTCATGAGGGCGGTCCGAGGGGATTTGGACGACGAACCTGAGATACTCGATGAATACCCCAAGGACTCGGATGGTTCGGCCAAAGTCGCGCTAATTGGTATCGAACGGTCCATTGCTGCCTGGGGTGAGATACGTAGCCATTTCCCCCTTCAGGACAATGACCTCTTAGAAATGCTGGTACATCTCGAGCAGCTACGCAGGAAAGTGGAAAACGCCTTTCCAGATGCCAGAGCATTCATCCGACCCGGTTTCGACAGAATAGATCTAAACAGCTAAGATGGTGCAAAGTCCGATTTTGAGCGCTGAGCCCTTCCCTCCGCTTACGCTCGGCCTGCTACTCTTGCGGGGGGAAGTCCTTCGGTCCGGAGGCAGTGGCAGCCCGAGCTGCGGATATGCTAGCCTTTGCTATTTTGCTTGGGTAGAGTTGTCTCCTCTAGGAGGCAAAGGCTAAGCACATACGCCGCTTCGAGAATACCCCAGCGCTCAAGCGTTATCTAGGCGGAGTTGAGTCCATAGGCATTATTTCAATTTTTTGGAGGTTGTAATGGAAGAATCAAGATCACAAATTAGTCGAGATATTCTGCGATCATTCAGAAAAAATCTGGACCAGGAAGTAATATTTATGTGTATGTACGCGGGTGAGACTGGTGCAGGGATTATAACCAACGAACGTCCCTTCACTGGACAAGAGCTAATCCACCTCTTTAGCACTGTTATCAGTGCAACTGAGGATTTTATGATACCGGCAATAATGTACTCTCTGTTCAACCTGTATGGCCCGATTAAAGTATTTGATATTGTAAAAGATTATTCAAGAGGATTTGAGATGAAAGGTCCTTTTAAGGCTGATCCTGGTTCAGGTAGCAGTGTGCCGCCGGTGCCTGATAATTAATAATTTAAAGTCATTCCTGTTATGCTTTCCAAAGATTCCGTCCAATATGAAAGAGCCGATTGATAAATCGACCTGCCCGATCTGTGGCAAACCAAATGATTGTCTGATGGCCAAGGAAAATCCGCCAACTGACGAAGACTGCTGGTGCCGTTTTGAACACTTTTCCGAAAATCTTTTAAAACGTGTTCCTTCGGACAAGAGAGGGCGGGTTTGTGTATGCCGTGACTGCATGCGCAAATATCAATAATTGGAAGAAACCCATGTAGCTTTGTTCGGCCGAACGAGAGTAAGTTGATGGTTATATATGACCAAAAGGACATATTTACCTTATTCGATTTTGGCATCCAAATCCCGGTTTCTGAAAGCAGGGCGACAAAGACTTTTGCTCAGTTGAAATCTCACAGAATACTGGGAGAAAAAATAAGAGATTGGCATATCGCTAGGGTAGAAGCAGAGATCACAAAAGCTGACCTGTTGCGCGTACATTCAAAAGCGTATGTGGAAAAGCTCTTTTCTGACGAACTCGAAAATGAAATCATCAGGGCTTACGAACTGCTTGACAGTAAAGGGAAATACTACCGCTATAATCCCGCAAAAGCCAGTCTTCCTCTCAACCAGCTGCTGGAAAAAATCATAAGCAAAGTGTCCGGAACCTTTCAGTGTTGTCAGGTCGCCCTGGAGAAGGGGTTCTGTTTTTATTTTGGGGGAGGGATGCACCACGCACAAAGGGAGTACGGAAATGGATTCTGTCTTTTAAACGATATTCTGATCGCTATCCGCAAGCTACAGGCCGAAAATGCTATCAGTAGCGCTTGGGTCATTGATGTTGATGTTCATAAAGGAGACGGAACTGCAGCGATAATATATGGTGACGAGTCGGTGGTGACCCTCAGTGTACACATGGCGCAAGGTTGGCCTCTCGACGGAGAAAAATTTGACGATCGGGGCCGATTGAACCTCTCATTTATTGAAAGCGATATAGATATTCCCATAGCAACAGGTGAGGAGCACTTATACGTTGCGAAACTTGAAGAGGGACTAGGAAAACTCAATATCCTTCCCGTCCCAGACATTGCCATCGTGGTATCAGGAGCAGATCCCTATGAAAAGGACGAGCTTCCCTCAACAAAGGCTCTGAACCTAACTTTGGAACAGTTGAAAGCACGAGATCTCCTCGTTTACAATTTTTTGAAAAGCAAAGACATACCCAGAGCCTATCTCATGGCGGGCGGATACGGTGAAAGTTCCTGGGAGGTCTACGCTCAATTTCTGGAATGGGCCCTATTGGATAATCTGTTGTAAATGCAACACTACGGTAAAAAGATTCTTAGAGTTAAAGTGCGTTCCGTTCCCACCAAACTTTCATCGAATAACCCCCGCACTTGTAAGAAATGTCGCCTGTTGCCCGACTACCTTGCAACGGTGGGTTGGAAATCAAATGCCGAAGAGTTATTTTTCAAATGGCAAGAAAAATATTACCACTCGAACTTCAGACGTAATGTATACGGTTTTGTCCGCAGATTAAATGGTTCCCCCAGTCGCACGCTAGCTAGACTAGCACAGGAGCCTATTGGGGAGAGCGGGGAACTACAATGAAAAAAACACTGGTCTTACTCATATGCTACATGGTGCTTGCCTCTTCAGCAGCTTGGGGGCAGGATGCCATGCATTTCTATAATCTCGGCCTCGAGAGCTCCATGTTCAACAGGAAAATCGCTTATTTCACCAGGGCACTGGAATTGAACTCCGGACTATCTCCCGCCTATGAGCAAAGAGGTATACTCTATTATTTTCAGGGCAAGTACGCCAAAATGATGGTTGACTTTCAGAAGTTTACCGATCTTGAACCCTCCAAGCCGGAAGGATTCAGGATGCTGGGCTTAGCCTATATGAAAATGGGTAATCTCGACACTGCCATTGACAAATTCTCCCGCGCCATTGAGCTGGATCCCAAACTTGCAAGTGCTTACAGCCAGAGGGGTGAGGCCTATCTTCAAAAAGGAATGACAGCGGAGGCCATCCGGGACGCCACCAGAACCATTGAGCTTGGTGGTGCCCAGCCCATCATCGGTAGAGCATATACAGTCCGGTCCAAGGCATACAGAAAATTGGGCCAACACGGTCTCGCTGATGCCGACTTCGACAAGGCCTACGACTTAGATCCAGAAAACTATATTTACAAATACTTCACCATTACCAACTATTTAGCATCGTTTACCAACGACTCCAGTTATATAAGTTCGGCGGATATGCGCCGACTGGGGCTTGTCGGTATCATAGCACTTCTATTTGTGCTGATCTTCAAAGTTGCCCTGCCATCTCCCCGTAAGGATGATAGCGATCTCGAATAACAAAAAATTGAGAAGGAGCCAGGAGCCAGGAGAAATCATAGGAATAGTGGAAGATTGGAATGATGGGGTGGTTTTCTTTTACCGCCAAAACCCATGAAACTTGACCCTGCCCAGAGGACCAGGCTCTCTGTAGCCCGATAATCACGCCAGTCAGTTTCAGTCAAAGAAAGAAAGTATGGTAATATCCACCATCCGATGGGTCGATGGACCAGAGAGTGGACCTTGCCAAAACAGGACGAATGGGTCCAATATAGATAATATTGATGGCTGATGGGAAACTAGACTTCGACGTTAAACATTACGACAAGATGGATCAGGCCCAAAAACTCGGGTTTACTTCGCTCACGCCTCAGTCAATCGGGATGTACCTGTTATGTCAGAGAACTCACAAGGGATAGACAGTCGTCTTATTGGTGTCATTTCGGACACACACGGTCAACTACGACCAGAGGCGCTCAAAGCTTTTCAGGACACCGACGTGATCATTCACGCGGGCGATATCGGCAAACCCGAGGTGCTCGAGGCTTTGCGCTTGGTTGCCCCCGTTTATGCGGTGCGAGGAAACATGGATGCGGGAGCGTGGGCGCTTGAACTGCCTGAAACAGAGGTTGTCGAGATCGGAGAGGTCCTGCTCTATGTGCTTCACGATGCAAACCGGCTGGACCTAGATCCTGCAGCGGCCGGCTTTAGCTGTGTTATAAGTGGTCATACACACAGGCCATTGATAGACAACCGTAAGGGTGTGCTCTTTTTGAACCCGGGCACTGCCGGCCCATTTAGCTCCAAGGGCACAGTTGCCCTGCTTCACTTGCGGGGTAGCTCTCTGGAGGGACAAGTGGTCGAACTGTAGCATCACTCGGTTTTTTAGGATACCACCATGCACTTAACTCCGGGAGAACGCTTGATGGCTAAGAGATTCCCTCCGCTTACGCCCGGTCTGCTACCTTTGCGAGCGGAAGGCCTTCGAACCAAAGTTTGTGGCAGCCCGGGCTGCGGATGTGCCAGCCCTTGCTGTTTTACTTGGGTAGAGTTATCTCCTTTGGGAGGCAAAGGCTGACCATCCCGCCCTTGGCGGGACTTCGGTAACATCTCAGCCATCAAGCCCAATCTATGCGGAGTTGAACATATATGCGTTTTAGAATTTCCACAGGAAAGATGTCATATGAAGCAAAGCAACGTCGAAGTTCAGAAATGGTCGGGTGACGGAACCCCTGACGAAGCGACGCTGAGGCAATTATATTCTGACGAGGGATTGCACCCCTATCGCTGGTCAAATGCGCCCGGCGACGTTTACAGTGCACATTCCCATTCCTACCATAAGGTGATCTATGTTGTCAGCGGCTCCATCACCTTTGGCCTGCCTGATGCAGGGGACCAGTTGACGCTGCACCCCGGCGACCGACTTGATCTACCTGCCGGGGTATCTCACAATGCAGTCGTGGGAAAACAAGGTGTAGTTTGTCTGGAAGCGCATCGATGAAGAAGAATATTGGTTGGCACAATTTTCTCGTTAGGCTGGCGCTATTCTGGCTGATCCCTTGTCTTTTTCTGACATCCTGCCCGGCTAAAGACGACGCAGACATAATCCGTCAGTTAATCAAAGAGGGGGCAAAGCTGGCAGCGGAACACGACGCCGTCGGACTTATGCAGTTGACAACGGAAGACTTTTTTGCTGGACCGGGGCAGCAGGATCGCAAAGAGGTCAGAAGGATACTCTGGTTGGCATTCAGGCACTATGGAGAATTCAAAATCGTCTATCCTGAGCCTAGTATCGAAGTGGCGTCGAGCTCCGATGAAGCTGCCGCCAAGCTTTATTTCCTGATCGTAAGAAAAGAACGATCCCTGCCCAGACTAGACGATCTTTACGAGGACCCCCAGCGTTGGCTGCAGGAGGTGGGAGAAAGTGCAGACCTTTATAGACTCACGCTCGATTTCGTGAAAAAAGATGGAGACTGGTTGGTCAACCGATCCCTCCTCGAGCCCTTCAAGGGTTTAGGGTTTGGTGCAGGGTTAAGATTCCTTTCCCCATTTTCTCATCAGATAATCATCTCTGCCTGATCCATATCTGTAAAGCTTATAGCGAATGGAATTATTCTTGTAGTAATCCTGATGATACTCTTCAGCCTTATAGAAGGGGGTGGCAGGCACGATTTCCGTGACGATTTTTTTGGTGTATCTTCCGGAATTTTTCAGCTCTTTCTTTGAAGCCTCTGCTAATTTTTCCTGCTCTTCGTTATGATAAAAGATGGCTGTTCTATACTGCCGTCCCATATCGGCAAACTGCCCATCTTTCTGGGTGGGATCAATGTTTCGCCAAAATACGTCCAGCAGGTCTGAGTAGCTGATTCGGGCTGGATCATACACGATCTCAATGGCTTCAGCGTGTCCAGTTTTGCCGGCAGACACTTGCTTGTATGTGGGATTTTCCTCCTGCCCACCACAGTACCCTACCGTGGTCGATATCACCCCGTCCAGTTTATCAAAAGGCGGCTCCATGCACCAAAAACAGCCACCGGCAAACGTTGCCTTTTCCAGCTCGCTGCCGGACGCGTCAGAACTTTTGCTCTGTTGACCCGCAGACAACATGCTCATCAGACCCAACACCATAAAACCAACCAAATAGATGACCATAAGTTTACTCATTGGGAATTTCCTCTAAATTTCATTAGACATTAAAGTTTCTTTGGCCTGTATGATAACCATTCATATGATCATCTTCCAGGCCTTGCGGTGAATCAAAGGAGCCAGCAGTAGTTTCGCCAAGAATCTCATTTGAGACCTAGAGGCTACTCCAGATCTGATATCCTAGATATGGTGCAGGTATGCAGTAATGGAGGGCTGGCGTAACGGAATCAGTGGGAAGCGGGAGATTGTGTCCTAGCCTGTCTTTGCTTTTAACGATTCCTTCTCGAGGTGAGGTTCGATGGTCTTGGGCAAGGATACTGTAAAGACCATATAATCTTTTTCCGGTGCAAAAGAGAGAAGGCCGCCCATATTCTTGAGCATTCGGTAACAGAGCGGCAGTCCGATACTTTCTCCGCCTTCGGCGAAAGGCATGAAGAGCAGTTCCGAGTGTATCGTCGCCGGTTCTGAGATTGGATTCTTGAACTCCACGTGCAGATCTTGGTCAGTTTCAAATGTCTTGATGATCAGGTTTCCACCTTGGTCCATAGCTTCCGCAGCATTGAGAATCAAGTTTACAAAAATCTGAGTGAGTATGTCTGGGTCTGTGTAGACGGCTGATAGATTCGGGTAGAGATCCAGCTGACACTTAATTTTCCTTAGCTCCGTCTCGGGAGAGAGCAAATGCACACAGTCACTAATAATGTTGTTGACCGAACACTCCTGAGGGTGAACTTCTACGGGTTTCAGGTAATTCCGTATTCTGGACAATATCTTTTCCAGTCGCCGGGATTCCTGTAAAATAATGTTAGATTCTGGTAGGTTGGGAAATTTGTGTTGGAGCCGACGGGCAAATCCGCCTATGGAGACAAGCGGGTTTCTGATCTCGTGGGCAACCTCGGCAGCAATCGCTCCCAAGGTATTGAGCTTTTCCCGTTGTACGATAGTTTTTTCAAGTCGCTTGCGTTCGGTGACGTCAAAGAAAACGCCGCTAACATATTCAATCTCGCCGTCTTTATCGCATACTATATATCCCCTATCTTGTACCCAAAGGGTGTCGCCGACCTTAGTTTTGACTCTGTATTCTCGTATATATGATTTATCTGTTTTTAAGGCTGCAACAAAGGCTTGCTTGGCCGTTTCGATGTCTTTTCTAACAATTACATCTGACCATTTCATCCGCCGAGAGTTGAATTCTTCCATGCCATAGCCTGTCAGCAATCTAACTTTTTCATCCATGAAATCGACAGACCAGTCCTTATATCCTCGGTAGACGATACTTGGAATATTATTTATTAGCAGTCGGTACCTTGTCTCACTTTCCCGCAGCTCTTCCTCGGCCCGCTTGCGATCTTCTATCTCCCGTTTAAGCTGCTCGTTTGTCTTCAACAACTCGGCAGTACGCTCCCGCACCCTATGTTCCAACTCGGCGTGAGCTCGTTGCAGCGCTTCTTCTGCTCGTTTCCGGTCTGTTATGTCTGTAAGAACCCCCAGACTGCCGGTGAACCGTCCCTCCGCATCATAAAAGCCTTTGGGAGATATCAGCGTGTGGACCCTGCTACCGTCCTTTGCTCTCCAATCGATCTCATAGCTCCTTGCTTCACCTCTCCTGCGACTGGCCATCTGCTCTCTGAAAAGATCCGTGTAATCCTCATGGACGAACTCAAGGATATGCTGGTCTAGCATTTCCTCCCGGGAGTATCCCAACAGCTCGGAAAATCTTTCGTTAATAAAGGTAAATACATAGTTTTCGTCCGCCATTGCCAACCCCTCGTTCATGGTCTCGACAAGTTGACGATAGCGTTCCTCACTCTCGCGTACGGTCTCCTCGGCCCTCTTTCGTTTGGTGATGTCGCGAATAAGGCCATCGTAAGAAATGAGATTGCCCTGAATGTCATAATTGGGAACAATGCTGTTGCTTACCCATCTGATGCGGCCATCTTTTCTTACGATACGATGTTCTATCGGTTGCGGCTTGTGTCCGGCCAAGATGTCAGAGGCCTGCCCTCGAACGACATCCTGATCTTCTTCCGGAACCATCCGGATCCATAGGAAGGGATCGCAGGTGAATTCTTCTGTTGTATAGCCGGTCACAGCCTCGCAACTCGGTCCATGAATGGTTTCAGCGGGATGCCCATTTGCCACCCGCACCGTGAAAATGTAATCCGTTATTGCCTCAGTAATCCTGCGATACCGGTCCTTGCTTTCCCGCAGCGCCTTCTGGGCCTGCTTGCTTTCAGTGATGTCCAACGCTGTGAAGATCACCCCTTGCGAAAGATCTGTGGGATTTATGGGAGTTGATCGTAAATGGACATCTATCATGCTGCCGTCTTTGCGTCTCCAGCGCGTTTCGATTTTCCCTATTCCCTCTTCATTAATCTCCTGGTATTTTTCCCTGCCGACCCGCTCAAATTCTTCATCATTTTCGTACAGGATTCTCGCGCTCTTTCCGATCAACTCGTAACCAGCATAGCCCAGCATCTCGTTCATCCGCTCGCTTACCCACTCCAAGATTCGATTTTGGACCAAGCCGATGCCAATGGGTGCTGCCATCAAAATGCTTTTTACCGATGCTTCGCTTTCCCTTAACGCCTCCGCCACTCTCCTGCTGTCGGTTTCCAGTTTGGCAGTGTGCTGGCGAAGCTCAGTCAGTTCGCCAATGAGTTGTCTTTTTGTCTTTTTTGTGTCTTTCATGGTTTTTGCCTTTTAAAAATGCAATAATTTCTTCATATTATCGCTCAGATTATATTCTCAGTCGCGCCGGCTGAGTTAGCCCTGGCACCTAGCCATTCACTAGGATAATGTACATTACAAGAGTGCGAGGACAGTTTCAAGGTTTTTGAGCATAAGTCCACCGCCGTTAGTGTCCAAGATAGCCCAGCGAGTAGTATAAGCCTCTTCGCACCGGAAGCACAGCCCCATTGAGATGGAAAGAGTCGGAACCTATATTTGGCCTTCGCTTAAGGCTTGACAGCGGAATCATAATTGTGAAGGGTAGTAAAGAATAGGGAGAACTGGCATTGAGCTGTCCCAGTGAAAGGCACAGGGTTCAGGGTAAAAATGAATCTTTAATATTCTTTCTTTCCCTGCACCTTGAACCTTGCGCCTTGAACCTTTTCTGCGGTTGCCATCTGGGGACGAGCTCGATGGAGCCGGCTTCACAGCAGTACGATGCTGGCGCCTTTAGCCAAGTCCCAAGGAGAGCAACCATGAGTAACTTTACAAAAAGATTACTGGATCGTGGGCAAGAGATATGGGATGCCATCCTGAATCACCGTTTTCTTAAAATGACGGCTGATGGCAGCATTCCGGACGAAACCTTCAAAAACTGGATACAGCAGGACTATTTCTTTGTGCAAGAAGCGATTCCCTTCATTGCAATACTCCTGGCAAAAGCACCGTTTAACCTGAGGTCAGCCTTTATTGAAATTCTCTCTGCTCTGGATCGAGAGCTGGAGATGTTTCGCAAAAATGCTGCCAGCCATAAAGTTGAACTGGAGAATGTGACCCCTTCCCCAACGTGTTATGGATATAATCAATTTTTGCTGAGTACCGCTCATAACAACTCTTTTGCGGAAGGCTTTACGGTTCTTTATGCTGCTGAAAAAGTCTATCTGGACTCTTGGATGGCGGTCAAAAACAATTTAAAAATCCACAGTCCTTGGCAAGCGTTTATTGACAATTGGACCAATGCGGAGTTTCAACAATTTGTGGATTGGCTGGCCAGCACCTTGGATGAGTTGGCCGCTGGAAAGCCTGAACATGAATTACGAAAAATGGAAGAGCTGTTTTTGACAACAGCTCGATATGAATATCTATTCTGGGAAATGGCAGCCTCGGAAGAAACCTGGCCAGTTTGAATGGTTTCCATAAAATGCGCTATGCAATTATCACCAATCCTGCCTCAGGTAAGATGACCGTCGATCAGAAGCGGTCTGCCCTGGCAAAGGCTGCTCAGATTTTAGACGCAGAAATACATGGCCTGGACACCACCACAGCCGAAGATTTCCTTCAATGCGCCAGAGAAATCGCCAGCCGTTGCGACGTGGCAGTCATCGCCGGGGGAGATGGAACCTTCTCTGATATCATCAATGCCATTGACACAGCCCGGATACCACTTGGTTTTCTGCCTTTAGGAACTGGAAACGCCATGCAGCACGCCCTCGGGTACAAGGGAAACCTGGCTGATATTGCCATGCGCATAAGAGACGGCAACACCCATGATTACGATCTCATCGACTGTGACGGAAAGTGGCGTGCTTTCACATCATCTATTGGGCTCGAAGGCACCATCGTCCGGTTTTGGGACCAATATTGCGCTGAGGGCTGCAGCGGCTTCAAGACCTATGTCAGAGCCGTGCTTAAATCGTATTTCAGGGCTTACCAGCGAGCCACCGCTCTTATTACCGTGGACGATGCAACGGTAGAGGTGAAAAATCTGTTGAATCTCATTGTGGTCAAGCAGCCATACTACGGCTTTGGCATGAAGGTTGTTCCACAAGCCCGCTTTGACGACCGGCAGTTACACATCCTTTACAATAACTCCGGGTTCGGCAAAACCCTTATCGGCGTTCTGACCTCTTTTACCATTGGAAATCGGATAGGTCAGTATCATACAGCTCGGCAAATGACGGTGCAATTGGACCGTCCGCTGTTACTCCAGATTGACGGAAACGCAGGTTGGGAAGCAAACGCTTTTGCTTTCCAAGTTCTACCAAAGGTCCTGAAAATAAAATGCTAAATCGCACTCAGGTTGAATCCCTTTCTTACCCTTGGTCAGGTCGTAGCTGGCGCCCAGCCTTTCAGCAGGCCCAAGCGGCTACCGCTTACCAAACTGGATAGATTAAGCCAATGACGAACAGACCGGAGGAGATTCCCCCTGAATGGGAAAATTTAGCTCTCGCAGGACTCAGCGGAACCCTAATGGTTGTGGGTCCACCCGATGTGGGTAAATCCACTCTCGCTCGGTATCTATTCAAACGTCTATCTGAGGCCTCCTCTGGTGTGGCTTATCTCGACGGCGATCCGGGTCAGAGCACCCTGGGACCGCCGGCAACCATGACGCTGGCTTTGACTGAAATGGGCGATGATAGCTTCCCGCCCAAGGGTCCAATTTGGCGAAGATTTGTTGGCTCAGTATCCCCGGCAGGACACATGCTGCCTGTTTTGACCTGTGCGGCCCGCTTGGTTGGCGCAGCAAAGCAAGCAGGCGTGCGAGCGGTTATTTATGACACCAGCGGTTTGGTGGAACCGACCAGGGGCGGGATCTCTCTCAAACTCGCCAAAATTGATCTATTGCGCCCCACGGTCTTGTTTGCCATCAAGCGCAATCAGGAGCTGAACTCTCTGGTCCTCCCCCTGCGCCGCAGCCGCCGTATACAGGTGGTGGAGCTTTCCCCACCTCCTGCTGCACGACGGCGTGATCCATCAGTGCGCAGGGCCCATCGTGCTGCGCAGTTTGCCCATTACTTTAAAAACGGGTCTCAGTTGCGAGTGAGCTGGCCGCAGTACGCGGTATTTCCGGCGCCGCATTTCGATCTTCACCGGCTTGTGGCCCTGGAAGACGTTGATGGTTTTAGCATCGGCCTAGGCATTGTGACGCAGATTGACCGTATATACAGACAAGTGATGTTGCACACGCCTGTGGCCTCCATTAAAGGAGTTGATGCAATACGGTTGGGGAATGTGGCGGTGGATCCTGAGACTTTTGAGGACCGGCCTCTGAGCAGCAGGGGTTGAGATTGGGTGTGATGAAAAACGATGTTTTGAAATTCTCACACCGAATGAGAGCAAAGCTTGATCCTTTACCGATAGATGGTTTAGAGCTAGGAGGATGATATGGGAAAAGCGATTTGGATGCACGAAACAGGCGGACCCGAGGTTTTACTCTGGCAGGATCATGATCCAGGCCAGCCAGGACCGGGCGAAGCTCTTATTCGCCATGAAGCTGTGGGCCTCAATTATATTGACGTCTATCACCGTAGCGGCCTCTATCCCCTGCCCTCCCTCCCGGGAATTCCGGGGATGGAAGGCGCCGGTATTGTTGAGGGTATCGGTGAGGGTGTAAGCGAGGTGAAGGTTGGCGACCGCATCGCTTATGCTGGTCTACCACCCGGGGCCTATGCCGAAACCCGAAACATGCCGGCCGATCGTCTGGTTCAGCTTCCAGAAGCCATTTCCACCCGCCAGGGAGCGGCCATGATGCTCCAGGGCATGACCGCACGTTATCTCCTACGTGGCTGTTATGACGTAACATCTGGCGACACCGTTTTAATCCACGCCGCGGCTGGCGGAGTTGGTCTGATTGTCTGCCAATGGGCCAAACATCTTGGCGCCACCGTGATTGGTACCGTTGGTTCACAAGAGAAGGCTGAACTAGCCCGGACTAACGGCTGTGATCATCCCATCCTATACAAGGAAGAGGATTTTGTCGCACGGGTAAGGGAAATCACTCAAGGAAAGGGCGTTGACGTGGTGTACGAATCCATTGGTCAGTTAACTTTCATGCAGTCCCTCGATTGCTTGAGGCCATTGGGAATGATGGTCAGCTTCGGTCAGGCTTCCGGCCCAATCCCGCCGCTGGATATTTCCGTTCTTGCCGCCAAGGGCTCTCTATTTCTTACCCGCCCGAGCCTGATGGCCTATACGGCCCAGCGGGAGGACCTCCTTGCCCACGCCCGGGATTTGTTCGAGGTGGTGGAAAAAGGAGTGGTCAAGATCGAAATCCACCAGACCTATCCCTTAGCCGAGGCAGCCCAGGCCCATCGCGACCTCGAAGGTCGGAAGACCACCGGTTCTAGCCTCTTGATTCCGGGGTGATTCATTGCATTGTTGGGCGAGAAACAAATCATCTTCTCAAAGCGGCCAGTGTCAGGAAAAACCAGCCGACTATAAATGCCAGCCCGCCCAGGGGCGTGATGGCGCCGAGCCACCGCTCCCCGGTCAGCACGAGCAAATAAAGGCTGCCTGAAAAAAGAG
>JASFEM010000089.1:0-13965 GCA_050124835.1 Syntrophobacterales bacterium | reverse complement strand
TGTTTTTTGCTTTAGGCTACCTCCGGGATGATGTTAGCGGGAATATACAACTATTGGTTGTCTGGTCAGTTTTTCATTTTCTTTTAATTATTTAGCTAATCTAGCCTTCACAACTCCTGTGCTGGCCGTGAATCGGCTTGCCTTTTCTCCTTCTTTATAGTATAAAAGCGCCGGATTTCACGATCCGATATGTAAGATTGAATCTCTTCATTAATACTGAGCAGGAGCCCCGAGGTTGATAAAGGAGTTGATTCATAGACCAGTGACAAAGCTGTCCGTACTCATTAGTGGATTTGGTTTTACAGAAAATCGACGACACCCTAGGGCTAAAGTTAAATGGCCCGTTGTGATGACGACACCAAACGGCCTGGTGGATGGCCAGGCTCGAAACATCAGCCTCGGTGGTGTATGCATCCGTTGCTCAGGAAAGCCTGATCTGGAAGACAACTTCCGTCTAGTAATAACTACAAAAGATCGCTTAATATTGGTCAACGCCGAAGTGATCTGGTCAAATGGGCACCGTTCTCATGGCAAGACCAACTCCCATGGAATGGGTATTCGTTTTACAAAGATCTCCAGCGATGACCGCTCCTTCATAAGGGGTGTAATATCAGGTCACACCTAGGAAGTTTCCTGAAAACCAACCACTGAACACCTATTCATTTCACATCTCGCATTTATCATCAGATCTTCAAGGACAAAACAATTATAGGTATTTAGGGAAAGTCGGCAATCATAAGTGGGAAGCGGCAAATGTGAAATTATTGGCGCTGTGCGATTTAACAGAAAAGCTCACCATGCGGCATTTCGTACAGTGCTCGGATCTGGTCAATTACGGTATCAGGTAGATACCGCCCCCAGAGCTTTATGGGTAACCGGTCAATATTAACCTGGGGGCTGACCCCAACCGAAAAGAGATATTCGATGAGAAACTCCACGTTCATCGGGATGTACCCCTTGTAAACCTTGTTATCTCTCTGTGCAACGATTCTTTCTTCATGAAGGCTGTTTCCCAGTTCTGACTCAACCATATCTGGGAAGGTGGAGAGGATCAATTCTATTTTTAGAGTCGGCTCTGCACCCTCCAGCAAAGGTTCCAACCCCTTTTTTAGCTCGGTTTCCGGAATGCCACGGTAGAGGTACTTCTGCCAGGCGCGTTGGTCCATGTAACTGAGGCGGATATCATCTTTATCCCAATAGACTTCAATAATCAAACTGGTAGCCTGGTAACTCCCTGAAAAACTTTCCCGGTTAATGATTCTTATTTTGGGATGATCAGACAGTATTTTTTCCAGCTTGAAAAGTTTGTTATCATTTGCCACGATTTTGATGCCGCCAACGTCATGTATTTTCAAGGCCGCTTTATCGAGCTCAATTTTGTTTTCTCTGAATCTCTGAGCAATATCCCTTTCGGCAATGATAAATTCCCTGTCCATTTGATTCTTTGGGGTAATAAGTTCCTCCAAGGGAATGTTGTATTGTCTAGCTCGCTCCCTTGCCAACTCTCTAGCCCTTTCCTGAACAATTTTGAAAATCCAGTTGGCCACGTAGCGATTGGCTTTTTCAGCTATCCTTCTCGGACGTTTTATTCTGTAGAGACCTAATAGACGGTTTTGATTATTCAGGCAAAGGGCCCCATTGATTGGTGCTTCTCGGTAAAAGAACTCCGGATTTGTTTCGTAAAGACGAACCAGCTCTTTCGTGCGAATGTTTCCGTCCTCCATACTGCGGCAGATGGCATCGCGAAGTTGGCCTTTGAACTGAATGTGTTCGCGCTGGAAAGGCTCCCCATGGATAAACTCCAATAAAATTTTGGCTATCGCCTCTAAAGTCTTACCCAATACGAATCCATCACAGATTAAGATTCGGGTGATGCGCAATCCATCGTCCGGCTCCAACCGACCTAGGAGCCAGCGCTCGGCAATACTGAATAAATCGTTTCGATGTATAAATGAGGTCAGATACATCTATTCTTAAGAAACTCCTCAAGAGTAATGGTGTAAAGGAGCATCGGTCCCGCATCATAACAGACTGTCGAACATGATTAAAATTTATTTCACCTTTACAACTGCGGTCCGGTAGTTCTGAGCTGTGCTGGTCAGGATCGCCGCATTTGGAGTTAAGATTGACTTACAGATGCCCTCTTAGATGGTTGGTCTAGATGTGAGTCTGTAAGTATAAATACATGTAAATACAATTAAAAATGGTTATCTTAGAGCGTTGCCGTTAACGTTTGACAGCAGGAATCATGCCAAGTCCATGGAAGCCAATCGCTTTACGAATGATAAGACCTTTGTTGCTCCTGACAAGCAATATTAAGTGCACCAAATAAATTGAAATAGATTTAAGATTTCATTAAGTTGGGAGAATTAGTTGGGTGAAGTATGCTCTAAATGAGTGTAAATGTAAGAAATATTATACACACAGTCCCGAATTCCATTAGACAAAGATAAATCTAGGATCCACTTATTTCTTTGAGAAATTCAGATATAGCGCACAAAACGGAAGACAAGAAGTCCACCGGTTGCAACTCGACCACAATGCATTTTAGTTGGTACTCATTTTGCAGCGTCGATTCGTCAGTTAAGGAAATAAAGTAAGTATATTGGCCACTTTCAACTACACTGAACCATCACCTAGGTGTCTTCAAACTGCAATATCCAGTGAAACCAAAATGCATAGATTCCTCAATGTCATCCTTGTTGTCGTAACTTTTTTTGCCTGTTATATCGAGGCCATTTATCTATCTTTTCTACCGCCCCAACCTGGCGAGGTTGCTCCCTTCACGGTTCGCTCCCAACGAGTATTTAATTTCGACCAGGAAAAGGCTCTGGGGAATTATCGGAAAGTAGCTCTTTTGCGGTATGTGCCGCTGTATGACTATGATTCGGATAGAACCAAAGAAGCGAGGCAAAAATTGGAGTCTCTCAGCTTAATGGCTTCCAATTACCAGGACTTGAACCAGACTGACGAAGAGGCGCTGGTGAAATATCTACAGGGGGAGTTCGGTTTGGAGCTTGACCAAGATACGGCACTGAAGCTATTCCGACAACCAAATCTAAAAAACATTATAGATGGCCTTATAACCATCCAGGATTCAATGTTTCATGCAAAAATTGTGGAAGACCCAGAACCCCTCAAGGGTAAGAAGTCTATCGAGGTTCGTTATCCTCAGCCCACAGGGATAGTGGCCTATCCTGCTAAAGAGATAATCGGGCTGGAGAAAGCCCGTCTTATTCTACAGGAGAAGGTCAACCAACTATTTTGGCAGGTGGACCGAAGCGTCTTGGATACACTTGCCCAGATATCTCTGGCCACTCTGATGCCGAATCTGAAATATGATCTGATGGAAAACGAAAGAAGGATCGAAGAAATCATTCAGCGTTACCCTTCAAAGGTCATTACTTACAAGACTGGGGATATTTTAGTGGCTTCTCGTGAAGTCTTGGCTGAGGAGGATGTGCTTCTTTTAAGAGCTTACTTGAAAGAACAAAGAAAGGATCTCTATGGAAATGCTCCTTGGATACTGATCGCCATAATCTTCATAGTAGGGTTCTATAACTTGTTCCTTTCCAAGCTTCTGGGGGTTGGCTGGCGGAAAAAACCACCTTTCCGACTACTCCTCTCCTTGTTGATCACAAACCTCATCATGTTCAAGGCTATCTTATTGTTTACCCCTTTTCCTCTTTTCGTAGTTCCCTTCGCCTCCCTGCCTCTTCTTCTAATTCTGCTGCACAATGAGAGAGTTTCCATTACATGCACTACGGTGACCGGGGCGATGCTGGTATGTCTGTTTTCAGGGGGTACTTTGGAGATCTTCCTGTTCTTTACTTTTGGTGGAGTGACGGCTGTAATGTTCTCATTACAAATAAGAAAACGGGCTCATATCATGCTGCCTGCATTGGTCGTGGGAATCATCAACGCTGTCACAGTAATGGCTTTCTCGCTCGATTGGGAATCGGTCGCCGGCCTGTTTTTGGACTGGCAAAGAATTGACATTTTTGCTCTAAGCGAAGTATTTGGAGCGAACTCACTGGAGTATATGGCATGGGCATTTATGGGGGGCATAGCAGCAGGACCGCTGTCCATTCTCCTTCTGCCTCTATTGGAGGTGAGCTTAAATGCTGCTTCCAACTTCAGACTCAACAAATATGCTGATCTGCAGCATCCTCTGATGAGGGACCTGTTGAGCAAGGCGCCGGCAACCTATCAGCACACAATGACAGTGGCCTACCTAGCCCAGGCCGTGGGTGAATCTCTTGGGGCGAATACACTCTTGCTCAGAGTGGGTGCCTATTACCACGATATCGGAAAAATGACTAATCCGCAGTTTTTTTCTGAGAATCAGTCCGGCGGGAAAAACCCTCACGATACTTTAGATCCCCGACAGAGCGCAAAGCTCATTATCGATCATGTCAGGTATGGTGAAACCCTGGGTCGGCAGATGGGGTTGCCACAAGTCGTTTTGGATTTCATTGAGCAGCATCATGGGACCCAGCTTGTTGAATACTTTTACGACAAAGCCGCAAAAGTGAGTCATGGGTCAGAGCCTCGTAAGGAGGCTTTCCGCTATCGAGGACCAAAGCCTCAGAGCGTTGAAGCGGCCATATTGATGATCGTCGATGCGGTGGAGGCTGCCTCACGATCCATGGAGGAAGCCAGTCGGAAGAAGATAGAGCAAATGATCCGTCTCCTAGTCGTCAAGCGAATTGCTGACGGCCAGTTCGACGAATGTAACCTCTCGACTCCCCAACTTGCCAGAACAATAGAGACATTGGTAGATTCCCTTGAAGCTTCTCTGCACTCTCGTACGGAATATCCGTGGCAGAAAAAGAAACAACACAAGGGAAGAAAGGGAGTCGAAGGTAAAATCGGGAGTAGCAGCATTCCCAACGGTTAGCGTTTTTAACCTGCCTTATATCAACATCCAAAAGTTCTTTTTCCCGACCATGACAAGAATTTCTTAACTTGTATTCAGACCTGGATATATACTAAAAGTGTGGTGAAAATCTGGATAAGATAGAGAAGGAGAAACTAATGGGAATTATTCCTGACAAATACCGTGGCACTCAGATGTATAGCCTGGTTTACTGTAGACTTCTGGATGCGGCGAGGAAAAAAGAGGGTGTGAGCTATGCAGAGATCGGTCAAATAATGGGTTTCGAACCGGGCGCTGAAATGAGCAAGGAAATTGGCCATCTGCTTGGCGAAATAAATGAGGACGAAAATAGTAACGATAGACCGATGCTCAGTGCTGTAGCCGTGGAGCCAAGCACAAAAATGCCCGGAGAAGGCTTTTTCCAATTTGCCAAGCACCTAGAGAAATTTGACGGAGAGACAGACGAGGACAAACGGGAATTTTGGCGCCAGGAAATCCAGAAAGTTTACGAAATCTGGTAGAGGTAAAAACAATGGAAAAATTGATAAGATCCATGGCCGAAATGGTCGATAAGGAACAGGTAGAAGGGTATTTAGTCGCAGCTTGCATCAAAGACCCTTCTGGTGATTACCAGATTATGGCAGGAGCTAGAACATCCAAGAGTTTTCCAAATCCCTACCCCATCTATGCAGGATTGCTTGGCAGGTTATTCCATACCATTACACAGGGCCATCCAGAGCCCAAGAAAATTCTGGAGAAGGTGATTCAACGCGCCGTAGAAGAGTATAACCAGACTGTACAAGAGGAAAGCCAAGCAATTGGCGAATTTACAGTGATTGGGAAGCTGTAGCCATCCTCATTCTAATTCCTGAGCGGTCTTCACACCTACTGATTATCTGTCAAGCTCATTTGACACGACATTCATTTCTTTGTAATGTTTTTCAATAGAGAAGCTAGCATTCGTACACAGGCTCGACCTGGCAAAACTATTCTGGACTCCTTTCCACTCCACGTTCGCAATCCGGCGAGTGAAAAAATCCATCTCAATTAGAAAACTTCCAGTAAAGAGACTAGCACTCATACACTAGCAGAGTAATAAGGATAATAACTTCATGGGTTTTTGATTGCCAGTTTTTGAACCTGACCCTAACGATGCTCTTAGCAAGCATCAATCTTCATGCGTCCTATTAGGTGAGTATCTTTCCCAGACTCTATTTTTAGGATTAGAGATCTTCTGCCTGGATACAGAGACAACCAATAGGTGATTTTCATAAAGGAGGCAGTTATGCAAAGACCAAGCATAATGCCGAAGAAGTTCAGCACCAAACTGGTTTTTATGACGCTGCTTGCAGGCCTGATTCCAATAGTAATATTTTCGCTTCTGTTGAACGTGTTTGGAAGCCGGTTTAGTAACGCAACCCATCGTGCATTTCAACAAGAACAAGAAGTACTGGTAGTCCTCGGCGAAGCGGTGTTAAGGCAGATGGCTGAAAACCATACTCGCCAGAAAGCCCTAGACGTTGCACAACAACTGGACTTATATATTGCCGCTCATCCAGAAAAGACCATCAAAGATCTACAGGAGGATCCTAAATTTAGAGCACTCGCAATTCAGCCAATAGGCGAGTCAGGACACACATATTTGGTGAATTCTAGTACTGCCACCTGCTGCGTTCACAGGAATCCCAGAATCGAAAATCTGGATCTACAATCCATGTCAAACAAGATGCCAGAGTTTTGGTCCATCATAAAGGCTAGTTTAGGTGGAGAGCAGTCTTGTGGATACTATCAATGGCATGAATCTGATGGCAAAATACTCAATAAATTCATGCATATCGTACCAATTCATGAAGCGCCTGCTGACGGAGTCCCTATGGTTGTGGTAACTGCCATCAGTATTGACGAGTTTACCCGTCCCATATTTGCTAATGAAGATATCTTTGAAGGTCCCAGTCTTCACCTCATGGCTACAGTAAATGAGCTGATTCGTTCTTTTCAGAAAATCGGGTTTGTATCCATGAGTCTAGGTGTTGCCCTCGTTTTAGCAATGGCTTATTGGATTGGCATCTATTTCTCCCGGGCTATCACTCAGCTCAGGGAGGCCACCAGTGAGGTGAATCGAGGAAACTTTGACATCCACCTAGCGCCCACCATGTCAGGTGACGTGGGGAAGTTGATCCAAGACTTCAATAAGATGGTCGCTCAGCTGGGAAAGACAACTGTTTCAAAAGAGCGATTGGAGTTAAGTGAGCGAGAATTGAAGGAGACGAATTCAAAGCTGCAACAGGAAATAGCCGAACGTAGGGTCATCGAAAATGAGTTTAAACGTGCACGAGACTATTTGGAAAATGTATTCGCGAATTCCCCTGATGCAATTGGAATTGTTGATGAACATGGCAGGTTTGTCAAATGCAATAGGATGGCGGCCCAGCTTTATGGTTTCGACTACGAAGAACTGGAGGGAAAGAGTGGCTTTGAGCTTTATGCCGATCCGGATGAACTGGAGAAGATGTTGAAGATGTTGCGCCGAGACGGATCTGTAAGCCTCCATGAAATTATTATGAAGAGAAAAGATGAGACAACCTTTCCGGCTGAGCTTTCTATCAGCTTGTTGAAGAACAGCGAAAACAGAAATATTGGTAGTGTTTCAGTGGCCAGGGATTTGACCGAAATTAAACAAACTTTAGCCGCAGTAGAGGAGAAGAATGAACAACTGCAGCAGGAAATGGCTGAGCGCAAACAAATTGAGGAGGAGCTCAGGCAGAGTGAAGAGAGATATCGTACAGTTTTGGAATCAAATCCTGATCCCGTTGTTCTGTATGACATAGAGGGCAAGGTAACGTACTTCAACCCGGCTTTCACAGATGTTTTCGGTTGGACCTTGGAGGAGCGATTGGGAAAGAAGATGGATTTGTTCGTGCCTCAAGAGAACTGGCCGGAGACTGAGATGATGATCGATCGAGTGCTTGCTGGCAAGAGCTTCTCCGGCATCGAAACTCGTAGGTACAATAAAGGAGGTAAAACGATTCCTGTGAGCGTAAGTGGTGCCATTTATAGAGATCGGCATGGAAAGCCTGTTGGTAGTGTCATCAATTTGCGCGACATTACAGAACGTAAAAAGGGGGAGGAAGCGCTGAGCCGACAAAATGAATATCTAGCCGCTTTGCATGAAACCACCCTAGGTCTGATCAGTCGGTTAGAACTGGACGATTTACTCCAGGGACTTGTAGCCAGAGCGGCGCAACTGTTTGGCACGCCCCATGGTTTTATAGACCTGGTCGATGCCGCTAGTGGTAAGCTTGAGCGGAAGGTTGGTGTGGGGATTTTTGACCAACCGACGATATACACTCGGAGACTGGGTGACGGTTTAGCCGGCAAGGTTTGCCAGAGTGGAGAGTTTCTGGTGATTGATGATTATGATGCCTGGCCGGGTCGCTCGCCCCATTTCGGCTACAATATCGTCAGTGCGGTAATGGGTGCTCCCCTCAAATCCGGTGAAGAGATAATGGGTGTCATAGGAATCGCATATGGCACGGAATCAGATCGCACCTTCGGTGACGAAGATGTCCAACTGCTGAATCGCTTTGCTCAACTCGCTTCCCTTGCTCTGGACAATGCCAGGTTATACCGCCAAGCTTCTGAGAGCAGAGAAGCAGCAGAAGCTGCCAGCCACGCCAAGAGCACCTTTTTAGCCAACATGAGCCATGAGTTGCGGACGCCACTCAATGCAATCATCGGTTACAGTGAAATGTTATTGGAGGATGCCGAGGTCTCGGGTCAGCAGGAGTTTGTACCTGACCTCCAAAAGATTCGTGCGTCGGGTCAGCATCTTCTGGCGCTCATAAACGAAATTCTCGATCTGTCAAAAATCGAAGCAGGTAAGATGGACCTCTATCTGGAGTCCTTTGACGTTAAGCGGATGATTGAGGAAGTGGTGAGTACCATCCAACTGCTGGCGGAACAAAACGAGAACGACCTCAAAGTTCAGTGGGGAGACAACCTTGGAACCATGTATGCTGACTTGACCAAAGTTCGACAATCGCTCTTCAATCTTCTGAGTAACGCCTGCAAGTTTACCGAAAGGGGGAGCGTCTCGGTGGAGGTTTCCCGAGAAACACGAGACGATATTGATGGGCTAATCTTTAGCGTGAGCGACACAGGAATCGGCATGACCGAGGAGCAGATAGAGCGGCTGTTTGAAGAGTTCGCCCAGGCTGAGGTTTCGACGTCGCGCAAATACGGTGGTACCGGGCTCGGGCTGCTAATCACCAAGCATTTCTGCCGAATGATGGGCGGCGATATCACCTTGGAAAGTATGTTGGGTGTTGGGTCCACCTTCACCATCCGACTGCCGGCAAAGGTCGTATATATTGGAGCCGAGGTGGCTGCCCGAGGGGAGCCTCATTTGGAACCAATTGGAGAGGGTGCGAGCACCGTGCTGGTCATTGATGACGATGCGATGGTACTGGAGCTGATAAAGCGCTTCCTCAACAAAGAAGGGTATCGGGTGGTGACCGCAACGGGAGGAGAGGAGGGGTTGCGACTTGCCGAAGAGATTCGTCCCGACGTAATTACCCTGGATGTGCTTATGCCGGAAATGGATGGATGGGCCGTTTTGGCAGAATTGAAGACTGATGTCAAATTGGCTGAAATTCCGGTGGTTATGCTTACTATAGTGGACGACAAAAGCATGGGCTACACGCTGGGGGCAAGCGATTACCTGACCAAACCGATTGATCGTGATCGCCTCATCGCCGTTTTGCGAAAATACGCCCCACCTCCTTGTGGGGTGTTGGTGGTTGAGGATGATACAGAGATGCGAGAGTGGTTAAGCCGCTTGCTACAAAAGGAAGGATGGGTAGTAAGCGAGGCCAAGAATGGCCGAGAGGCGTTGGAGTCCATCGCCAAGACACAGCCGGCGTTAATCCTTTTGGACCTGATAATGCCTGTGATGGACGGCTTCGACTTCCTTGCCGAGTTGCGCAAACATGACACGTATCGTTCCATTTCGGTCTTGGTTCTCACCGCCAAAGATCTCACCGTTGAAGACCGGCAGAGGTTGGACGGCAAAGTGAGAAAGATACTTCAGAAAGGTTTATACAGCCGTGAAGAGTTGCTCAGCGAAGTCCGCCACCTGGTTGCAGAAAGCATTCGCAAGAGGGTTGCAGCCAAGTAATAGCTCATGAGAATTGGCATGGCTCTGTGAAGAGGAGGCAAGCGGTTATGGCCAAGATACTTTTGGTTGAAGACGATGAAATGAGCTTGGACATGCTTTCTCGACGGTTACAGCGCAACGGTTACCAAGTGGTCGTTGCATCCGACGGCGAACAGGCTATGACAATAGTCCGTTCTGAAACACCTGAGCTGATCTTGATGGACATAAGTTTGCCCGGTATGGATGGTTGGGAAGCGACAAAGCGAATTAAGGCATCTCCCGAGAGCAGTGCAATCCCTATCATTGCGCTAACTGCGCATGCAATGGAAGGAGATCGCGAGAAGGCGTTTGAGGCCGGCTGTGACGACTACGACACAAAGCCAGTGGAGTTGCTCCGATTGTTAAATAAAATAGAGGCGTTACTGCAAAAGTAGGCGACAGTATGAGTAAAGCAGAAAATGGAAAGCAAGGGACCGACCAACAAGAGGCCTTCCAAGATCTTAAGCAGACATCCGAAGAGGGTTTTGACAATGAGAGGGCCCGTAAAACCCTCCTTTCAAACCTGCGCCATGAACTCCGTACACCTCTGAATGCAATAATCGGCTACAGCGAGATGTTGCTTGAGGACGTCAAGGGCCTCGGCCAGGATGATTTCGTTTTGGGCCTCGAGAATATTTACCATTCTGGCAGCAGACTCCTAGATCTTGTTGATGAGATCCTAGATCCGGGGAACATGCAAACAGAGATTAGAGAGGAAGTGGTAGAAACCTTGGGGGCTAAACTTCGTTTCGAGCTAGGTGGACCTCTGAATGACGTCATCGGCTTTAGCGAGAGACTGCTTGAAGACGCAAAGGAGCTGAAACAGGAAGATTTCGTTCAGGACCTTGAAAAAATTCATTCGGCAGCCACACGGTTTCTAGCTTTTATCAAAGACATTGTCAATCTCTCGAGGATGGAAGCGGACCGTGTGGCGCCTGGTCTGGGTGAACCGGAACCGTCGTCCAAGGCAATTGATGGTATCTTTCCCCTGGCGGGCGATGTACCGACGCAATCAGTGGAAGAGCGTGGCTTTCTCTTGGTGGTGGACGACAATGACATGAATCGTGATTTCTTGTCCAGACACCTTGAGAGGCAGGGGCACAAGGTTGAGATGGCCGAAGACGGCTTGCGAGCATTAGAGATGATAAAGGAGCAGTCATTCGATTTGGTTCTTCTTGACATCATGATGCCGAACATGAATGGGTTCGAGGTTCTCAAGTATATAAAAACTCACCCAACTTGGAGACACATACCTGTCCTGATGATTTCAGCCTTGGACGAGATGGACAATGTGGTTCGGTGCATCGAAATGGGGGCCGAAGACTACCTACTGAAGCCCTTTGATCCAGTGCTTTTGAAAGCGCGGGTTAATGCTTGTCTTGAGAAAAAGCGGCTAAGGGATCAAGAAATAGAGCAAAGGAAAAGATTGAGCGAACTAAACAAAGCGCTAGAAATCCGTAACCGCTTTATTTTAACAACCTTCGGGCGCTATATCTCCGACGAGATCGTGGAGAGCATTCTCGAGACACCAGAAGGATTGAAACTCGGTGGTGAGATGCGAACTGTCACCATCTTGATGAGCGATATCCGTGGGTTCACACCTATAACTGAGCGGTTATCCCCTGAAAATGTCGTTTCCATCCTCAACATCTATCTAGAGGTGATGACGGAAGTAATTCAGAAATATCAGGGCACCATTAATGAATTTATTGGCGATGCTATCCTGGTGATCTTCGGTGCTCCCATTGAGCTGGAAGATCATGCAAGACGGGCAGTGGCCTGTGCCCTGGAAATGCAGATGGCCATGGCAGTGGTAAATGAGCGTAACCGAGAGGCAGGGTACCCGGAACTCGAGATGGGTATAGGCATCAACACCGGTGAGCTCGTGGTGGGTAACATTGGCTCAAAGAAGCGCGCTAAATACGGTGTTGTAGGTAGCAACGTCATCCTTACCTCGCGCATCGAGTCGTTTACGAAGGGAGGTCATATCCTCGTTTCCGAAAGCACCGTGGACTCCTGCGGTCCGATTCTTAGAATTGATGATTCGATGGAAGTCATGCTAAAGGGGGTCAAAAAGCCCATATCCATTTACCAAATCGGTGGCATCGGTGGAGACTATAACCTCTATTTTTCCGAAAAGAGGTAAAGGTTCTCCTGAGGAAGATGTTGGTCTACCACCTGCACTTTATTTCCATCTTTCCTTCCTTTAACGTTTCCAATATTAATCTTGAAAGCATAGATCATGCGAAAGAAGAAAAAAGTTTTTGCACTTGTTTGTCCTTTCTGCCTCTGCTATTCAGGACATTCACCCCTGTCGATGGAATTTAGAAATATGACCCAAGAAGCAACTTATCGCAATCAACCTGTGGCAGGCGCCCTTTTCGTGTTGGGTGCCTCGTTTGTATTTGCCCTGTTGGGAGGTCTTGTAAAGGTCGTTTCCTCGTCGCTCACAAACGAGATGGTTGTTTTTTTTCGAAATATCTGCGCCCTCATTTTTATCCTGCCGTGGCTCTGGTACAGCCGTCCACAAGGAGGAGTCAGGACGAGGTTCTTTCAGCTCCACCTGTTGCGCAGCATGGCAGGACTGGCAGCAATGTATTGTTTTTTCTATGCAATCGCTAATTTGCGGCTCTCCGAAGCTTTCCTACTGGCTGCGACTGCGCCACTGTTCATCCCAGTGATCGCATACGTATGGATCCGAGAGCCGTTAGCACAGAAGGTGCGAGGGGCTATTGTTATCGGTTTCATCGGTATTGTCCTGATTTTAAAACCTGGACTTTCAATCTTTCAGCCAGTCGCATTGATTGGTCTGGGGGCAGGTGTTCTTGCGGCGGTGGCCATGGTGAGCATCCGTCGCATGTCCACTTCGGAGCCTACAATCCGCATCGTGTTCTATTTCACGGTGTTGGGAACCTTGGTTTCGGCCGTGCCCCTGGTATGGTCATGGCAATCACCGAAGTCGGAGATATGGTGGCTGCTAATGCTCATCGGCCTGCTGGCCGCAGTGGGACAATTTCTGCTCACGAAGGGATACAGCCTTGCTCCGGCGGCACAGGTTGGGCCGTTCACCTACGGCAATGTGGTTTTTGCCACTTTCCTTGGCTGGATATTCTGGGGCGAGTCTCTAGATTCCTTGACATGGGCTGGGGCTTTCCTGATCTGCATTGCCGGCATCATTACCACCCACCGAACGGAAACACACGCCCTCGTTGGCACGACAGCCGGCCCGACAGCACGATAAGGGAAACATATCTAGGTCACCGGCATCCTCCGCTGTGGAGTTCACAAACCCAATCAATCCCATTGCATTTAGGTAAGAATTACCTTGATGTCAGCAACCAGCCAAGATTATTTCGGTGGGGGAAAGGCATGGGGTTTGCATTACTTCCCCGGCTACAGAAACGGCTACCTGGCAGTTTCACCCACTGAAAAAACGAAAAATTCATATATTTTGAGGCAGAAAAGGAGAAAGCCATGCAGATAGTCTGTCCCGTGTGCAATGCTCAGTACAAAGTTGCCAGCGACAAAATGCCAGAAAAGACAGTTCAAACCGCTTGCAAAAAATGCGGGGGAAGTATTGTGGTTGAACCCAGGGTGGGACAAGATGTGATTCTCGATGCCCAGATTGGATCCGACTTTGCTCCAGCAACATCTGACGATAGCGGAAATAGGAGCTTACCAAGCCAAGCTAGAGATCTGTCTCCTTCGGTAATGACTTTGATAAGTGAATACCCTGAGTTGCAGGATCTAACCTCTGACAAATTGGACGTGGGGGAAATGTTCACCTCGAACAAGAACGGTACCTACAAGACCCGGCAAAATAAATTCAAGCTCAAGATACTCAAAGCGGTGCATGGTACTCTGGACAGAATGCTGAATAACGATGAAAAGG
>JASFEM010000088.1:0-14084 GCA_050124835.1 Syntrophobacterales bacterium | reverse complement strand
CAATGAAAGGATTGCAGAAATTCTTTATGACATTGTAAAGAAAGTACCGGCCAAAGTCATAAGACTGAATAGATACATCTATTTTCAATTGACAAGTCTCTATCCAGAAAATGAAATTTACAAAAAGAAATTCATCTTTTATGATAGAAAGGTCAGAAATTCGGGATCGCAGTAGATGAGTTAATACGACGTTATCTTCTTTTTAACATAGAAACCATCTTATTTTGACATAATTTAAGAAGATTCCAATTTACGGTTTCTTGAATACCACCCAACTCCCACCGCAAAAGCAACTGCCCAACCAGCAAAAACCACATCATCCAGCCTGCCAAGGACAAAGTCTGGCATAAAGAAGTAGACCAAAGAACCAGCCAAAAAACTTATACTGATAGCAACTATGTAGCGCAGCCACGTAAAAATTCTGAAAAATATAAGAAATAGAAGAGTCCAAAATAGGTAGAATGCCGTAGTTGCCATTAAGCGGTATTTGAGAGGAATACTTTTTGAAATTTCTTCAATGAAGCGGTTAAGCCGTCCCTTTGGCTTTCCAAAACGAATTCGGATTACCTCACCGATGGTCATCTTCTCGTCTATGTGCGTTCCAGCCGGTATGAGAGAGTCTAGCGTCAACGGGGCATTACGTTTATGCAAGCTATCATTCGTTGCCCGAAAAGGCATGTTGAGGATCTTTTGGGTGCCACCGTAGATGATTCCCGACCCGAAGGCAAGACAAAATAGCGAAACCATCGTCCAAATAACCTTGGTTTTGAGTGTCATCAGCTAGTATCATCCCTTCAGAAGACATTTAGAAATAAGTCATTTTAAACTGTCGCCTTTAGAAATGCCAGGTGAAATCCAAACGATGTTATATTCATTCGAAAGAATTGTATACTGTTTTAATTTATGAAAACAGGGAAGACATCTCTGCAAAACAATAAGTATTTTCAAACAGAGAATTCACAACTGGGAGCTCGATTTGACATATCAATATCAACCCTTATTGTTTTTATGGTGATTGTAGTTAACTTTTCAGGAGCAACCGGTTAAATGCTTTTAGCGGGGTAGCGGAACCCAATCTTGTATCTGGTCCGGTGATTAACTTCGGGCGCCATGACGATCATCAGACCGCATTTTCAAGCTTGCTGCAGTCCCGATTAAACGGGCTAGCAGTTTTCTTTGCCTGGCCGCAGGTTGCTTCAATCATGCGGGCTAGAGTGGAGGGAGTATGATGGAAATCAAACAGCGGGGTTCACATCTAGACCATTTGGTGCGTCAGACTCGTATGCATCACTCACAGCTTAGTTCTATGGCCGATATGAAAGCCAACATGTTATTGACTATGGCCTCAGTGGTAATTACCCTTTCCGTTCGTTACGTCGCGGATCCACATCTCAAATGGGCGACTACCATTTTGATCTTCTTTTGTTTGCTGACAATCGGCCTGGCCACTTACGCTGTTATGCCCAAGATACCTTTCTCGCTAAAGCGAGCCACACACCCAGACGTGAATAGTCCAAACTTTAATTTGCTTTTTTTCGGCGATTTTATCCGTTTGCAATTTAGCGAGTTTGAAGCCTCCATGGAAGAAGTCATGAATGATCCCAGTCTTACCTACCAGGTACAAGTGCGCGAACTTTACACCCTCGGGATGTTTTTGGCCAAGAAGAAGTACCGCTTTTTGCGACTAGCGTACATTACCTTTATCACTGGGGCCTTTGCCAGTGCAGTGGTTGGCCTCTTTTCAGGAGTGCTGAGTTAAAAACTTTTTGACATTATGCAACTCCTTCACTTCCAATACCGAGAAGCCACCTTAGCAATCAATTTTTCCACTTGCAACTTTTCCACCTTTTCCGTACTCTACTGGTAGAGTGCGTCATCGCTGTCGTAAAGTTCCGAAGCTCCCCACTGCTGACTCCTTACTTTTGAAATGAGCCCAACAGCTGATCATTCGGTTCGCACCGCTGCTCAATCCTGGTTTAACCACAAAGAGTAACACTGCTCTTTTGGTAACAATCTTGCAAGTGGTGAGGCTGAAAGCTGGGTGGGGAGATGAAGCTAACTCCACGCTTGGCAACAGTGTGCTCGCCAGGAATTCCTACGACGAAGGCAAAACGAAGGAAAGGCACACAAGATGGACGGAAAAGAAAGACGACTGCAACCCAGGGTAGAGGTCAATTGGCCCGTTACCATGCTTACCGCTGAGGGAACTATACCGGGTGAGACCAGAGACATCAGCATGCAAGGCGCTTATATCTACTGTGAAAAACCACTGCCTCAATCGGAGAGGTTTGTCTTGAGTGTCAAGGCGCCCGCTGCATCCATGCAGGTTATGGCGCAGGTTGTCTGGGCAAATAACTCTGGCTCTGCCAAGCAAGAAGAACCCTCAGGAATGGGAGTCCGTTTTATCTGGTCTTGATCTGGAATAAGTGCAGGAAAAGATATGTGAGAAATGCTGATCGACAATATCGCTGAAGAAATCATCCACCCCGAAATCTGATCCCTCGTCAATCATCTAACCAAAGCTTTGCGCTGAAGGTTTTATCTTTGAAAACCCCATCTTCCCATTTGGCCAGCGCTCTCCAGGCCACGTTGTAAACGTTTCCTGCACTCCAAAGCAGCCACCCTCTTGCCTGTGACTCGTTCAAAGCACGAAGCTCTTCGAGAATATACTCCTCGTCAAAATTATCAACGCCGTATGGAAAAGCTTGAATCCATGGACGGAGAGTCACGTTCGAATCCTTCAAAAACTTGGAAAATCTTCGACATGTCTCTAGCACCAATAGATAGGGATGCCGACCCGGATTGGCAATGCCTTGGAAGGGCCCATAAAAATGGGAAGGATATATCATGGGACTTATCACGTCGCAATGGCGAGCCAAGTCTTCTATTTTCTGGCCGGTCATCTGGATATCCTCTGAACGACCCCAGGCCATAATCCCAAAAACGTCAATGGATAACAAGACGTCGTGTGAAGCCAATTCTTTCCTCGCACGGGCGAGAAAGTCTGTGATGATTTTGTGTCTGGGAATTTCTTCCTCGACAAAGCCATGTTCCGGATCCCTGAAGTTCTTGGTGGTGGGAAATCGTATATAGTCAAATTGAATTTCGTCTACCCCCATTTCTGCCAACTCTTTGGCGATATGCAGATTATACTCCTGAACGACCGGCTCGGCGGGATTGACCCACACGACTTCGCCTTCATCCACCAATGGGTCTCCAATGGCTATAGGGTGCAGGGCCAGCTCTGGCCGTTCCTTTGCCAAAAGGGGGTCGTAAAAAAGGACCAGTCTCACCCCAACGTGGATTCCCCTTTTGTGAAGGTAATGAATCAGTTTGGCCAGATCTCGGGTGACAGGGCTGGCATTCGCACCGATTTCACCGGCAAGACCCACTTTCGATGGGTAGGAAAGGCTCCCGGACATGTCCTTGCCATCGAGAAAAACGGTGTTACCACCTGAATCTATTAGCTTGTCCGCCAGTAGCCTCATCTTCTGGCAGGCCATGGAATAACGGTTTACAAATATACCCCTGGCCTCAAAATCCACTTGTTTTGGGACCGTTTCGGCTGCTATGGGTGTCGATCGGACCAGAGGTATCAAGAGAGGCTGCTTTGGACGTATCAAAGATCCTTGGATTCCGCTTAATACTTTGATTTTCTCGATTAAATCTCTAACCGTAAACTCTTCTGTCAGGGGAAGATATCGACGAGCGATTTCATGGAGTGACTCCCCTGGTGAAACCCAGTGGATCAAATTTGTATCTTTTTTAATATCTTCTGCCAGAGTTTTTTGAGGAAAAAGTAGAAAAACCACCAAAAAGAGCACTAAAAGATATGATAAAAGATGGAAAAATGATTTTTGTATCAACATGTTTACTTTTACCGCCCCTGATTACACTTAAACGATGTTCATGCACTAAAAGAGCAATGATCATGCCGAAATTGGGATCTGATACGATGAACTAAGAAAGGGAGCGCACGTCCCGAGTCCCGCCGAAAACCAAAAGCTTTCCTTAACTCGTACTCATCCGAAAACTGTAGTTTTCGCATGAGCGCTGACAGCGCTCAGCTATGAGGAAAATACATGTAAATACATAAGATTAAGCTGCCGCTGATAGCTGACAGCTCCATCCGGAAATCCTTAGTTTCCAGATGGGAAGTAAATCGTGACCATCCAGAAATTCTAAGTGGACAACAGCTAATAATCCGTAAAACAGACGAGTATGGCTGATGTTCCTCTTACTTCAAACAATAGACAAGACATCAGCACCTTCATTGAGGAAGGATCAACCGGAAATGAATGGTACCAGGGAGGGGCGGGAGCCGCATAGATCAGGTCCCACAGTTCGCGATGAAAACAGTGAAAAAGTTATGTCTGCTCAATTCACAAATACATGCCTCTAAAAAAGAAAGCAGCCCATGGCTGCCATCCTGTCTCGGGTTCTCTTCTCGAAATCGTTATTCAATAAGCTTGTTAATCCCCTCTACGATTCTCTTGGGGACGGGATTAGAATCCTCTGTGAGATAGAGGACTAACATCTGCTCGGTAACTTTCAACTCTTCTGCTGCCTTGTCGAAACCGATTCCTTTCTCGGCCAGTTTTTCCTTCAGGGCTGCTTTTTCAGCGGGATCCATGACTTAGCCTCCTTGTCACCATAATTAGCTAATTATCGCTCTTTCTAGAGTAGACGCTCTAATAGCGCAGATTACACAATTGAATCCTAGAGAGCAAGGATATTCTCCACTGGAAGGTGTGATAAACAAAGAGGGTCAGCCACTGAGCTGATCATTTCAATGATCAGCTGCAAGATGGCCGGAAAAAAAATCTTTTTGGGAAAGTATGGAAGAGTGAAAACCCAGTTGGCTTCAGCAACGCCAAGCCTTTACTCGTATATCTCTTCCCCCAGAGTGAAGGCGAGAAGCCCGGTCAAGATTAGTAGGGCCACGAGTCCGCCAATGGCTATCCAGCTTTGCGCTGCCACATTACCCAAAGCCACGCTCAACCCTTGGTCTATATGGCCACTGACTCCGTGTGCTATGATCACCAGGGGTGAGATCAGGATAATGAAGGTGCCGGCAATTTTATTCAAAAGGCCATACCGCTTCCACCACAGACCTCCCATTACGAATATCGCGCTTGTGATTCCCGCGAATCCAATTCTCACCCAGGGCATACTGGGGTAGAAGTCTTTGCATAAATCAACACAAAATCCTGCCAAAACCCCAAGCACCGGCAAAACAGCCAGGTAAAGATGGCCTTTTGCACGTCTCACGATTTTCATCAGAAGAAAAACCACGGCCACACCGCCAATTAAGGCAATGCCCGTCGCACCGGTTGGTATCACCCACGAGTAATCTCGTGTAGTGGCAGCAAGCCCTTTTGTGATGATGGTGGTAGCAATTCCAAAACCAGCACCAAGCGCAGGGACTAGCCATTGGGTTGAGATACCAACTGCAAATATAGCCAAGGCCACCGCAAAACCATAGGCGACCACAAGCGTTGGATTGCTCTGGGCCTCACTTGCCCTGGCCTTTATTTTACTCGTTTTCGCCTTGACGCCGCTTGTCCTGGTCACAGCTGTCACTTCTCTCTTTTTCTCAGGACCTTTCCTATCATCCTTCTGCCGATCGAGGTAGGCACTTGCCTCTTTCATGGCCTTGGATAAATCATCCATTGCTCTTACCAACCTCCTCAATAAAGTAGTCAACTATTGATGCAAATCGCCATTCCCAAAGAAGCTCACTCTAGAATGAGTTCAAATTCTGTTCTGATTTTGACAGTCTATTGTTTTGCATCTCGCAAGATCGGATTGCTATTTTTTCCTGCAAGAAAAATACCAAATAGAGTTTGACTGGGAAGGCACTTTGCGAGGCGTGGCGTAATGTCGTGTCAACGATTGCAGATTTCAGATTGCAGATTAGCTCAGGTTTGAATCTGAATGAGGAATTCATCTAAATCTGCAATCTGAAATAATCATTACCCCATTTGAACCTTAGACAGTCTAGCACTTTTCCAGAAGGGTAATGGGCTTAGTTAAATAGATGGGTACCTTTATCTTCTATCTTTCCTGCCAAGACGGTTTTCTTTTCTCCAGAAAGGCCCGAACCCCTTCCTCGGCATCTTCGGTGCTGCAAAGAGCGGCAAAAAGCTCGCTCAGATAATCAATAGACTGGTGGTAGGGGATGTCTTGCATCGCATAGATTGCGGTCTTGCCGATCTGCATTGCCAGCGGACTTTTGGCAGCAAGTTTACCTGCCAGTTCCATGGTGGCCTCTTCAAGCTCATCTGCAGGTACCACTCTGTTGACCAACCCTAATCTTTCCGCCTCGGTTGCAGTGAGCATATCTCCTGTGAGCACCATTTCAAGAGTCTTTTTGCGCCCGACGGAACGAGCCAGAGGCACAGCCGGACCCGTGCAGATGAGTCCGACATTGATGGCAGTAGTACCTATTTTGACATCCTCGGTAGCAACGGCCAAATCGCAAGCAAAAATGAGGCCGGCCCCATTTGCCAAGGCATAACCTTTCACTGAAGCAATCACGGGTTTTTTCATTTTGGCAATCGTGTGATTGTGCTCATCCATCAAACGAATGAACTCCCGGTATTCTTTATTGCTCTTATTCTTGAACTCGGCAAGAGAGATACCGGTAGAGAAATGTTTGCCAGCCGCTCTTATCACCACAACCCTGACCTCCGGGTCTTGGTCCATTTCCAGAAGGGCATCGTTCAGCTCTCGAGCAAAGGGCACGTTGAAGGTATTCATCTCCTCAGGCCGGTTTAGCGTAATCAGGCCAATGTGGTCTTGTTTGTCCACAAGGACGTTGGTGTATGCCATGGTTTATCTCCTTTCTATTTGAATTAATTACAAAAATATCAGAAGTTAGAATAGCAAGCCGATGACTCCCCTGTCAATGTATGTATTTAAAGGAGTTAGGAGTCAGGAGCCAGAATACAGAAGTCTTTGACTCAATTCTATTATTTCCTGGGTTCTGGCTACTGGCTACTGACTCCTTGCCTCTAATTTCGCAATCCGAAATTCGAAATTCTGTCCTCTGTCTTCTGATCTCTGACCTCTAATCACCGTATCGCCGTGTCCCCGCGTCGTCCTCTTGTGCCTAGTAGACTTCCTCCAGTGGAACTGCCGCCTTGTATAGGGTTGCATCTCCTTCGACGTTGTATTGCTTTACCGCGGCTGGGACAATAACGGAACCCCCTTTGGGTAAACGAGTCATTTCCCCGTTGCTCAAATCCGTGACTCTGGCCGCACCCTCTGTACAGATCATAATTTCCACGCTGCGGTTGCGCGAACTCTTGAAAGGAGCACCTTCGCTTACTTTGATAGTGGAAAGAACAAATTCACTTGTACCCGTTTCATAAACAGCCTCCCCAGAGCCAAGCTCCTTAGGCCGCAGAATATCCACCTCTCCTTCAGCGAAATTCAGGATGTTTAACAACTCCTGGACATCTACGTGTTTAGGCGTCAATCCTCCCCGCAAAACGTTGTCAGAGTTGGCCATGAGTTCAATTCCAACTCCTTCGAGATAGGCATGTAGTTCTCCTGCCGGCAAATACATGGCCTGCCCTGGCGTTAGTTGGATTAAATTCAAGAAAATGGCAGAGATAACGCCAATGTCCCCCGGATACTCCAGATTGAGTTTGACTATCCATTGCCAAACTCCATCTCCATTCACCAGCTTTTCAGCAGAACCGACTGCCTCCTCCACTATCTGGTTTTGTTTGCCCTTTTCCATGGTCATCAAATGGCGAAAAAATCCTTTCAGCCCCTCTCGATTGGGTTGGTCCCGTAGAAAGGTCAAGGCCTTCGCCAAACCTGGGCTTTGAATTTTATCTAACAGTCTTATGATCTCCCTCACTTCACGGAAGCCTTTCAAGGCCCAAAAAACAGTGAGGGCACAGATGATCTCTGGCTTGTGGTTATCATCTCGATAATTTCTATTTGGAGCCTTCAGAGGTATCCCTAGCTCATTCTCCCGCATGAAGCCCCGCCTTGCCTGCTCACTGTTGGGATGAGCTTGAATCGACAAAGGCTTGGCTGCGGCGAGTACTTTAAATAAAAAGGGCAGCTCGTTGTGAAACCGCCGAGCTATCTGTTTACCCAAAATATCATCAGGATGTTCCTCTACGAGTTCGAGCAGCGATTTCCATACACCATCTTGAAGGACCTCAGATGGCGCCTTAGGGTGTGTTCCCATCCAAAGTTCCGCTTGCGGCTTATCCGGTTGCCCTGCCTGGCCGAGAAGTTCAGATATTGCTGTTGTCGATCCCCAATCGTACTCCTGTATGGTATTTCGCAGTAGCCCAATTTCTCGCATTCTGTTCCTCCAGCACGGACGGGTTTAGAAAAGAATACCAGTTAACCCATGAATGTCCACAATTGTCTTGACTTGAAAAAGACAGACCGCAAGTATTTAACCAAATCACCGACAATTCCTGTTATGATTATCTTTACAAGAAAAAACTATAAGATCTGTTTTTTGGGTGGAACGTCTACCATGTAATTGAATCCACGAAGCGCGAATTGATAAGCCAAAACATAGTTAGGTTCGAGGAGATACTTGCCATGACCTTCAAAGAAAATCTAAAAGCGAAGATCCAGCTTAACGGACTGATGCTAAAGATTAGTTCCACAATGAGAGAGACCCCCGGGCAACGGCGCTTGGACAAGGAACTCACACAAAGACTTCTCGATATGACCGATTTTGAGCACACCAAGGCCAGAGATCTCCACCTCTACGTACGTCCTTTCGAAGGGGAGATTGAAGAGGTGGTAGTATTAGACAATGAGTTGCCGATCTATCATACCACTGTGGATGACGTGGCTCTGCGGAAAAGCCCTGACTGGAAGGAGATGTTCAGTATCAAAAACATCAAGAAAGTGCTGAACGACCAGGATGTAATCGTGAGTAAAGGTAAGGAGTCACTGAATTTAATATATGACAGCGCTTTGTCGCAGTTGGATCTCAGCTACACCAAGGATGATCTAGAGCCCCTAGTTGAGGATGCACGCCAGGGTCTGGAGCGGAAATCTTTAGAGAAAGTCCTGGAATCTTTCGATCTCTTTTTCGAGTTACTGGATTTTCAGCCTCTGTCCCTTGGGATTCTGGAGCATGATTTACAGACCTTCGCCAGGCCCAAGACGAACGGTGGGGAAGCTTCCTCTTTCGAACATCTCATCATGCTCGACGAAGAAAGCCTCGAGGTTGGTTTGAAAAAAGGAACCTTTTCGCCACAGAGCGATTTAGACCTGGCCTGGGTCATGCAATACGCCATGGGCGAGGAAAAAGCAGAACTCCAAGGCATAGAGGTTTTCGAGTTTTTGGCTGAACTGGCCATGGAGCAACAGAGGGCCCACTGAGTGGTAGGCGATAACTGAAACTAGGCACTAGGAACTAAGCACTAGGCACCGAAGCGACTACTCTTGGCGGGCACAGAGGCCCGCCGCACCAGAGGTGCGGGGCCTAAAGCAAACTTGATTTTTTCCCTATGCCCTGTGCTCCATGCTCTATGCCTTCTCAAATCCGCAATCGGAAATTACCAAAGTGCTTAGTGCTTACTGCTTAGTGCCTAGTGGAAAACTAGGGCCAGAGCTGTGCCACTATCATTCCTGCCAACATTAACCCGCAGCCGCACAGCCCGCGGGCTGTGAGTACCTCGCCAAGAATAACCCATCCCGCTAAGGCCGCAAAGACCGCTTCCAAGCTGAGAATGATCGCCGCATGCGTGGGCGGTGCCACTCTCTGCGCTACCACTTGTAAGGTATAGGCCACCCCTACCGACATGACGCCCCCGTATAGAATAGGGATTGTTGCCCCCCGCAAACCGTAAACGGTAATCGTCTCAGTATACCCAGCCATTAATAGGCTCAAGCAGGAACAGACCGCATACTGAGCACAGGCAAGTTTCAATACATTTACTCTTGGTGAAAGCCACCCTAGTATTAAGACGTGAGCAGCCCACATGAAGGCACCCGCAAGTTCCCAAGCGTCACCAGGAGCTAGGGTAAATTCTTCAGTGACACTGAGGAAATAAAGCCCAACCGCTGCCAGAGTTGCTCCTGACCACCCCCCCCAGCCTGGCCAATGCTTCCACAGCATGCCAAGAAGTGGCACAATAACGACATAGAGGCCGGTTATAAACCCAGCCTTCCCGGCCGTGGTGTAGACCAGACCCACCTGCTGTAACGTGGCCCCGGCAAAGAGCACCAAACCGGCGAGGCCCCCTCCGAGAATGGCCTGTTTGCTGGTGTAGGGCGAGGGCAACTCCATTGTAGTCCTTCCGCCACCGCGCAAAATAAAGGGTAAGAGGGTGAGAGCCCCCAGCGCAAACCGGACACCATTAAAGGTAAGCGGGCCTACATGGTCCATGCCCACCCGCTGAGCTACGAACGCGCCGCCCCAGATGACGGCAGTTAGCATCAGTAGCGAATCAGCCTTATAAATATTCTGAGGCACGGTTGTTTATATTCCAATGATCTCAGGTTGTAAGAATGGGGCTTTATAGTTCCATATAACAGTGGGTTTGGAGTATTGGAGCCCAACGATTGCAGATCTAAGATTTTAGATTGCAGATTTCAGAAGGACGTATTTGTTTGGAGTTATCAATCTTCAATCTTAAATCTACAATCTGAAATGATCATCACTCCAGCACTCCAACACTCCAAGGGCGTTGCATCCTGTTAAAGGTCTTGCATCTAGTAAGATCCAGCTAGCTTGACGCAAAGTGTTGAGACGAAAATAGCGTGGATATTATCATCAGACCGGACCAGAAACCAGCGTTTTTGCTATGCCAGGATTCCTGCTGCCCGCCTTGGCGCGCCGGCTTGTCCCGCCGTAGTTTTAACGAAGGCGGAAGCCATGAGGCGAAGACGGCTACTTGCTGCTTAAAGCATTGGCCATTGTAATCATCGGACGGTTTGGTCTATACTGCCAAAAATTTTGCCTCTGGACCCTTACTTGACAACTCTAATCAATCTTCTCAGGGAGGCAGCTCATGCAGGTACTTGTACTTTACTACACTCGAACCGGAAATACTCGCAAGCTAGCCAAAGCACTATGCGAAGGGGTTGAATCGGTGGAGGGTGTTCGTTGCCTGCTCCGTTCCACTGAAGAAGTCACTAAAGATGATTTTGTTGAATCAGCCGGGATCATCGCAGGATCACCTGTATATTTTGGAGTGATGGCGGCTGAATTGAAAAAGATCTTTGACGACTTCGTCGGAGTGCGTAGAAAAACGGAAAACAAGGTGGGCGCGGCCTTCGCCACCGGCGGGGATGCCTCTGGGGGAAAAGAGACCACCATGATTTCCATTATCCAAGCCATGCTGATTTATGGAATGATTGTTGTCGGAGACCCCATGAGCGCAACCGGCCACTACGGCACGGCATGTATCGGTGCGCCAGATGCCAGTGTCAGGCAAAATGGCTACAAACTGGGAGCCCGTGTCGCCCAGCTTGTCAAGAAACTGTATCGAGACAATACCAGCATTTAAAGGATAATAACGTTCTTTAATTTTCGTAGCCAAGGCTACACGATTTAGCCACTCAGCCATGCGTTATGTCTGTTTGAACCGGTACCAGCAGGCTGCTGAAATACTCGCTACTAGTGTCATTCTGAGCGGAGCGAAGAATCTCGGTTTTAGTAATATCAACATGTTACGAGATCCTTCGTCGTCCCGCCCATGGCGGGATTCCTCAGAATGACATATTCGTTGACTTTTTCAGCAGCCTGCCAGACTCTGTGATCCATCCTATAAGTCTGGAGACGAGAAGATGCCCATTGGCAAGCGTTCCAGAAGTCGGCAAACCACATCAGACCGAATACTGACAAATTGGAAATGGTGGGGTTTGATAGCGGTTTTAATCCTTGTGCCAAGCCCTCTACCGGGCGGCCAGGAAAACGACCTACTTAATATCAGAAATGGCGCCCTGGTATTGTCAGCGACCGGTCACTACGGCGGCAGGTGGAATGCAGTATCTTTGTTAGATGGCACGTACGCTTCCGGATGGAGTAGCGTTAAGGACAACCCTTACCCAAACACCTTTGTCATCGAATTGGCACAGCAGTATTCTCTGACGTCATTTGCCATAGATACCACGGGAGCGGCTGAGTTAACCTTACCTGGAATTTCAGTTCGTGATTTCGAACTTTACGGATCGACCACTAGCGGGAAGGAGGATTTTTACCTCATTCTCTCTGGCGAAGCAGACCGGGGCAGAAGAAAGATTTTCCTTCTCGAGAAACCGGTCGAGGCTCGATGGCTGAAATTAGTGATTCTGTCAAACTGGGGAAACACCTCGCACGCCGAACTCATGGAACTTGAGGCATACGGTGAGCCAGTGGGCGATGTTCCTAGACAAAAACCCTTCCATGGAATTTATAAAACCAATTACGGCCTGATGCGTTTGGAACAACGCGGTAGCCTAATAGCAGGCTGTTATGAGTTAGACAACGGCAGGCTAGCCGGCAGCACCAACGGCCGTGTTTTAAAATTTCGTTGGTGGGAAGATGGGCCGCTCTCGGGTGTTGCCATTATGGTCCTCTCAGCTGATGGCAACTTTATGAACGGCCTGTGGTACGAGAGAGGTCAACCCAAGGGGGTCTGGTACGGAAACCGAATAACTGACGGACGGATGCCGAAATGTGAGGTCCCACCAGAGTTTTCCACGGCAGCTTCAATGGAAGAAACCGGTTTGAGCAAGCCCGTGGAAGATACTAGTTTGAGAAAATTAATGGATAAGAAGCCCGGCCCCACTGGCCTTTATGACATTTATTTTGACAGCGACTCAGCAACAATCACGCCCGAATTTGAGACAAAGCTCCTAGAAAACTTTAGGGTGCTCCAAATCCTACCATCACAGAAAATCATCATCGAAGGCCACACTGACTCCACTCACACGCGGAAATACAACTTGGGACTATCTCAAAGGCGAGCACAAGAGGTGGTGGAGTGGTTAATTGAGAATGGCATCGAAGCTGACCGACTAGAGGCCAAGGGCTACGGTGAGTTACGACCGGCAGCTGACAACAGCACACCCAAAGGGAAAGCTCTCAATCGGCGGGTGGAGATCAAGCCGCAGTGAAAAAGTCCGATCTCCTGGGTTAGTTACACTTCCGCGTCTCCAGATTCATCAGTCATTTACCAGACAAAGGATATTAAATCCTAAATAAGAAACAAATTAAGGAATTAGGGAATTGAGGAATTAGTAATCACGACAATTTAGCGGATAGGCATCTAGATAATTCCTGAATCCCTAAATTCCTAAATCTCTGCTATTTACATATTCGAATTTGTTTATGGCTGCTCTGCTACACCGCTAGACAGAACATCGTGTGGGTCTCTCTTATGCCATCGATGGGGCGAATCTTGTCGTAGACCACTGCGAGCATGCTGGCGTCGTCCGGTGCCTGAACCTCTGCTACCACGTCGTAGAGACCAGCCGCTAAGTAGACGCTTTCCACCCCCCCGACCTTTTTGATCTGGCCGGCGACTTCGCGGTCCATACCAGGCTCTGAGGTGATTAAAACGATTGCTTTCGCCATGACATTTACCTCCTTCTTGGAATTGTCCTCTAAGGATCTATTGTGAGCATATAGCGTATAACAGTCTTTAGAATTTGCTCATTGGAGTATCATAGCCGGATTTCAGCTGAAGTGATATCATTTTGTTTCATCATCAAAAACTTGGTCCTTCAGGCTAAGCTAGAGATAATTGACTCTGCCCGTGACCAGTGTTGATGGGTTTTGGAATAATGGAATAATGGGTTTAGTGTAATTAGGTCAGTTCTTCACAGTTGTGGTGGGTAACCTAACGAGGAATTGACATTCTTTTCATTTTTACCCCCAATCTTCCATTTTTCCATCATTCCACTATTCCATTTGGCCTTAACTGCACCCATAAGGTGTGCAATCAAGACCGACTCCTCTGGAATCGGATTCTGCTTGTAATTACACCTAGACTTAGTTATGGGCATGTTGCTACGGTAAATTTCTGCAGCTTCTTTCCAGGGACTAGGAGATGGGTATGAGTGGAGCGAACAAAGAAGTTCTTGTTTTTAGTAAAGAATTT
>JASFEM010000087.1:0-14320 GCA_050124835.1 Syntrophobacterales bacterium | reverse complement strand
TATTCCTTCAAACCCATTGTTCCAATATTCCATAATTCCAACATTCCAGGCTTTTCCTTTCCCTAATAAATTTGACCAAATACAACAAAGTTGGACACCAAGTATTATTTTGAATACCCCCGACACAAAATCGATGACGATACCGTGATCCCAATTTCTAATGAATCGACTTGATTTAGAACTTTCCCACCATATGGAGTAGGTGCCGTTGTTTCTGGCATTGGCTTTGCATTAACGTACGAAGGATGTGAAGCGATTGTTTCGCTAAAATAACTTTTTCCTTCAGAACCGCAGCGATTGGAAGGTGTAAATATGGTTTTCAAGAGGGAAAAACGTGATTTTCTGAGGGCGGATATTCAATGGCCCGCCACGATCATCACTTCTCAAGCCCAGGTCGTTGGGGAGACAAAAGATGTCAGTCAGGTGGGTGTATCCATATCCTGTCAAGAATTACCATCTTTAGGACAGGAGTTTCGTTTGGAAATCCAACCACCTGATCACCAACCACTTGTGATTGCTGCAAAGGCTGTCTGGGTTAGAGAAACGACTTCTAACGAAGTGCCGGGCCGTTATGTGGTGGGTGCTGAATTTGAATACATCTCTGAAGAAGATATTCGATTTCTCGGCGATGCCATTGCAAGCCAGCTAAAAGAAAAGTCCAATTCATGGTTTAAAAAATCCCAATAGGTGCGACCTTCTTTTCATTCCTTTCATTCCTTTCATTGCTGCAGCTATGCCTTGCAATCCAAATCTCTTTGACCCGCAAATCTGTTCCGTTCGCCAGGCCGTCGTGGCAAGAAAGTTTCAAGTTTTACCCTGGAATTTGGTAACAAGAAGCAAGAAAAGGTTGTTTTCGTGAAACTAGCTGAAATGGAAATGGTGGCGTCTGATAAATTTTATAAAATTGTTATGGTTTCGAAAAATTGATCTCTCGCTTCAGGAATGTCCGCTTCGGTGAAGCGAAAAATGAAATTCCCTATCTGAAAGATGTCCCCTGAAGATAGAACCAATTTTTCCACACGCTCGCCCTTAAAGATAATGCCGTTGGTGCTGCCTAAATCCTCTACAGTCCAAGCCCCTTCCTGGAAGCTAACCCTGGCATGGTTACGTGATACGCTGTCGTCATCGAGACAAATTGAGTTGTCTTGACTTCGTCCAATGGTCACCTCTTCAAACAGGGGATAGCCTGTGCTTGGACCCGTACCTCTGCTTAAGAACAGGAAGCAGTCTTTCATGGTTAGATCCCCCGTTTGATTATTTTCTTCGTGCAATTTTACTGCGTTCCTCTTTGATCACCAGGAAGAGAGCAATTTCATTAAGTGCTCACACCAGTTAACACAGGCAGAAAATGGTCATCCAAATCATTAGCAATAAAAATGCCATTTTCACAAAAGCCAGGTAGGCCTAACGCAAAGTGGAGGTAATATTCTTACTGCTGACAAATGCGGCATGAAATCCGGACGGCTCAAAATTAAGACTCTGACTGGGGCTATCTGACATATTCTGTCAACACTCAGCCCCGCCCAGGCGGGATCAGCTTAACCTTATATTTTAAATGTATTTTGCTGAGAGTTGAAAGCTGATCGCCTGTCCTGAGCATGCTTGCCGCGCCGTCTTGTCTCGCCGAAGTTATAACGAAGGCGGAAGCCTGGGCGAAGGCTGGATCGAAGGGCTGATGGCGTTCCTGCGAAAACGGGGGTTTTCGGATAAACACTAGTTATTTGGCCAACTATCACTTGGCCTTTTAACCAACTTTCCAAGGTGGAAAAATAGACCTAAACTGCTTGAAACGAATAAATATTTGATTTTAGGTTATATTATCGTTCTTATATTTTGAGTCTTGATGGCATACGACTTGCTTATCTCTGCGGGTAACGAGGTGAGCACAAATACCGTTTGTACGTGTTGCGCTGGGAAAGCTAAATCTAACACCCAAACAAAGAACCAGAAAGATATCGGTTCATAATTAAAAAGAGAGATTCGAGCGCCAGCCGCAACGGTAACAGCGGGCAGCATGAAGTTGAACAGCAAAAATTGTTGACGCCAATGCAATATCACCTCGTCTCGAGAGCCACAGGAAAAAAATCCTGTGGCTCTTTTTTAGTAAGCAAAGAATCGGACAAATCCGCAATCCGCAATCCGAAATCATCTGGTTTTCATTCTTCAACCAGTAAACGCCGCAGCACCTTACCCACAAACGACTTGGGCAGTTCCTCGCGGAACTCGATGTCCCATGGTACGGCGTATTCTTCGAGGCGCTTTCGGCAAAGGACCAATAACTCTTCCTTGGTAATATCGGTACCAGGACGTGGCACTACAAATGCTTTGACTTTTTGCCCGCTCGCCCTCCTTGGAACACCGACGACAGCTACTTCCATGACCTTGCTGTTTTCGTAGAGTACCTCTTCGACGTCGCGCGGATACACACTGTAATCGCCTGCCAGAATCGTATCTCGTTTTCTACTGATGATTTTGGTAAAACCGTCGGTATCCATCACGGCCACGTCGCCGGTGTAGAGCCAGTCCCCCTGCAGAACTGACTCGGTATCTTCCTCGTCGGTGGGATTCCAGTAACCCAACATCACTTGAGGTCCTTTGACCACCAGTTCACCGATTTGTCCAGCAGGAAGATCCTCCCTGGTCACCAGGTCGACGATCTTTGCGTCCGTGTTGGGGATGGGAATGCCTATGGAGCCGGCCCGGCGTACCCCCTCGAGGGGATTGACGTGTGTTGCTGGGGATGCTTCTGTCAAACCGTAGCCTTCGACCAACCGGCCCTTGGTGATTTTCTCAAAGGCCTCCTGCACCTCCACAGGAAGAGGAGCCGCACCGCTGATGCATCCCTTAATGGAGGACAATCCATAACTGTGAACATTCGGTGTTTGATTGATGGCCATGTATATGGAAGGGACCCCGGGAAACATCGTGGGCTTATATTGTTTGATGTGTTGGAGTACTTGCTCCATTTCAAAAACGGGCAGCAACAGCATGGTCGCGCCCATGGCAATGGGGATATTCATCGCGGAGGTCATTCCATAGCTGTGCGTAAAAGGGATAACCGAGAGAAAGGTCTCCTGGCCGTATTGTGTATCGGGAAACCAGTGGCGGGTCTGGAGGGCATTGGCTACCAGATTGGCATGGCTTAGGCAGACCCCTTTGGGTTCGGCCGTGGTTCCTGTGGTATAGAGAATAGCGGCCAGGTCTTCGCTCGAGACCTCGACTTCCGGCGGAGTCCGGGGGGCATCCATCATCAATTGGCTCATGAGATGACCGCCATAATCCCTGTCGGCTATCTCCTGTTCACCGAGCCCTGCTGCTTTCCAGCGGTCCATTAGTTTTCGATACACACTGGTGGAGAGAGCATTGCGTATGTCGGCGAAAACGACGGTGAGCGGGATCTCCTCTCGCACTTTCCTCGCTAATTCGCCAAACTCCCTCAATGTAACCAACACCCGGGCCCGGGTTTCCTTGATTTGCCCGATGATGTCCGGCCCGTCGGCGTCGGGGTTGGGCAGCACCACCACACCGCCCACCTTGAGCGTGGCGTAGTAGGCGACAATCATCTGCGGCATGTTGGGCAACACTATCATAACCCGACTTCTTGGCTGGACACCCAGGCCGTGCAGGGCATGGGCGAACTGGTTAACTTGCCAATCGAGTTGCTGGTAGGTCAAGTCGGTGCCGTAAAACATGGTCGCTGTTCTCTTCGGTACGTTGTCCGCCGCAGCTTCCAGAAATCTGCAAAGTGGCTGGCGCGGAATGGGAATGGTGTGAGGCGTGTATTTGCTATAACTTGCTAGCCAAGGGCGATCATCTTCCAGCTTCCGTTCAGCGGTTTGCTCGCGCCAGGAGATACGCCGACCCTCCTCAGTGCCAGAAACGAACCGATCGATGGCACGGTTGACCGCTTGGGACCTTTCGAGCTGGACCTTGTGCTTGGATACACCAACGTCGATGACTTCCGCCCCCGGCATCATTTTACTCACGTCATCGAAAACATGGCGGGGAAAATAGCGATCACGTTCACCCGTAATGATGAGGGTGTCCGTGCGGATATTCTCCAAAAGTGGCCAGCCCTGCCACTTGCGCATGTTGTTTAGCATCATACGTTTCATTACGTGGATCTCGGCGTTCCAGCGCGGGCGGTACTTCCACCATGGTCGAAAAGCCGCCGCCGGGACGCGGGAGAGGATGGAAGCCCCACGAGGAAGGGGGTACTCGCCGGCAGTGGAAATGAGAACCAGCTTTTCCAAACGTTCCGAGTGGGCATGGGCATATTCAATACAGACGGAGCCGCCGAAGGAATGACCGACCAGAACGAACTCCTTCGGCAGTTTTAGCACCTCGGCGATGGTATTGATGTCGTCAATGAGCTCCGACATGGTGTACTCGGTGAAAGGGGCGTCGCTCTGGCCGTGGCCGCGCAGGTCGGGAGCGATAACGCGATACTCCCGGGCAAAGTGGTTGATCTGGTATTCCCAGGTTTCGGCGCAGCCGGCGTAGCCGTGCACGAACATAATCGTCTTCTCGGCCCCCTCCGGCCAGAGATCCACGACGCTCAGCCGCATCCCGGCCAATCCCCGGATGGGCACGCCAACCCGGTAAAGGCTGAAATCCAGCTGAATGTCCCTTCGCTTGAGTCCACGAAGTTTTCTTTTCATGTGAATTCCTCCTACAGCCGCGCTCGTCCGTTCGGTAGGAGTTTTTGATGCTTCGGCGGCTTTGCTCTAATCTGGTGATGGGCTATTTTCCAGCATAGATAATTGCGCTTCGAGTTTCAACGGATGCGAGAGAAGTATCAGCGCCGAAACAGTCAGTTGTAGGAAAAGCCGTGGATCGAGTGGGATCGTGTTCAGGCAGAAGTGATTTTGATAACCACTCTATCATGAAAACCGCTCTTTTTGGAGGTAAAGTGCTAATCTCGACCCGCCGCCCCCATCTCCCTGATGCATTTTTCTGGCTCTCTATACATTTAACCACTACGCATTTTTAGCCCTCTCTTACAGGCATCATTTTTGCAGCAGACGAGTAGGGTGAAACATTATTATCCTAAAAGCTCTGTGGGGATATACAGATGAAAAGAATACTGCTGATTATAGCATGTGTAATGCTCACAGCATGTGCCACGCGTGATTTCGTACCATCCGGGTACTCTTTAAGTACCTATTCTGGGGCTTCATTTCCAGTCAGAGATAGGGTATGGGTGCACAATGCGACTCCAAGCAGAGTAGAAAAAATCGGTACCAATCTGCACTCCGACCTCAAAGATTGGGGACAGCAACTGGCCTATGGGCTCGAGAGTAATTTAAAAACCAGAGGTGCAAGGATTGACCGTAATGCGAGGAAGAGGATCAGTGTTCAAGTAACTTACGCTGAGGTGAAAAATAAGATACTCAAGTACACCGCCTACATGGAGTGCGTCATTTGGTTAGGAAACGGCTACTCCAAAAAAATTACCGCTGATCACAGCGCCCAGGTTGATGAAGATGCTTGCTCGGGTCTTATGCCCGTTGTCATAGAGAAGATAATGTCGAACCCTTCGGTTGTCAGATACTTGAGAACGGCATAATGCAAAGGGGCACGGAGACTTCGGCCTCGTTCTTTTTGCCTTCTCGCTCTCCTGAAATTCCATGCAAAAAAAATCCTGATATACGTCCATTCTATTCTACGGACAAGAACCTGCCCTAGGCTTTTAGAGCCTGCCCAAAGTCCGCCAGGATGTCCTTGGTAGCTTCGAGGCCCACAGAAAGCCTGATCAAACTCTCAGAAATCCCCACCTCCTTGCACTCCTCTGGACTGAGACAAGCGTGGGAAGTTGTGACCGGCCGGGTTATGAGAGATTCGACGCCACCGAGACTTGGGGCGCAGATGGGTAGAGTGACATTCTGGATGAAACGCTGGGCCAGGTCCACATCTCCTTTCAACACAAAACTCAACATGCCGCCAAAACCGTCGAAGAGCTCTTTTGCCCGGTGGTGTTGCGGATGGCTGGCAAGGCCGGGATAGTGGACCGTTTCCACCTCTGGCCGGCTTTCGAGAAACTGTGCGATCTGCAGCGCACTTGAATTCTGATGTCTCACCCTGACCCCAAGGGTCTTCATGCCGCGATGCAGGAGAAAACAGGCGTGGGGATCCAGGGTGCCCCCAAGATGGTTGAGCTTGTGGGTGATTCTAGTGATCAGCTCTTTCTCACCGATTACCGCGCCCGCTACGATGTCGGAGTGGCCATTCAGGTACTTTGAACAACTGTGAAGCGATAGATCGAAACCGAGTTCCAGGGGCCGGAAATTAATGGGGCTGGTAAAGGTGTTGTCAATGATTGAACAGAGTTGGTGCTCCCTGGCAAAATTCACTATGGCTTTCAGGTCGACAACCTGCATGAGAGGATTTGTGATGCTCTCCACGTAGATAGCTTTCGTGTTTGGGCGCACTAGCCGTCTCCAGTGATCCGGATCGTCACCACAAATAAAATCATGTGAGATACCGTATGCCGGGAGATCTTTGGTGATGAGGTCGTGGGTCCCACCATAAAGGCAGTCCTGCGCCAGAAAATGGTCTCCAGAGGAGAGTAGCGTGAGCAGCGTTGTAGATATGGCCGCCATCCCACTACCACTCACCACTGCCGCTTCACCGTTTTCTAGTGCCGCCAGTTTCTCATGGAGAGCGACGTGGTTGGGCGTATTGTTCAAACGAATGTACCGCAGGTCATGGTAGCTATCCTGGCCGGCGTATTCGAAGGTTGATGACTGGAAGATGGGAATGCTAACCGCTCCCTGGATGAGGGGATCAGGTTCACCGGCGTGAATGAGCTTCGTGTCAATTTCCCTATTGATCTTTTCCATTGCTCGCTCCCTTTTAACCATGGCATTTGAGTTGTTTCTCAAGTATCACAATCGGGTTATCAAGTGCATTCCCCAATTGACTCACTCGGAGTGCATCTAAAGCTACACCTTGTCTACTCTACCAAATTAGATTGTCAACAAAAAAAATGATCGATCAAGTCAAGAAACTCGATCCTTTTAGTCGAGAGCTTAAATGTGTCTTTCCAGCGATCCAGTGGGAGTACAATTGTCATGTCACTATCGCCACTATACACCTTCCAGGGTCTGGAGAACCGGCCCATCAAGATCCATACCCTTGGCTCTTTTCTTGCATGATTTTCCTAAAGCAGGACAGAAGACTATCACTGGAATAATTTAGGAGAGTTCTGACTCTTAACTCGTTAGCCATATTCTTAAGGGAGGCAGAAAATGATCTTGAAAAAAATATTACTCAGGTCTTTTGTTATTGTAGCAACTGCCATCGCACTTGCCGGCGGCAGCTCTTGGGCAGATGACGCGGTGAATCCGGAACTTTACGGTTCCTGGGATATGCTGGAAATTGAGGCTCATGGCATGACGGCCCAGTTGACTCTCACAATCGAAGAGGGCCGGGTGACTGCCGGGAGTAAGTGCTTTTTTGGGGAGTATAACGTCTTTGTCCAGACCACCTCTCCCGCCGAGATAACAGCCGATGAGATTCGAGTTCTCGAAGGGTCCAGGGCAATGAAAGAATACAGCCCCGGTTTTCTTGAATGCACGGCTTCGGTTTATGAGGGAAACATGCAATACCACTTGCGTGACGGCAAGCTTGTTCTCTATTCGGTGAAAGAAGAGGAGACGTATGTGCTTACCAGATCTGGGGGTCCATTCAAATCGGCTAAACGTTACAAGAAATCGAGAGACCCACAGCTTGCGCTGGACCACACCAACCGCGGCACCGCTTTTTTGAGAAAGCGCCAGTACGACGCGGCAATTGGTGAGTACAACAAAGCTCTCGAGATGAACCCGACCAATGCATTGGCTTACTATAATCGCAGCGTTGCTTATACGAGTACCGGACAATATGATAAAGCGGTCAAGGACTGTAATAGTGCCTTGCAGCTAAACCCCGAACATGCAAACAGTTATTACAGCCGTGGGGTGTCGTACTGGCATCTTGGCTCCAAGGACCAGGCGATTAAAGACTTGCAGGCTGCTGCCAAACTGGAACACAAAGGAGCGCAAGACTTCCTGACCTCAATGAAAATCAGGTGGTGATCGAATTTATTGCTCTCAATTCTATGGTCTCCCCTGATTTGCAACAGCCCCTCCCCGTGGTAACCGAAATCCAATGGAATGGGAGACTGAAGATTTGATCAGCCAAACCTTTCTTAAGGCAGGGTCAGTAGTGACCCTGCCTTTTTTTCTTTACATGGGCCAATTCGTTGCTTTAATCTTAAGCTAGCTGATACTAACGCTCTGAACCATTCTCGAGGGACGTTCCTTTCAATACTGCACCTCTCCGGCCAGACTTCACGGGCAGCGCTTAGCGAACGTTGATTCCCGCCAACAGGAGGAGAATAATCATGGCTGGCAAACCCTGGCTCAACCGTTACGATCACGATGTGCCGCATTCTCTCGAGCCCTATCCCGATCTGACCCTGATCGATGTGGTTGCAGAAAATGCTCACCGCCGACCAAACCACCCTGCCCTGCTATTCAAGGGGTCTCAACTCACATATGCAGAGTTGGATAAATTGAGCAACGGTTTCGCCTCTTCATTGGTTGCCCTTGGGGTAGAAAAGGGAGATCGCGTCGCAATATTGCTGCCCAATTGCCCCCAGTTCCTCGTCGCCCAGTTTGGCGCATGGAAGGCTGGAGCCATTGTCGCGCCACTTAATCCTCTCTATACCGAGCGTGAATTGGAGCATGCCCTGCGCGACTGTGGCGCAAAGATCGGTGTCGTGCTGACGTCCTTTTACGAGAAAGTGAGCTCCTTGAGGTCCAGAGTTGGCTTACAAATCATCATCGCCACCAATATCAAAGAGTTCTTGCCAAAGATTACCCGCTTGCTTTTTACCCTGTTTATCGAAAAGAAGCAGGGACATCGGGTTAGCATTGATTCAGGTGATCTGTGGCTGCGCGACCTGCTGGAAGAACGAGCTGAATTATCGGTTCCGGAATTGCCCATCCGGCCAGATGATCCCGCGCTATTGCTTTTCACCGGGGGCACTACAGGGTCTCCAAAGGCTGCCGTTGGCAGTCATCACGCTATTTTCATAACAGGAATGCAGGTGCGCGCCTGGTTTGCTTCGGTATTAAAAGACTGGGATGATGTCATAATGTTGGCCGTCCCCCTTTTCCATGTTTACGGCAATATCGGGGTAATGAGCACAGGATTGATTGGGGGCAACCCGCTCGCGTTAGTCCCCAATCCGCGCGATCTCGATGACTTGATTGGCACGATCGCAAAAGTGCGTCCCGCCTTCCTACCAGGTGTACCGACCCTATTCATTGGCCTGCTCAATCACCCCAAAGTTAAAGCTGGCAAGGTAGACTTCAAATCCATGAAATTGTGTATATCGGCAGCCGCACCCCTGCTTGCCGAGACGAAACGCAGTTTTGAGGATTTGACTGGGGGACACATGCTCGAGGTCTATGGTCTCACCGAGTCAATGTTGGCCTCAGTTTTCGTGCCCGTTCAAGGAGAGTATAAGGAGGGTTCTGTCGGAATGCCGGCACCTGATGTTGACGTGCTCATTGTGGACCTGGATACCGGCGAGAAGACCCTGCCACTCGGTGATATTGGTGAGATATTGATTCGGGGCAAACAGTTGATGAAGGGCTACTGGCAAAACCCTGAAGAGACAGCTGATGCCATTCGAGATGGCTGGCTGTTTACCGGTGACATTGGCTATCTAGATGATGATGGCTATTTGTTTATTGTTGATCGCAAGAAAGATGTCATTAAGCCAAGTGGCTTCCAGGTTTGGCCTCGAGAGGTTGAAGAGGTCATCGCAACACATCCAGCAGTAGCGGAGGTCGGCGTTGCAGGTGTGCCCGATGCTTACCAGGGGGAAGCAGCAAAGGCATGGATTGTTTTGAAGGAAGGTCACCAGGCCACCGCGGGGGAGCTGTGCGAATATTGCCGCGAAAGGTTGGCTGCATATAAAGTTCCCAAGAGCATTGAGTTTCGTGACACACTCCCTAAATCAATGGTTGGAAAGGTCTTGCGGCGAGAACTAACTGGCTCGCGATAAAGACGAGAGGGGTCGGGCGAAGTGATCATGAGTAAATCGCCTTTGTCCCAATGTCGGGTCGACGACGTACCTGCTGTTATCCGACCAATTTTCTATTTGTATGGCTACGGCTTGGCTCTCCTATTATTTATTTTCGGCTTGATTCTGAGAGCAACGATCAAGGTTGAGATTACAGGCAGAGAGAACCTGGGTGAGCATTCCAATTATGTCTTCTGCCATTGGCACAGCTTCATCCCACTGTCCCTGGTAACTGTAGTACCGAATATCCCCAACGTTCTTGACCGAGCTTCTCATGCCTGGATGCAGCACCCCAGCTGGTACATGAAGCCGATTCATGTCTTGATCCGATTGCTGGGGGTCAAGAAGATAATTCTGGGTTCTACCGGCCACTCCGGTCGTGAGGCCGCGGATCAGCTCGCCGAATATCTGCAAAGAGGTTATTCCACTATCCTTTTCCCTGACGGGCCGAGCGGTCCTCCCTTCGCGCTAAAAAAGGGTATTCTCCACATTTCCATGCAGAGTGGGGTTCCAATCGTTGCGCTACAATTCAGTGGATCACGGTTTATCGAGCTAAAAACTTGGGATCGAAAGAAAATTCCCTACCCGTTCTCAAAGGTAACCATGAGAATTGGTGCTCCCATCCAAATTACCAGCAGCAACTTCCATGAATCACTCTCCATCATAACGGCAGCGTTGGGATAGTGGTGGAAATGTCCTTGATTATGTTGGTTTTTTGCCCACCAGTGCCCCCCTCACCTCTGTATCCCATTGTGTACCTGAGTACCAAAATTTTAACTTTCTGCCGATTTTGGACATACGATTTTCGAATAGCGAGCCCTGAATCCGATAAGTTTATATCTCCTTAAAGTCACAAGTAAATTTGCTTGAAAGCCTTACTAATTTATGTCCAAAATATAATATTGGCACCAGGTTTGCCTTGATTGAATAGATAAGAGGTTAGATTAAACTGGTTTAAAAAGAATTTCATAGATCGATACCTGAGGTTTTTAGATATGATGAAACATATATTTCAAATAATCGTTATGGTAGCAATTCTGATGATGTCAACAATTGCTTCCGGCCAAACAACAGTCCAATGGAAAGATATTGATTGGGATGCCTACGAAGCCGCGCTGATCTCAGTAAATAGGGATAAACATTTGGTAGTGAAGCCGACCTACTACTATGGTGGTGCGGCCCATTACAGTACTCCAATAGATTTCAGATCAGCAAAGTCCCCGTGGGTGGAAGCAACCTTTTACGATGACGGCCGCACGACTAACACCCAACTGGTGATGACAGACAAGGACCGAGCCTATGTCAAAATTGGCATTTGGGGTTCATACAAGAACTATGTCATCTATTGGTCGGACCCTCAGGCTGGGAGATTAAGCGGACTGGTGGGCACGGCGATCGTCAGAACACCAGGCATCCATACTGTGAAGCTGGCACGGCAAGAGAACGGTACGCTCGACTTCTGGATAGACAACGCAAGAGTGTGGAGTACCAACAATATCAAGCCTGATAACTTCGAGGATATTTATTTGACGGCACAAGTGTCTACCGGTACGTTCATTGACTACCAATTCGGGACAGACTATAGGTCGCCTCTGGCAGCGGTGAAGATCGACATCGACGTTAAACCCGGTGGCAATCCCAATAACATCAACATGGAGTCAAAGGGGGTGGTTCCGGTAGCCATCTTGACGAAGGATGGCATCGACGCGGATACAGTCGATCCCGCTACGGTAACCTTTGCCGCGGCCAAACCGATACGCTGGACCAAAGAAGATGTAGACGGCGATGGCGACCTGGATCTTCTATTTCACTTCAAGACTCAGGAACTGGAGTTCACCGAGGAAAGCATCGAGGCTACTCAATTCGACGCTACTCTGGAGGGTGAGACCACTGATAAGAGGAAAATTGTGGGCACCGACGAGGTGAGAATCGTTCCCAAAGGCAAGAAACATGGGAAAAGAGATAAATGAAACTAATTAATAATCCTTCCCGTTAAAGGCAGAGTCACAACCGGCTCTGCTTTTTTTGTGCCTCCCTCTCGAAGATACCGGCAACGATCACTTTTCTTACAGCCTGGCACCGCGCTTGCATGAATATATAGCGCGAGGCAGTTGGATCCCATTTTTACCGACTCTCGGCTACTCTTCCCACGATCCAGGAGGTATTCATGAAAAAACTAATGGTCTCAGTGGCGGTTATGTTTTTAGTGAGCGCTATGCCCCCTCCATCCATAGCTGCTGAGGTCTACGCAATAAAGCTAGTTGAATGGGGTATATATGATATGACGAAAGTTAAAAAGGCGACTCCCGGCAAGATTGTTTTGGTTGATCATATGAAGCTTGTGACGCTAACCGACAAAATTCCAGCCAAACTGGGAACGAGTTTTGGGTTGAAATTTGTCGTCAATGGACATCCACCCGGATCGAAAGTTCGCATATTGAACAGGTGGCTGTTCCCTTATCCGGGGGTGAAGAATCCGAAAACAGGAAAACTGATTCATTACCTTGATCAAACATCCATACTTCCCATTGGCCATTCAACCACGAGCCATTATGTCATCAGCTATTTTGGCCTTGCCAGCTGGCAATTCACAGAACCATCTGAGCTAGTGCCAGGTCCGTGGAAACTGCAACTTTGGCACGGGGGAAAGATGTTCATGGAAAAGACATTTACAGTTTATCAGCCTTGAGTTGACTTAATGGAAAGGTACAGGGTACAGGGCCCAATTCAGCCATAACGCTTCGGTGTCATAACACTGCGTTGTCATTAACTCATTCGGGCTTCCCGCTCGTCATTGAGTCATTAGGTCGCTGATAGAAGAAATCACCAGTAAAGGTGAAGCCATGATAGGGTGATCTAGTCTCCAAACGACCTAATGACCTAATGACAGCGTAGCGTACTGACGGCAAAGCCATTTTAGCCCCGCTTTTTTTGTGATGGTATTATCCCAAAATGGTCAATTATTCGTATTGACACGACCAATCACTTTGCCGTAACATGACAGTACACTCCATATGCGACTCTAGCAAATCCCTGCAAAAGCCAATTGGATTCCAGCTGGTCTCCTCGCGATAATTCCCCCGTCAGGAAGGAATGAAGAAGGTGAAAACCGACCCCCAAACCAAGTGTACCAGTTGCGGAGCCAGCTATTCCTTTGTGACGGAAGGCAGGAGAGAATATTTTATTCCGTGGGGTCCGCAATTTCTTTGTGATAAGTGCCACAGGTTCGCGATCATGGAAGCGTTGAAAAGCGGCATAAGCCCGCTGTTTAAATCTCCCAAGTGATACCCGGCACATCATCCTTTACCACCTCAATCAACTTTCGGGTCGATTGGGGTTTTCTTTTGCCCTCACAACAATCATTCCTTTGTCAATTTCGCTATCTGTTTTCATACTGATCAGTTGTAGATGTATCGCAAACATCACCCTTTTTGCTGTTGCATTTTTCTTCTGAGCGGAAAAGTCTTTCCAAACTGTAACTGTAACCTATCAACCTCGCCCGACATTTTCGATTGAGCCGCACAAAAATGATTTCCATCCTCCTCATTGGCACTCTGGTTGCGTGTACTAGAGGCAGTTTTTAGTTCCGGTTTGGCTCTTCTTCGTCCAGAAGGGCCTGGAAAATCACACCTAATGAAGGAGGGTAAGAAAATGAAAAAGGCTATCTTGTTTGGTTTGGTTGGGGGACTCGTTTTTATGCTTGGCTCTTTGGTCATGGCGAAGAAAAAACCTGGGATTGTTCCACCACCTCCAACCTTGAACTGTCCCGTAGATAACGATGTCGTTGGGTTCGACTGGATGTCCGCGGAGCTAGTGCCTGCACCTAAGTATTCCCTTGATGTAGAGATTGAAATTGACTTGAATGACGATGGGGAAAATGACAATACGGTAGAGTTTTCCTATAGTACCGTTGAACCCTTTCTGAATGTACCTGTTAGCGATTTCAAATACGATATCGACGGTGATGGTAACCCAGATCAATTAACTGGTCCGGCAACTGCTAAAGTCAAAGGTCTTGACCCTGGAAAGGGAAAAGGAAGGCAGAATAATCTTTTCTCGCCAAAGTGTGATTTCACAATACCTGAATAATACGGCTGAGGTGTAAACTGGGGAAGCGGGACTTTCTCCGCTTCCCTGCCTTTCATCTCTTTAAAGCCTTGTCCCCCAGCCGTATCCAATTCCTCGATCTTAAGCTATTCCAAATCAGTCGTCTGTGGTCAGAACATACTGATGTCGCTTAAT
>JASFEM010000086.1:0-14374 GCA_050124835.1 Syntrophobacterales bacterium | reverse complement strand
CCAGGTGGTCGCCTCTCGCGTGTTGCTCGGAGACGGTCCTCTGGATGTCTATTTTGTGTTGGAAAGAAATCCGCCCATGATCATCCGCTGTCCAGATTGCAATTTTACCGCAACCGTCAAGGACCAAAGCCTTCTGACACCAGACCATCCACCTGTCTGTCCTCGTTGCCGGACTGACATGACCCTACCCGACCAAAAGGACCCTGCGGCGGTCCAACCTTATGTCCAAGATGTATTCCAGCGGTTGGAAGTCCAACGTGTACCCTGGCAGGACAGATTCTCCTGGCTAGACCTGGGTGCTTTCTGGCAGACCAGTTTGAACATTCTGTTTCACCCCTCAGCCACTTTTGCCGCTTTTGACTATAGTGCTGGCATTCGCAGTTCCCTTGTTTACCTGCTTGTCTACGGGTCATTGGGTCAGGTTATAGGCCGATACTGGTTCGCCCTCATCGGCATCCAGTATGGCATTCTGGAAGGCAACGCACTAGCCAATACCGTTTGGTTTGCCAGAGCAGCTCTGTTCACCCCTTTCTTGCTACTAATATTTCTCACTTTCACGGCCAGCCTCGCCCACCTTATTTTACGGCTGCTTTTAGCCGCCCAGAAACCTTTTTCAGCAACATTTCAGGTCATGGCTTACGCATCTGGTGCAACCTCTCTCCTTAATGTAATCCCCTTTGTCGGAAGTTTTCTTATGCCCATATGGGCTATTGTTCTCTGCTGCATTGGTTTGAGTAAAGCCCACCAAACCTCTAAAACTAAATCCTTTTTTGCCCTGTTGCTGCCGGTGATCTTCGTTGGATTTATCATCGCTGCGGCGGTTTTACTTCTTGCAGTTGTAGGTGTTATGGAATTTCTTGATCCAGTTCTCCAGCATCTTTAACCCGGATAATTCATTTGCCGTCGAGTAAACACTCGGAAGGTCGTGGAATCGGTCCTAAAATGGACTTGACTCATTGGTAACTGCCTGCATATAGTTCACAATAAGCATTCAAGGGTCCGCGATCAGCCATCGAACTCTTTGAATGCTGAGGAGAGGGAATAACTCAGCGCAGGAATTTACCGGTTAGTCCAGCAAGAATTCACCAGTTGATTTACTTGATCGCAGTATTAAGCTTCTACAGAGTCTTTCAGTATATTTGCTGAAAGCTGCGGCTAAACGCTAAAGTTTGTAAACCCTGGTCAAAGCGCTTGTCTCACCGCTCTATAGAGGATAAAGTTTAATTTATAGATTTACATAAATAGCAGTAGTCAAGAAATTCTCAGCGGCAATAGTGCTTTTCGCTCCTAGATGGCGTCCACTATACCCTACACGGTCGGTGTTTCTTGCAATGGAGGTTACCGCGGTGAGAGAATTGATTGAAATCATGGCTAAGGCGCTGGTAGAAAATCCCGAACAGGTGAGAGTGAGTGAAATCGCTGGAGAGCACACCACGGTCATTGAGCTGAGAACAGCCAAGGAGGATCTCGGTAAGGTAATCGGCAAGCAAGGTCGCAATGCTCGGGCCATAAGGACTATCTTAAACGCCGCCGCTGCCAAACTTAGGAAGCGTGTGGTACTTGAGATTATTGAATAGAAAAGCCTAAGATCGCTTTCTCTTTATCCTGGCCCGTCCTCCTTCAGCTCCTGGAGTATATTTTATGCCCGACAGCAGGCCTTCGTGCTTTGGTATCCCTGAGAGCTGCATGCCCAGGGACGAACACGGAATCATCCAGCCCCAGGAAAAATGTGGTCCCTGTGACCACTTGCGGGAGTGTCTCCAAGAAGCCATTGCCGCCTGTGGTGGCGTGGAAAAGATAAAATCTGATCAAGCTCCCGAGCGCGAGAAGTCAGAAGAAACAGGTGGCATCGTTGGAGCAATTCTACGCTGGTCAGAAAGAAAGCGCGCTGCACAAAAAGCTAAAATCACTTAGCCCCCTCAGCGTGACCGTTCTTGCCGCAATTCTATGAAATCTATTCTGATTGTCCATCAGGGTGCCATAGGTGATTTTGTCCTGAGCCTTCCGGCATTGGAGGCCCTACATCGATCTTATCCAGAAGCTCATTTTACCTTTCTCGCCCGTCCAAATATCCTTGAGCTAATACAAGCCCGACCCTATGTAAAGGATGTGTTAGATTTCAGTGCGAGTCGCTGGGCGGTGCTTTATGATCTGCAAGGCAGGGTAGCTTCTGCTGATTTAGAACGGCTCCTCCCGGTGGACATCATTTTTATTTTTGGGCGTTCTTCCAGCCAGATCGTGGCCGATAATCTTGCCCGCAACTTCGGCAAACCCACGCATCGACTAGATCCCTTCCCGAAACCAGGCTTAGGTCTGAGTCTGGTTGTTCACCAATGCCGTCAACTTGAAGAGCTTGGCATTCCGGCTAGCCCTCCTCCTGCTGCAATTATCGCTCCGCGACACCAGGACTTAGTCGAGGCCCGCTCCTTTGTTCGCTGTAACATGGCGCCCGAAGAAAGTCTCATTTTGTTGCACCCCGGAAGTGGCGGCAGAAATAAGTTGTGGACGCCGCTTGGCTGGGTTCGTCTCATCCATAAACTTGCGGTATATCCAAATCTGCGGATCGCCTTACTTCAAGGACCCGCTGATAATCAGATAGTTCAGCAAATACGTTCCCGTCTGGATTCCATTTCCCCCATGCTCGTAGAAAATTGGCCCTTGGGTAAACTTGCCGCCCTTATGACCGAGGCCGCACTCTATCTTGGAAATGATTCTGGAATCACCCATTTAGCAGCTGCCTGCGGTACGGCGACGATTGCTCTTTTCGGCCCCACTGATCTGCAAATTTGGGCGCCCCGTGGTCCGCAAGTCAGAATAATCCACTGGAAACCAGGGAGCTCAGCCAACAACTTGCAGGGGGAGTCGGGGAAGATATCGAAAAGCGCACCGGAAGTAGCTCTCGTGTGGGATCAAGTCAGAGATTGGTTGGAATTATGAATTTGATGGGAAGGCGGGGTGTTCCTATTTTTTCCTGATCTATTCATTGCCATGGCTTGCGGTTGTATGCAGGTCGATATAATGATGCTCTCCTCTGAGCAGGAGGTAGAATCGGCCTTGGTCTTTGTCTTCATGGATGAACTCCGCCAATTGGTAGTAGGCGGGGCGTAGGAATCTAGCCGGAATCTGTTGATCCGTCACCTTGCAATAAAGCACGTTCTCCCTGCCCACCCATAGACTTGTGGGCTCCAGGGGGGCGGCGTTCTCTAGGTGTTTTATGGACAAGAGCAGCTGTTCTTGCCCTTTTCCTTCTCCCTCTTTTTTGTGCGAGACACCGGTAATGACCAGGGGGGTATCCTCCACCTTCAAGGAACATCTTTGCTTCCCCAGCTGGATAATATACAAGCCGCTGAACTCATCCCTCCGGACGTGTTCGCACAGGTGGGCAACTATATCTGACCGGTGAATAGGACTGCCGCGATAGTACCAGTCCCCCTCCTTATCAATCAAAATACCGCAGGGTGGTAGTTCACCTTCGGCTAGTGATAGCTGAGGTTCTTTCTCGTCGGTCATTCTACCTCCGTAACGCGTAGCGTATAGCGTGATGGTATGAGCAGCCAGAAGCCATAAATCATAGACGTTTGTCTGTTCTTTCCCTCCTGGATTCTGAATTTCGACTCCTGACTCCTTGGCGTAGTGCTTAGTTCTTAGTGCTTAGTGCCTAGTGACCCTAAAACGCCTTCTTACTGTCCAACAGAAGAGTAACCGGTCCGTCATTAACCAGTGACACTTGCATCATTTCCTGAAAGCGCCCGGTAGCTACGGTCACGCCTAAGCTTTTGGCCTGCAAAACAAAAGCTTCATATAGTTCTTCGGCTTTTCCAGGTTCCGCAGCAGCCACAAAGGAAGGACGTCTACCCTTACGGCAGTCTCCCCAGAGGGTAAACTGAGAAACCGCCAACAAACCGCCACTCACATCGAGCAGAGAGCGATTCATTTTGCCCTGCTCGTCTGGAAAAATTCTCAGATTGATGACCTTGTCAGCCAAATAGGCGGCATCTTTTGCTTCATCATCATGACCAACCCCGAGAAGAACCAGGATGCCATGGCCAATGCGCCCCACCTCTTCACCTTCGACCTGTACACTTGCTTTGTTTACCCTTTGTACAACAGCTCGCATTGTTCATTTCTCATTTCACAGCATTCAGCGATCAGCTATCAGCAATCAGCTGTTAACTGAAAGGCAAAATCCTTAGGTTTAGGATAATTTCATGCTGTCAGTGTAAAAATACAAGCTGAAAGCTGACGGCTGAATGCTTACAAAGATGGTTATTCCTCTAGTAGTCTCCGCAACTCTTTCCAAATCTCATCGCTTCCTTCTCCAGTCATGGCGGAAAAGTGAATGAGCTTTTCTGTTCTACATCCGAGAGTTTTGGCAATACTGGCGGCCTGTTTGTTACGTTTGTTTTTCGAGAGCTTATCGACCTTGGTGATTACGAGTATCACCTCTATGCCGTTAGCTTGCAGCCAGTCCCAAAGCATAATATCTTCTTCAGAAGGTATCCTCCTAATGTCAAGTAGCAGCACAATACCACGCATGGTGGGCCTGCCCTTGAGGTAGGTTTCTACCATCGGTCGCCAGCGTTCTCTAACCTCATCCGGTACTTTGGCGTAACCGTATCCGGGCAAATCTACGAAGCGCCAAACGGTGTTTATTTCGAAGAAATTAAGTAGCTGGGTGCGCCCTGGAGTCTTACTGGTGCGCACAAGCTTCTTGCGGTTAAGTATTTTATTGATAAGCGAAGATTTGCCCACATTGGATCGGCCTGCGAAGGCCACTTCTGGAAGGTCTTCCGGCGGGTAATGTTCCGGCTTTACTGCACTACATATAAATTTGGCTGAACGTATAATCATATTCGTACGCTATGCGCTATGCGCTCTTCCGCGTCTCTAAATAACGTTCCAGCCGATCCATGCCTTCTGCTATGTTCTCCAACGAGTTGGCATAGGTGAAGCGGATGTAGCCCTCAGCATTTTCGCCAAAATCAATGCCGGGCGTGACTCCAACCTTGGCGTTGTGGAGTATATCAAAGGCCAGACGATAGGAATCGCTGTCGAAACGTTTGGCATTGGCCAGCACATAAAAGGCTCCGGTGGGCTCGACGGTTATACCCAAGCCCATCTTCTTCAATCGCTGGATCATGTAGCGTCGCCGCTCGTCGTATATGCTGACCATGCGCGCTACTTCTGCGGCAGCCTCTGCACTTCTCAGGGCTTCAACTCCAGCCCACTGAGCCATAGCACTTGCTGAAATGAAAAAATTTTGCTGCATTTTCTGCATAGGCCGAACGAAACGAGGAGGTGCTATCACATAACCGAGACGCCAGCCTGTCATGGCATATAGTTTCGAAAATCCGTTCAGTACAAAACATTCGTCGGTGTATTCCAGGATTGTGTGTTCTTTGCCCTCATAGACCAGTCCGTGGTAGATCTCGTCGGAAATTACCTTTTTCCCAAGGTTGGCGATTTCAACCATGCGCTCCGACGCCAACAGGTTTCCAGTGGGGTTAGCAGGCGAGTTAATGAAAATTGCTCTTGTCCGCGGCGTTATCTTTCTTCGAATCTCTTCGGGCCGAAACTGAAATCCATCTTCTTCGGCTACGGGTACCCTCACCGGATTCCCCTCCACAAACCGAATGAAGTTGGGATAGCAAGCATAGTGGGGATCTGAAATGATTACCTCATCACCCGCTTCCAACAGCGCTCCAAATATCAATAACATGGCAGGAGAGGTCCCCGAGGTGACAATGATCTGTTCAGGAGCTATCCCGATCCCATAACGTTGCGAGTAGTGTTCACAAATGGCCTCACGCAGTTCCACAAGACCCTGGCTGTGAGTGTAGTGGGTTTTTCCCTCCTTTAATGCCCTTTCACCAGCAGTTCGGATACACGCTGGCGTATCGAAATCGGGTTCACCCACTTCCAGGTGGATGATATGTTCGCCTTGATTCTCGAGCGCTTGCGCACGTTCGAGCACATCCATGACTATAAATGGTCTTATTTCTTCTGCACGTTTGGTGATCATGGGCAAATGTTTAGAATAAGCTAAAGTGTACTAAAGTGCCTAAAATTGAGGTGTGGGATATTGGTTATGGGTCGTTCGAATCGTTGAAGTCGTGGCGAGTCCCACACGAAAATCACATAGATGACTCTATGCTTTCACAAATCCGAAATCCGAAATCCGAAATCTGCAATCCGAAATCTGCAATCTGCAATCTGTCCTCTGTCTGCTGCGGGCTGCACGCTGAAAGCTGACAGCTGAGAGCTATTTCAAATTACCTTATGCAGTGGATACTCTATAATGCCCTCTGCCCCACGTTTCATGAGTGCGGGGATGAGGTCGCGCACCTGGTCCTTGTTCACCACAACCTCAACTGCGAGCCATTTACTCTGGTAAAGGTGGGCTACGGTGGGAGCATTGAGGCTGGGGAGAATTTCCATGATATCCCCCATCTTTTCTTCAGGCACATTCATTTTGAGACCCACCATATTTTCTGCTTTTAGTGCACCCTTGAGAAGAAGGGAAATCTGCTCGATCTTTTCCCTTTTCCATGGAACCTCCCACGACTCCATGTTGGCGATTAATTGAGTGTTAGACTGCATGAGCTCGGCAACGATGCGCAAGCCGTTGGCTCGCATGGTACTTCCCGTCTCGGTTACCTCTACAATGGCGTCGCATAGCCCGTCAATGACCTTGGCCTCGGTAGCACCCCAGGAAAACTCCACCTCCACATTGATACCCTGTTTCTTGAAATAACTGCGGGTAAAGTTCGTCAGTTCCGTGGAGATCTTTTTGCCTTCCAGATCCGTTAGCTCTTTGATCTCTGACTCCATGGGAACCGCCAGCACCCAGCGGGTCGGTCGTTGACTGACCTTAGAATAAATCAGATCAGTTACAACTTTTACCTTGGAGCCATTTTCTAGTATCCAGTCCTTTCCGGTAAGACCCACATCGAATGTACCACTTTCAATATATCTAGACATCTCCTGAGCACGACAAATGGAACAACTGATATCCGTGTCATTGATCTCTGGAAAATAGTTGCGGGTGCTTAGCGAAATGCGCCAGCCCGATTTTTGAAATAGCTTTAATGTAGCTTCCTGAAGGCTGCCTTTGGGCACACCTAATTTTAACTGTTGCACGGATTAAATACCTCCTCATTCAATATTGTGAATCATAAGGCTCAAGACTTGTAAACCTCTTTGGGGTCAAAGACTTTGGTGCCTATGGTTTTCAGGCCTCCTTTTTCCACTTTACGATAGAAACAACTTGGGTAACCTTCGTGACAGGCGGCCCCGCCGACCTGATGAACCTTGAGTAACACAGTGTCTTGATCGCAGTCTACATAGATCGCCCGAACCTCCTGGATGTGGCCGGAGGTCCCCCCTTTGAGCCACAACTCTTTTCGGGAACGGCTCCAGAAATGAGCCTTGCCGCTGGCAAGGGTTTTCTCCCAAGCCTCCTTGTTCATGTATGCCAGCATCAACACTTCATCTGTCTCTTCATCCTGCACGATGGCTGGTACCAGTCCGTCACTTTTTTCAAAATTTAGCATATTTTCCCATCCCAAGGCTGTCTGACATATTCAGGACCCAATAAGCCTAACACTAGAGCACTTTCTGTTATTATACCCGCCTGGCTTTGTCAAGATCATTAGTCATTTCGCATTGCGCATTGCTCATTTCTCATTGGGCCAAAGTTAGCGTTTACTACTCACCTCTTCTCCGAGCACAATGCAATCGCGCATCTTACTTATAACTCTCAAATGAATAATGCGAAATGAGAAATGCTGAAATGACTAGCGGCTGTGCCGCAACTGTCCGCAAGCTGCCATAATCCCAGCACCGCGGCTCTGGCGCACGATCGCGGTGAAATGTTCCTCCCGCAATATCTCCTGAAAAGCAGCGATACGGCTCGGGGAAGGCCGTTTAAAGGCAGCTTGAGGGTATTCGTTGAAAGGAATCAGGTTGATCTTGGCTCGGAGGCTCTTTAGGAGCTTTGCCAACTGACGAGCTGCTGCTGTTGAGTCATTCACGCCATCCAACAAGAGATATTCAAAAGTAATGCGCTGGCGGCGCGGCATCTCCAACCGGCGGCAGGTCTCCAGCAACGCCGCCAGTGGATAGCGCCGGTTTATTGGCATAATACGAGATCTTGTCTCATCGTCGGCAGCGTGCAGTGATACTGCTAATTTTATCGGAAACAGTCGGCTCAGCTTAAGCATCTCCGGAACCAGACCCACGGTGGAGAGGGTGATTTTCCTGGTAGAAAAGTTTAGACCGTGGTCTGAAGTTATAATCTCGAGGGCCTTGACCACTTGCTCTAAATTGGCGAGAGGCTCTCCCATTCCCATAAACACCAGGTTGGTAAGCCGCTCGTCTGGCCCCAGTTCTCGCCTTGCCGCACAGATCTGATCAACGATCTCCCCAGCAGTAAGATTCCTTTTAAAGCCGGCCTCTCCGGTCAAACAAAAGCGACAACCCAAGGCGCAACCAACTTGACTGGAAACGCAAAGGGTGAGCCGTCGCTCTTCCTCTATCAAAACACTTTCGATCCGCTCACCGTCCTGAAGACGAAATAGAAGTTTGCGAGTTCCATCTTCATCGGTTAAGAGCCTTTCTCGAACCAAGCAGGAAATTCGCGCATTTTGAGCGAGCCAGGCGCGAAAATTCTTGCTCAGATCGGTCATCGCCTCGAAGTCTTCAATATTCCGAGAATAGATCCATTTGAGTAGCTGTCTGGCTCGGAAAGCAGGCTGTCCTGCCTCCTGGACCCAAATCTCTAAATCGGCCGGTATGAAGTCTTTCAAGGAAACAAGTCCGCTCATTTCCTTTTCACCTCATACGTATCGGCCACCCGGTCTTGCAGGCAAACCAGATCGAAGCGTTTGATGCTCCCTTCTTCAAACCACTGCCTACCGATGTCCTGACAGGTGCTGCAAGCTTTTCTGGGCACACTGATAGCGAGGAGATGATAGCCGGTGTCGGCGTACGAATCGATCTTTAACACTCCGGCACACTCCCCGCACACCCGGATCATCTCTTTTTGCTCTTCCATTATGTTATCCGTGTCGTAGAGAATGGTTTTACTTCGTAGGACAAATTCGTCACCCTTCAGATATTTCTCGCGCTTTGAAGCGCACGCCTGCCTTTGCTCAAGCAAACGCTCGCAGGTACTAGAAATGGTGCTGCTTATCTCATCGCTTTGACGGATTTCCTCCGGATCGTAATCTGGCTCACGAACCCACGAATAATCCATGCCGGCCAGCGCCAATATTATTCCAACGTTCACATAAGGCAAAGCCCCCTCTATGGAATATCCTCCTTCGAGCACAGCGATGTGGGGTCGCAATTTCTCGGTGAGTTGCGCATACCCTTGGGCGCAGAATCTCATTCCGGTAATTGGATCACTATAGTGATTGTCCTGGCCTGCCGAATTGATAACGAGTTCAGGCTTGAACTCATCCAAAATGGGCAAGACCACGCTATCCATTACGTAGAGAAATCCCTCCTTAGAGGTTTTAGGGGGCAGCGGAATATTGACCGTGGTCCCTAAGGCGTTAGGCCCCCCCATCTCGCTGGTAAAGCCGGAGCCTGGATATAGGGTGCGACCGTCCTGATGGAGACTGATGAACAGGGTATCCGGGTCGTGCCAGTAAATGTTCTGAGTACCGTCTCCATGGTGGCAGTCAGTGTCCACAATAGCGACGCGGTCGACCCCATAAGTTTGTCGGATATGCTCCACCATGATAGCTTCGATGTTGATGTTGCAGAAGCCCCTGGCACCATGTACCACGCGCATGGCATGGTGTCCCGGAGGGCGCACCAGGGCAAAGCCACAATCGACTTCGCTTCCCAGAACTGCGTCGGCAACCGTCTTGCATCCGCCTGCTGAAATATAATGGCTTTCAGTGAGAACCGCTTCCACTTTCGGGACACAAAAATGGACACGCTCAACGTCTTTTTCAGTCGCCAGAGAGGGATTAAATTCCACCAATCCCTCAATGTCCAAAATTCCTTCCTCAAAAACCTGGTCCTGGGTATAGAGCAGACGTTCTTCCCGCTCCGGATGCGTCTTACTTATAGCCCAATCAAAAGCCGGGAAAAAGACAAGTCCGGTCTTTCTGTTGGCTTTCATACGGCAGCCTCACGATAGGGCCTGATGAGGCCCGGTTTTACCTGAGCTTTTACTCGGATGTTTCTCCCCAGCGTGTGAAATCCCTCAACTATATTGAACTCATAATCTTCAAGTAATTCCATTTCCAGATCTTCTTCGTCGGCACCCAACCTAAGTGCCTTCTGCCGCAGGAGGCTGAATGCGATCCTTACCACGTCATCCGTTCTAGCCCTCCAATCGATGATGTCCATGTGGCCCTCTTCCGGGGCGTAAACATAGCGACGATCCGTATCAGCAAGCACTGTTACTTGACAGGTGGTTCTGGCTACTGCAGCGCCGATAGCGTTCGCCACTTCGTAATCTGGCGGCACCCGAACCTGCCATCCGCTTTTGTCCTGCAAGTGAGGCGCCAGCTCTTTAGCGGGACCACCGATGACCACTATACCCGTTGGAGCGATTACCCGCCCCTCCAACAGATCGTGAATGGTATAGACTGGCATCTGGTTAACCCGATCCACAAGTGCCTGGACCGCCTCAAGAATAAGATCACAGGTTTTTGATATCACTGTCTGTGCAGCCTCTTCGACCCCTTCACCCATCTGTTCAGCTAACCGTTCAATTCCTTGCGCAGCTCGTTGCCGATCCCCTCCTTCCACCAAACCCAAAGTTACCAGGGCATCAGTGGGTGTCGGCTCTGTACCACCGTAAGCAAGAGCCGGCCCCTTCCTTTCCGGCCCTACTTTAAGAATGTTCTTTTCAACCCTCACCCAGCTGTCCCCTCCAACTCCTATGGAAACCGTCCGGAGGGCTCTCACCAAGGTGTTGTAGCCGCCTATCCTAATTCCCAGAGGCTTCAGCAGCGGTACCCCCTCGACAAGTATGGCTATATCCGTGGTAGTACCACCAATGTCCAGCACTACCTCCTCCCTGGTACGATCGGCAAAAGCAAGAATACCCATAACACTGGCAGCCGGCCCGGAGAGGATAGTCTCCACGGCGTAACGTGTTGAACTCTCTTGGGTCATAGTGCCGCCATCTGCCTTGAGTATCTCTAGTGGGATCTGCATGGACTGATGTTCCATGCAACCCCGGACTGCCTCGTAAAAATTACGGCTGATTCCCGCTACGGCAGCGTTTAGGTAGGCGGTGGCAATCCGGCGGACGAAGTTGAGTTGACCGGATACTTCGTGGCCTAGAGTTACCGTGTCAAAGTTGCCCGCCAACAAGTGACGCATCTTTAGTTCGAGGCTGGGGTTACGCACGCTAAATTTGCTGACCAGTGCAAGGTTTCGGACATTGTTGGACCCGAGTTTTTTGCCAATTTCCAGTATTTCCTCTTCGTTAATTGAAGCGAGTTCTTTACCGCGATGATCAATTGCCCCACTCACCGGGTAGTAATGCTCACCAATGGCGAAACCATTGGGATTGATCCCAGGGCCGCTGGCGACCAAAATTCCCACTGGCTCAGTTTTTCCTTGCACAATGGCATTGGTAGCCAGAGTGGTGCTTACCACCAGACGTTTAATAGACTGGGGTTTGAAATCCCTCGTCGCCTCAAAAATGCCGAAGCAGACTGTATCGAGAAGGTTTTCGTGGTCTGTAAGTATTTTGACCTTACAGACGATCTCTTTGCCTTGCAGCACCACCACGTCTGTGTGAGTTCCACCTACATCAAGCCCAACAATCATTAATCACCCCAGCCGTAAATGAGTAGAGCATTTGCGAAGCGCATCCAATTTGATCGCGGCAAAGATAGCAGATACTGCAAGGAGAGTCGAGAGATTTGGCATTGCAGATTGAAGATTTGAGATTTCAGATTTAATAAAGACGAAATCCACAGATTAAGCAAATCTACAATCTACAATCTGAAATCTCTTAGAGGGGTTTGTTGCCATTGAGTTTTTGAGCAAGGGTGTAGACAGTATCCGCATAGTAGGTACTACGATTATAGTAAAGCAGCACCTTTTTCTTCCCCTTGGCACCATTGGCTCGCTCCCAACGATGCGCCCGGAGGAAAAAGGCTACACTGGCAATGGCATCAGGGTGGTTAAAAAGATCAATGCGGCCATCTCCATCTCCATCCCGACCATAATACTCGATGTTGGATGGCAAAAACTGTGGGATACCGATAGCGCCCTCGCTGGATCCCACTATGCCAAAGGGCTCTATGTTGTTGTTGTGTACATAGTTGATGAGCGCTTTCAGTTCCCGGTAGCTGCGGTTAGCCCGTTTATTGAGACGTTTGGATATGACCGCCGGTGACTGCATGTTTCTCTGTTCCTCGGTGAGACTAGCGAGAATTTTTTCCCTGACTTCACGTTCCTGCGAAACTGCCATGGTGGAAAGCACGTTAAATGTCCTATACTTACCGGGGTAGGTCCCTAGGGCAGTCTCCACCATCAGAACCGCAACCACCACTTCCGGCTCCACTCCGAAACGGCGCTCCGCCTCCCTTAAAGCCGACTCGTAACGCTTTAAATAACGTTCAGACTTGCGCAACGAGTAAGTCGATAGAAACTGATCATAGTTCAGCGCTGCTTCGCTGCGGACTAGGTTGGCGGCGACCACTTCAAACTCCAACCTGGCTTCGGAGTTTTGATAAATCGTTTTAATTAGATCCGCATCAACTCCATCTGCAATCAGCCGTTCTTGTAAACTATCGAAAAGTGGCTCAGACGCACATAGGGTAAACGGAGTCAGCAGTAATAGAAAGAAAACGGCAATGGTGCTGACTTTCACCCATTGTCGCCTTTCCTGTATGAACCTCACTGTAAGCATAAGAAATTTCTCCCGCTCAGACCCGATTAAATCCTTTCTCAAGGAATATCAATTCCTTCCGCTCAAAATTATCCTCTGGAATCCCTGGCCACTGCCAGCCATTGATTCAGACCAGCTCATTCAATTTGCACAAATTAAGCCAACTAGTAGTGCTTAGATGATCAATGATGAGTGCAAGGTACGAAGCATATACTGAAAAGGATAACCAGACAACCCAATGATCTTCGCCTTGACAGCACCTGATGTCTCTGGCAAAAACAGAAAACAGCTCAAAAAGTCGGCAGACAATCAGCATAGACAGGATTTTCCTGCGCAGTGCAATAGAAGGGAAGGTATATCAATGAAAAGCTACCGTAAGGAACTCTGGTTTGAGGTCCCCTCTCGCCGGGCCTTGATCAACATTACTCCTCAGGTGGAACAATGCCTCAGGGAGAGCGGCATCAAGGAGGGTCTGGTCCTCTGCAATGCCATGCACATCACGGCCTCTGTCTTTATCAACGATGATGAAGCAGGTTTGCATCATGACTATGACGTGTGGTTAGAGAAGTTGGCTCCCCATGAGCCCGTATCCCAATACCGGCACAACGTAGGAGAGGACAATGCAGACGCTCACATGAAAAGGCAAATTATGGGGCGTGAGGTGGTTGTGGCTGTAACAGACGGCAAGCTCGACTTCGGTACCTGGGAACGAATCTTTTACGGTGAATTCGACGGACGGAGAAAAAAGCGGGTACTGGTGAAGATAATTGGTGAGTGAAAGACATACTGGAGTAGACAATGGAACCTTTTGGAGAAATAGAAGTCCGTGAATTTTTTGCTTCCCACGGTTTAGAAACAGAAATTCACACCTTTGCCGACAGCACTGAAAACGCTTTTCTTGCAGCTCAAGCTCTGGAAGTAGAGGTTGGCCAGATTGTCAAATCGGTAATCTTTTTGGCTGATGGACAGCCGGTGCTGGTTCTCATGTCCGGGGACATGAACGTCGACACCAAGAAACTCAAAAAGCTTCTTGAAGTCAAAAAGGTCAGGATGGCCGACGCTGAGACAGTCCTGAAGGTGAGTGGTTATCCAGTTGGAGCTGTACCCCCTGTGGCACACCGACAGGCAATGCCAACTTACATGGATGAAAGCCTCAATCGTTTTTCCAAGATCTACCCAGCAGGTGGCACGACCAAAAACATGTTCGCCACCACTTTTGCGGAATTGTCTAGGCTCTCAAAGGCAAAGATCATTAGCGTGGCCGCCCCTAAGAAGGAGAAGCACTAGGTAGAGTTCAGTCACTATGCTTCTCTGTCATTAGGTCTCTAGGTCATTAGGTCATTGGGTCGTCTCATTTAATGACTTTGATTGGAATAAAAGTGTGATAATTCAATTAGTTGCTGATCTTGAGCCTTGTGCCCTGCGCCCTACGCCTGGTCAAATGATAAATGTCAGATGTGAAATGTGAACTGATTATTGACCTGGGGGTATTGACTTAGGGTA
>JASFEM010000085.1:0-14414 GCA_050124835.1 Syntrophobacterales bacterium | reverse complement strand
TGTTAGACTTGAGGTCAACAAGGAGAGAAAAAAACAAGAGGGTTGGGAGTTCACTGTACCCTGAAAAGCCCTGTCCTTTCTTTATTTGTTAGGGTAAAGGAGTTCCATTTTTGCTGGACTTTTTTGGAATGGGTCGCTAAACTCCCTGTTAGACTTCTGCGCACCAACAAATGTATCTTTTACTACAGCTGAATACACAGACGACAGAGGAGATTTACAATGACCACCACCCCTCAACATTGTCCGGGATGGGAATCTTTCAAGGATCTCAAATCCTTCATTTGTAAATGCGACAGCTGCGGAGCAGAAAAAGAGATCTTTTCAGACGAGTTCAACAAATCACACACCTGTGCTCAATGCGGCGCAAACATCGATTTTACCACTTGCTCATATGAGGCAGGGGGAGCGGATAGCTCACCTCGATAGTGGTACAGCATTTGTGTTTCATTGCGCTTCTGTGGGCGAACAGACGTTGCCCTCGTCTAGCCTATGGACAGGCGTGAACTGTAGTATCTTTGTTAAACTATCCGATATGCCCTTTAGGTGCGGATTCTTCACTCGCCTCCTTTTTTTCTTACAGCCTCACTCAGTGTCCATATTTCCAGAGCCGTGTTGTCTGGTCTAATCTTAATCTTATCTGATCCATCGGTTCCTATAATATAGACTTCTACTCCTTCTCTCGACATCCACGCCCGACCTTCTTGCCTGAGTTTCAAGAAGACAGCACCATTATTATTCACAATACTTTCAAGGAACAGATTGAGGTCTTCCAGAGTAAGGGCCATGGGATAGTCCTTTTTCGTCACATAAAGCGTGTCACCATCCGAGGCCGCAGAGAATAAGGCAAGGAAGAGAATCACTGTTATGGTCAAAGCCACTTTTTTCATTGGTGATCTCCTCACCAAAATCGATCAACTTTTTTTAGTTTTTCACGACTTGAGCATCAATGTGGCTCGTCTTTTTCATTAGTTTGTTTGTTCGGTGCTGACACTCGAATGGCAGAACGGCGAATGGTTCGCAAGGTACCTGCCACTAGCCGCTCAGTATTATAGCCCGCATGAAAGGTATTTATGTCAACCGCCCCCACCCGACCGATGAAGTAAGTGAGCCATTGTAAAGCGAGGACGAAATCAAGAAATCGCTGCACCGGCTCGCCCGCGGCTGGAAGGTTCACCACCTCTATGCTGCTTAAAGAGTCCGAGGGGAGAAGCACTTCAGCAAAAGGTTGAGCCTGGATCCAGATAATCTGCGCATCGAAGAGCTCTTGGATCACCGGAACGATTTCTGCCGCCCGAGCGGCAACGTCATGGTCATCCACGAGGAAGACAACAGTGTCGCTGGTCTTTGTAATGAAATAGTGGGTGTGACAAAACTCCTCGACGCCGGTGAAATGCGCCAAACGATTGAACTCGAACATCTTATAGCAAGCAAAACGGGCTATGATTCTTGCCCAACCGCAACCCAGAAAAAATGTCTGGTTGCTTTGAGCCCAGATGCTGGCGTTGTTCAGGAGTGGTTCGTAGAAAGAACTCGAGAGCAAGAAGCCAGTGTGGTCGAGGAGAGTTTGCCAGTCCAATTTGACCTGTGCCGCTCGAATGAGGGTAAGAAGTACAGCCCAGAAGGTTTTGGTCTGCGCCACATCATGGTGGTAGCCAACATATTGTTTTGCATGTTCATCATTGTAGTTTGTCTGCCGGAGCGCTTCCGCTGGCGATGCGTAAATGGGCCAGACCACGGCGGCCAATTGAGCCAATGGGCTTTGCGAATTGTCGGTCACTGCCACTACTTTTGCGCCTGCGGCCAGAGCGCGCTTTGCTGCCTCCAGCACCCGGACAGTACGACCGGACACGCTGATACCCACTAGAAGGTCTTGTGCTGAGAGGTGCTTGGCTGCCTGGCTGGCCATCAATGCCGGAATGCCTGACACTTGGCCCCGCTGCTCCAGAAGCCAGCGGCCAAAAAGGGCTCCGCAGAAGGAATCCCCTGCACCCGTGAGGATCAGTCTGCCTGATGCAGCCGGCCAGCGCGGCGAGGGAAGCGCCTGGTGCAAGGCAGAGATCCTCTCTTGCTCAAGCATCTCTTGGAAGATGTACTCATCACCTAGCATAGCTTTCCCTCTCGCCTAATTCACCACAGAACTAGTTCATCTAGTGCCTAGTGCTTACTGCTTGCTGACAGCTGCAATCTGCCTACTGCTACCTGCCCGCTGTTCAGTGCCTACTGCCAGCTGCAATCTGCCTCCTGTAAAAGTCCTTCCAAGAGTATCTGCGGCTGCTGATCCTGTCAAGAAGCTGCCTCGCTCCTCCAGAAGTTGCTTGACCTTTGACCGAGATATGCTACAAACTCGGCCCTGATTCTGATTTCCCTTTACCCACGTCATTATTTATTATGAAAACTCGACGCACCCTGCTCAAAGAAGGTTTTCTTGCCGGCACCCGCAAGGGATGGCGTGGTTTTGTCTGGATGATAAAGATTCTGGTCCCCATATCCTTGCTTACCGCTGTGCTGGCTTGGAGCGGTTGGCTCGAGAAAATCGATTTTCTCATCCAACCGGTAATGAGCTGGTTGAGCTTGCCGGCTATAGCCGCTCTCCCGTTGCTGATAGGTACACTGACAGGTATCTATGGTGGAATTGCCGCCATGGCGGTTCTGCCCTTTACCACTGAACAGTTGACTCTCATGGCCATCTTCCTTCTCATTGCTCACAATCTGATCCAAGAAGGGGTTATCCAGGGAAAATCAGGCCTGCATCCCCTCAAAGCAACGCTCTTTCGTCTGATAGCCGCCACTCTTACGGTACTGGTCGCTGCGCGTTTCCTGGATGTTAGTTCTACAGCAGTGGTGGCTTCGGACATCTCTGCACCTGTTTCACAACCCTTTGGTGCGATGATGGAGAGCTGGCTCCTATCCACCTCAAACCTTTGTGTCCGGATATTCCTGATCATAATGAGCCTGTTGATTCTCCTGGAAGTGCTGAAAAGCCTGAACTGGATTAGCCGGATTGTTAACCTGTGCCAACCTCTGTTGAAGGGATTGGGTCTCAGCGAAAAGGCTGGTATTCTCTGGATGACAGCGGCCGTTTTCGGCCTGGCTTACGGGGCAGCTGTGATAGTGGAGGAAGCAAAAGAGGGTCACCTGGACAAGGAAGAACTGGAAGGACTGCATCTTTCAATAGGAATCAATCATGCCCTGGTTGAAGACCCGGCTCTATTCTTGGCCTTGGGATTAAGCGCTTTCTGGCTTTGGGTTCCGCGATTGATCACAGCAATGTTGGCCGTTCGACTTCTCACTTTGTGGCAGCAAATTTCCAGAAAGTGGCAGTCAGCCAGGTCCTGACGTGTCCCGGAATTGCCGATTTCGGATTTCGGATTTGGGATATGAGATGTGGGATGTGAGATGTGAGATGGCAAATGAAAAATGTGAGATGTGAAATGCTATTGCCGCGTCACCGCGTCGCCGTTTCTCCGTGTCATTCCGCCTCGCCCAGTGCCTAGTGCCTAACACTGGCCTTCCCCGGCATGCGTATTGCATCCCATCAGGAAAATTCCGGACCTTTATGTTCCCCATAATTTGAATGGCGATGACCTGATAGCCTTGGTCTCTTTTGGAAGAAAAGGGGTATAGCGAGTTGAATTCTGTTGTTGTGAGGACGCTCTTCTCACTCTTCGTGCCAGGTGGACTAATCTTTTTCGCTACAGCTGCTCTCTTGCAACTGGGGCTGCTGCATAAATCCTTGTCTGCTTTGGTGCACATTTATCCATTTGCAGTGGCTGGCGCCGGGGTACTGCTGGGATGGCGTTTCAACCGCAGTCGAATGGTGTTTGCCATTCTTGTTCTGGCTCTCGCAGACAGGGCATTGGTGTCCTTTCCCATTAGCAGCGCTAAATCATTGGATGTTGGACAATCCGTTTACAACGCTGTTGCCTTTCTGCTCCCCTTGAATCTGGCAGCACTCTCTTTCATGAAGGAGCGGGGGATTTTGACTTGGCGCGGCCTTGTGCGGCTAAGCTTGATTTTCATTCAAATACTTGCGGTGTACCTGATTTGTCGTTTCCCGCAGCCGGGCATAGCCGCTGCTCTCAACTACTCACTTAATGACGGCAGCGTTCTCAGTCGTCTACCATTCGCCCTGCCAGCACTGTTTGCCTTTGGCGCCGCATTTCTTCTTCTCACTTTTCGTTTCATCCAGAGCGAAGGCGTCATGGAAAATGGTTTTTTCTGGGCGCTTTTATCGTCGTTCTTCGCTGTAGCCATGGTCGAGAAGCGGTATCTTTGTACGATCTACTTTGCCACTGCGGGGCTCGTCCTGATCATCTCTGTAATTGAGACCTCCCACAGTATGGCATTTTCCGATCAGCTAACCGGACTGCCCGGGCGGCGAGCCCTGGAGGAAGCCCTTCTCAAACTCGGGAACAACTACAGTGTGGCAATGCTAGACATTGATCGTTTCAAAAGGTTCAATGACCGCTATGGACACGATGCCGGTGATCAGGTTCTCCGCATGGTCGCGACGAAACTTGCCAAGGTTACCGGTGGGGGTAAGTCATTTCGTTATGGCGGCGAGGAATTTACCATTATTTTTCCGGGCAAGTGTGTTGCCGAAGCTACCCCCCATCTCGAGCGGTTGAGAAAAGTGGTGGAGCAAACTCGCTTTATCGTTCGCGGTCACAAACGCCCTTTGAGAAAACCGGAGGACCCGAAAAAGATCAAGGGCTCTCGTAAAAAAGTCAAAATTACCATCAGTATAGGTTTGGCCGAGAAAAATGAACGGTTTGGCAGTCCTCACGAAGTGATCACGGCGGCAGACAAAGCCCTATACCGCGCCAAAAAAGCGGGACGCAACCGAATCAAAACGTAAACCAACCTAAAACTTCAAGCTACCTCGCCCGAGTAGGGTCAGACCTAAGCATGCCTGATTTGTGGAGTAGTGAAGTAGTGGTGTGACCTAAATTCCAAATAACAAATCACAAATTCCAAACAAATCACAATGACCAAAATTAAAAATTCCAAGCCGACCTTTGTCTTTGGATATTGGAATTTGGGATTTCATTGTAATTTGGTGCTTGGAGTTTGATATTTTGCACTGCTCCAACACTCCAGCACTCCAATAATGCTCCAGTTCCCCGAATATTAAGTCTAAAGATTAGCAAGAGACCCCGATGTGTGCGGCTTTCCATCAGACCGGTTGTATTCCAATTTGCTTTGGTTTACACTCAGTACAATTGCGTCCGGAGACCCAGTTATTCTCTGCGTCTATCAACTACTTTGGAGCATCGGCTGCCATGAAAAAGTTCAGTGCAAGTTCAGTTGTTTTGTTGGTCGTGTTTGTTCTGATGGGGTGCTCGACTACAAAACTCACGTGGGTGAGCAAGCCCGCAGTTCGAGAGGTAGGTAATAAATTTTTTGATGCCCGGCTCAGACCGACCGGGATCAAGTCTGACACCGCAGAGGTCTACAAAGCGTTTATTTTCTCCCTGAAAAACAAGACAGATAAAGAATTGAAGATTATCTGGGATGAGACTTTCTATGTCCACGACGGAGGAATGAGCGGTGGTTTCATGTTTGAAGGTATTCCTTACGAGGATAGGAACAAGCCAAAATCACCCACTGTTTTGGCAGCAAATGGCAGTTTAACAATGAAGATTTGGCCCAGCGATTTAGCCTTCTACCATCAGTTCGAAAAAGCAGCGGTGGGATTCGATGAAGGAACTTGGATCCACAACGAGTTGAAACCTGGACAAAATGGCATGTTCTTGACTGTTAAGGTGGGTGAACGGGTCATTAATGAAAAAATAACCGTAAACATATCGGTTCAAGAAGTAAAATAGACATTAGCATGGAACTTCCAACCGCTCCTTCGCCCGCATTTCCCCTAGCGATATTCACTATTCAAATCCGTAGCCGCCGTTTTTCTTGTACAGTTCAGGAACAGGGACGTCAGGTACTGTCGTCGACAATTGTACAATTTTGCCCCCGCGCAATACCGTGAGGTCAATGCGGCTACCGGGTGAAAGTCCCCCCATGGTTTCCCGAATGTCACAGGTCGTCTCATAATCAGTGGAAACTGGTACCCCCTGAACGGCGAGCACAATGTCACCACCGATCAGAAGTCTCTGGCCACCGATCTGCACCGGGATATTGCCAGGCTCAATGCCCAAGTAATGACCAGGCGAATCGTTTGCCACTCGTTGAATTAGGAGCCCGGCTTCTTGTGGCACATTGAAAGCTCTGGCCAGATCACCCGAGAGAAAATAAGCCTCCAAGCCGCTCCAAAACGTTTTTTGTCTGAGGAGCAGTTCTTTAGCGGTGTTGATGCCGGCGGCAAACCCTAGACCCTCAGAACCACCAGACTGAGTGAGAATGTGACTCACGATCCCAACTACCTTACCATCCATACTAAAAAGGGGACCTCCTGAGTTACCCTTGTTAATGGCAGCATCCGTCTGCAAAAACTCAATTGGCACGAGTTGATTGCAGACAATCTTGGACGTCCGACGACCGCTGATATGTCCGACCGTTAAGGTGTGATCGACACCGTACGGCGCGCCAACAACGAAAATCTCGTCGCCGATGCTCACTTTATCGGAATCTCCCAGATCCGCCGCCACAAGGTCATCGGGTACCGAGTCTAGTCTTAGCAAGGCCACGTCCGCCTGGCTGGCGGAACTTATCACTTTCGCTAATACTTTGCTGCCATCCAAGAAATGAACAGAGACCTCGTCGGCCACGTTGACCACATGGGCCGAGGTCATGACCAAGCCATCTTCGGAAATTACCACGCCGGAACCCAATCCGCCCTTGGTGACGGTGATGGTCTCGCCGGGGTGCAGTTTGGAATAGCCATGCTCTTTTGTAAGGATTACCACAACCGCAGGATTGACCTGCTTGAATACCTTGCTCAAGGACTTGGCTTCCGAGAGGGTGGTCAGGCCTAAAAGGCTTACCATAAACAATAATAAAAGAATCTTGTTGCGCATGCCGATTCCCCACTTCTTTTAGGAAGGAAGCTTTTCTGAGTCAGGATGGATTGACTCGTCCCAATTGGTTCTGGCTTAGCTGTCTGTCCCTATTTATTATGGTTTTAAATGCTATATCCCTTTGGAGAGTTTACAAGTCTGGGACTTTGCTTGGAAGGAATTTCGAAAAGTAGTGGACCAATGGTGATCTGAGATCTGAAATCTTAAATTATATCAGTCCGAATTTTCTATAGTTTCAAAACCCCATCCTGGGGTTCGTCAAAGCAACGTCTTCCTGACTTGGCACCATTTTTAGATTTGTCGCATCACTTAAGCTGTTGTTGCTGAAGACTAAAACTTCCGATGCAACGAGCAAAAGAAATTTATGCGCTAGCCTAGCAAAATATTTCTACTGCCCGGCTCTTTCCTGAGGGAGACCCTTGATCACCTCGGCGATTTCACGGCTGAAGGCCTCGAGCGCCCGACTTTCGGCGACAACGAGGTTCTCGTAGCTATCGCCTCCAACCGTTTCAGTATAGCTCGATATTCTTGTTGCGAGTACCTTCGGATTATCATCTTCCCAATGAGTAAGATACCAGCGAGCGTGGAGGGTGGCGTTACCGTTGAACTCGCCATCGAACCGGATCACGTCCACGGATAGAACGTATTTTACGTCCTCTTTCTTGGCCCAGGGGTGGAGGATGATTTTCGTTGTAGAAAGAAGACGGGCCATATTTACTGCCAAAGTGCTGGCGAAATTGCGATCCAGAGGTTCTCCCCAGTGATGGAACACGCCAAGCTGGATTTCATTTTCTTTGGTACGGGTTACGACCTGCGGCCGATTCAGGTACTCTGGGAGTCTGATGGGACCCACTCGGAGTGAGAAAGTATCATCCACTGCTCCCGCCTCGGTATCTGTTTCTGAAATGGCGAGGGGCTGCAACATGTAAAGTCTTGTGGGTTTCTGGGTGCCCTTGCCCAAACATCCTCCAAGAATTATAAGGGAGATGCTAACAAAAATTGCTACGAGACTGAGATGTAAATTCCGCATAATCTACCTCCCGAGAGCGGTCTTACCTCGGACAATGGCATCCGGTTGGGTTTCGAGATAATTGGCCAGAGCGCGGAGGGAACGGGCCATATTCTCCAGTTCCGCGAGAGACTTATAGAGTTGATAGCGTAAAGGTGACTCCTCCCCAATTGTTTCATCCACTGAGGCGAGGGTCTTTTTTGCCTGTTTGAGCGCAGCTTGCGCCTCGGCCATAACCGGGTCTACATGGCCGTCCACATTGTTCACCAGCTTCCGGGCGTCCGCAAGCGTCTTTTCCAGCTCATCTACCAGGGGCCCCATGCGACCGTTAGCATCTTTCAATAGTTTGCGGGCCTGCTTCAGCGAGCCGTTCAAGTTTACAACAGCTTCCTTGACTTCCGGAGAACGGACAATCTCATCAATTCCTTTAACCGCATTGTTTGCGTTGTTGACCAGTTCGTCAATGGGAAGATTTTCGAGCTTTTTGGCCAACACGGCCATCTCCGATGGAATCGTGGGGATTTCCATGACATCTCTATCCAGCCCCACCAGGTGGACGGGAGTCTGCGGATAGAAATCAAACGACACCAAAAGCAGACCGGTCAGAAAACTCTGCAACTCCAGCTTGGCCCTCAGACCACGTTCAATAAATACGTCAATCTTTTCTTCGGCAGTGGCTTTTTCGAACATTTTTTGTGAAATCTTGACCTCGCCGATCCTGGTGAATGCTTGCGGATCGACTTCGATGTACACTGGGGTCCAGAAAGAGAGGTCATCGGTGTTGACCACAACCTTGATTTTTGTAACCGATCCGACTTTGACGCCCTTGAAAATCACATCAGCTCCGAGTCTCAGCCCCTTGATGGAGCCATCGAAGTAAAGCACGTAACTTGTCGTCTTTTTGAAGAATTTGCCGCCGCCAAAGATCAGAGTTCCGGCAACCGCCAGAGCCACCGCACCCAGAACAAAAGCCCCAATAAGTTTTGGATTTGCCTTTTTACTCATGATGTATGCATCCTCATGTTTCTGTGGAGTAATAAAACGTTAACAAATCTTAATTTCAGCTTTAGCGATTCGCAGCCAGGTAACTAATCTATCTCATTCTGCAATCTACAATCTAAAATCATAAATGATTCATGCTTCCCCCATTACCGTTTAATGCTGTTTTATCTTTGCCTGTCATTTTGCTTCCGCCAAAAACTCACCGCGGCTGAGAAAGTTGCGAACCTTGGGAATTGGGGATTCGTCGCGCAGTGTTTTGGGATCCCCCGTGGTGAGCATGGTTCTTGTTTCCGGATCGAGGAACACCGAATTGTTCCCTATGGCAAAGATGCTCGCCAGTTCATGGGTCACCACCACCACCGTGGCTCCGAGGCTGTCTCGCAGCTCGAGAATCAGCTCATCCAGCAGCCGGGCGCTGATGGGATCCAGTCCCGCCGAGGGCTCGTCAAAGAAGAGGACCTCGGGATCCAGCGCCATTGCCCGGGCCAGGGCAGCCCGTTTCTGCATGCCACCGCTGATCTCCGAGGGATAGAATTGTTCAAAGCCCGCGAGACCCACCAGGGAAAGCTTGAGAGCGATCACATCGCTAATTTGGCTGGGACTCAGATCCGTGTATTCCTCCAGCGGTAAGGCCACATTCTCCGCCAGGGTCATGGAGCTCCACAGGGCCCCACCCTGGTAGGATATGCCAAAACGCCTCATCATGAGCTCTCGCTCCAGGGGCTCCAGATCCCAAAAGCTTTTGTCCTCGTAAAAGACCTTTCCTTGCGCAGGCGCTTTCAGCCCCGTCAGACCCCGGAGAATGGTGCTCTTGCCGCAGCCGCTGCCACCCATGATGATGAAGACGTCTCCCCGGTTGATGGTGAAATTTAGATCTCTCTGGATCACAAAGTCACCGTAGGCCATGGTAAGATCACTGACCGTTATGTGAGCCTCTGTGTTTGTCATTTATTCTTTCAACCTCAGATTTTGAGCACATTAGTGATAATCGCAAAGAGGCCGTCTGCGGCGACGATAAAGAGAATTGAAGTGACCACTGCTGAAGTAGCCGCATTTCCCACCGCCGAGGCGCTTCGCCCGGACTCCATGCCTCTGAGACAACCCGATACGGCAATGATAATACCGAACACCATGCTTTTCGCTATCCCTATGGAGAAATGGGTCAGGTTGAGCGCCAACCGGGTCTGTTCGTAATATTGCAGCGGGGACAGATCTAGCATAAACACGCCGACGATAGCACCTCCCAGGATACCCAACAAGTCAGCGTAAAGAGTGAGGAGCGGCATCATCACGATGAGCGCGAGCATTCGGGGAACAACCAGAAATTCCATGGGCGAGATTCCCATGGTCTTCAGGGCATCGATCTCCTCGTTCACCTGCATTGTGCCTATCTGGGCGGCAAAGGCGGCACCGGTTCGACCCGACATGATAATTCCCGCCATCAAAGCACCCATCTCCCGTGCCATGGCAATTCCCACCAGGTTGGCCACATAGATTTGCGCACCGAACATTTCGAGCTGCACGGCACCCACGAAGGCCAGAATCAGCCCCACCAGAAGACTGATGAACGAGACGATGCCCAGGGCATTCCCACCGCACTCTTGTAAAAGCAGGGTGAGGTCCGAGCGGCGAAAACGCGCTTTACCGGTCAGCAACTTACCGAAGGCTATAAAGGACTCGCCGAGGAAGTCGAGCATATCGCCCGCCCTGCGACCCATTTCCATTGCGTGGTTGCCGAGCTGGATCAGGAACGGCTCCCGCAGAGCCGCTCTGCGTGCATCTTTTTTTTCCGGGACAGCCAAGGCAAGCTTGAGGAGTCGTTGCACGCCCTCAGGCAGCCCCTCCTTATCTGCGTCGATATTTCTCTCAGTGCAATGCTGAAGAAGCTTGACCAGAAAAGTCACCAGGCCGCTGTCCCAAGCAGTAACATCCTTGCTATCGAAGGTCAGCCGCTGGACCGGAAGTCCTGAGTCAATTTGCTTCCGAACTTCATCAAGCGAAGGCAGTTGCTGACCGATTGACCAGTTTCCAGCGAGTTGGACCAATAGGGTATCATCCGATGGTCGACTAAAGCTCAACTCAGCAACCGCTTGCGTCCCTTCCATTACGGCTTCCATTTATTTTCCTTTTGGGAATTACCTCGAATATTCGATAAGTTAAGGTCGCCTTAAGAATTGTCAATATACAGACCCAGATTTTCAACATGACTTGGCCAGAATAGACCATCCAGCATGTGACAAAGCTATATTTTGTTAATGATTGGTCTGTAGGAATGCCCCTGGTCGATAAAAGTACCGAAATCTAAACTGAGTGATCAGTAAAAATCCAACAAGAACCTCAAAGGTTACTTAAGCTGAGGGCACGCACGAGCAAATTTGTTAATAGTAACGGATAATAGTTTGATAAGGCAAGGAAAAACAACTAACACCCTAGTGTCTACGGGCTAAGTCGGTTTGAAAAGTTAAGTATTTGTACATTGGGGTTTCGGATTTGGGATTGCGCCCGCCCGCCTCGCCTTGCTCACATGGCGGGCGGGGATTGCGGATTGCGGATTGCGGATTTATCTTAACTGACTAATGACTCGAGCTATGGTTTCAGATCCTTTACTGGGGTGCAAACAAACATCGTAAATTTTTCTCAAATAACATTTATTTGGAGAACCTGTTATGACGGTAGATGCCTATATTACTCTCGCCATTCTCGCTGTGACCTTCGCGTTACTCATCAAGACTAAACTGCCCCCGGCGGCAGTGTTTCTGGGAGCGCTCACTTTGAGCATTACTTTTCGTCTGGCCCCTTTGGAGCAAAGCCTTCAGGGGTTTTCCAATTCCGGCATGCTGACCGTAGGCGCGTTATTTATGGTTGCGGCCGGCATGTATTCCACCGGCGCAATCACCATGATCACGGAGAAATTAATTGGCCGGCCCAAGACTCTGCTGGGAGCCCAGCTGAAGATGCTGCCGCCGGTGGCGGTGGGAAGTGCGTTTTTGAACAACACACCTCTGGTGGCCATGATGATCCCCGTAATCCGGGATCTGGCCAAGACATGCCGACTCGCGGCAACCCGACTTTATATCCCGCTGAGTTATGCCTCCATCCTTGGGGGTACCTGTACGCTCATCGGCACCTCCACCAATCTGGTGGTCAGCGGCATGCTTGTTGACGCAATGGCAGATGCTGGTCCAGGTGCGCCTTATATGAGGAAACTTTCCATGTTCGACCCGGCCTGGATAGGTGTTCCCGCTACCCTGCTCGGCCTGGGATTTATCATGCTCTTCAGCAAATGGCTGCTACCAGAGCCAGAGGTAGCTGAAGAATTCCCGGAGTTGAAGCGTTACTTCGGCGCCGAGTTTGTGGTTGAATCAGGCTCGCCGTTGATCGGGCAAACTATCGAAAAGCTGGGAGGCGCAAAGCAAGTGGGATTCGAGTTAATTTCAGTGCAGCGCTCGGACGGGTCCCATCCAGAGATTACAGGTGATCTGAAACTGCAAGCCGGCGACCTGCTAACCTTGTCGAGCGACCTCGAATCTTTGCCCGGCCTCTGGGCCACGCCTGGCCTAATGCCTCACATTAAGGGACACAAGATGACAACCGAGCGTTACACCCACAGTCTCGTGGCGGTGACTGTATCGCGTCGATCCGCCGCAATCGGCAGAAAGATCTCAGAGCTTCCCATACCCGAAAGTCCTTACAAACTCAACCTTGTTGCTGTCTCCCGAGGTGGCAAACCCATCGACAGGCCACTCCTAGGTGTCCGCATCAAGGCAGGCGACATTGCCGTCCTGGAAGTAGACGACGCCTTCTATTTCGAAAATCGCAACGAGGTGGAATTCGCCATGACCTCGCGTCTCACAGGTGCTCGCATCCAGCGAACTGACCGGGCAGTGGCTGCAACCCTGATCACGGTGGGAATGGTAGTGGCTGCCGCCCTTGATTGGATGAGTATGCTCAATGCCGCACTGCTTGCCGGCGGACTGATGGTGCTGACGGGTTGCATGTCTCTGCGGGCGGCAGCTCGCAGTGTCGAGTTCAGTACCCTGGTCGTTATTGCCAGCGCCATCGGGCTGGAGGGGGCTGTGACCGGCAGCGGCCTGTCAGCAGCCATAGCAGATCTTTTGTCCAAAATCGGCGGTGACAACCCCTACGTGGCACTGGCCGTGGTGTTTCTAGGTTGCATCATGATGGATACCCTGATCACCAACGTGGCCTCGGCAGTATTCATGTTCCCCATTGCCATGGCAATGGCCGTGAACCTGGGAGTGAGCTTCATGCCGTTTGCCATGGCTGTTTTGGTCGGGGCTTCGTGCAGTTTCATCTCACCCATGGGCTACCAAACGAATCTTATGGTCTATCGGCCTGGCGGTTACAACTTTACAGATTATGTGAAGATCGGTGTTCCCCTCACGGTTGTGGTGGGAATCGTGACCCTCATTCTGACACCGTTGGTTTTCAAGTTCCAGGTCCCCTGACCACTAGTTTCTGTCAAGGTTACGCACCCAGTCTAAATAGTACTTCTACTCGGACAAAATCCATGCTATCTGTGTGGGTCGTGATTGGCGATGTGTGTGAGAATTTTCCTAGGTCAAACCATATGGGAGTAAAACGTAACTGAACCCCTCACTGCTGAAAAGAAGCGCCTTGGAAGAATGGTAAGGAAAGCGACTCAAAAGCACGGCAGATCGTTGCACATACTATTCAGGACATTAGTGCTTCTTTTTTTCGCCCTGGCAGTCTCATGCCGAGCCACAGGGGTGACCCAGATATCAGAGCACCCCGGCCAGGAACAGGTTCTGCCACCGAAAATAACCATCGTAAACTGGAATGCCCAAAAAGGTATCAACCCCCAATTGAAGTCTGATCTCTGGCTGCTCATTGAGGAACAAAGGCCTGATTTTGTCTTTCTGCAAGAGGCAAGGGCGGACCTTCTCGAAGCCAACCAGATAGGGGGTTACTTTGCAAGAAGCTGGAAGTACCCCTGGGCCAACGGGACCACCATCGGGGTTTTGACGCTATCGAAGGTGCCGCCCGTGAGGGTTCAGCCAGTGCCCACCAAGTATCGCGAGTTTTTCATTACCGCTCCAAAGGTATCGCTGATAACGGAGTACCTCCTGCCCAACGGCGAAAGGTTACTCGCGGTGAACGTTCACCTCTTGACTTTCGAGCGCTGGGGAACCATGAAGATGCGCGCTCAATTAGATGAACTCAAAGAGATCATGGCACAGCACTCGGGGCCGATTGTTTTTGCCGGTGATTTTAATACGTGGAATCATAAGAGACTGGGGCTGGTTCAGGAACTTGCAGAAGATCTGCAATTAGTGGAGGTGACAGACTTTCCTCCCGGTCGACACACGGCAGATCGGCAGTCATCCTGTCTGAACTGGCTTTTTGGAATAGACAAAGACCTTCCTCTCGACCGGGTGTATTAC
>JASFEM010000084.1:0-14587 GCA_050124835.1 Syntrophobacterales bacterium | reverse complement strand
AGGTGAAAAAACAGAAAGGCTTAGAGGAGAGATTGAGTTCAAGAACGTCTCATTCTCCTACGACGAGAGTGAGCCGGTGCTCAACAATATCTACTTCCGCATTCAACCTGGAGAACGGGTAGCCATTGTGGGGCCCAGCGGCGTGGGTAAGACCACATTGTTGAGCCTTATCCTCCGTTTTTACAGGCCCAGTGCAGGAGAAATTTACTTTGATGGTAAGCCGGCAATAGACTATGAACTGGGTTCACTGCGAAGACGGATCGGTTACGTGGCCCAGAGCGCACTTCTCTTGTCTGGCACCATTAGGGAAAACCTCCGATACGGTAATCCCGAGGCTGGGGAGGAGGAGATTGTTCGAGCAGCTACTGTGGCAGATATTCATGATTTCATCGTGAGCCTGGCGGAAGGATATGAGACCGAAATCGGTGAAAAGGGAGTCAAACTCTCGGAAGGGCAAAAGCAGCGGCTGGCCCTTGCCAGAGCCCTCGTCAAAGATCCGGACATTTTGGTCCTGGATGAGCCGACCTCCGCCCTGGATAGTGAAACGGAAAAGACTATTTTTCAGTCTCTTCCTTCTTATATACAAGGCAAGACCCTTTTTGTGGTGGCCCACCGCCTTTCCACTATCATGAATGCCGATCGGATCTTTCTATTAGATCAAAACCGCCTGATTGCCATTGGCACCCATGAGTCACTCTTGCAGAGTAATGATTACTATCGTTCCATAGTTTCCCACCAACAGGTCCAACCGGACAAGGATCCCACAAGTACAGAGCGGTATTATATGTAGAGTTGTTCAGTTACTCTGACGTATTGAAGGAGTAGAAATCACAAATTCCAAGCACCAAATCACAAACAAATCACAATGACCAAAACACAAGATAGGTTTGGAATTTCGAATTTCGAATTGCGAATTTAGAAACTGAGAATCCGCAATCTGAAATCCCAGATCATCTGTCGTCTGTCAACTGACTTCCGACCTCTGTTCTCTGACCTCTGCGTCCTGCCAGCTGCTAGCTGTCAGCCTGTCCTGAGCCTGTCGAAGGGCTGCCTGCTGAACACAACCGGCTAAACCGACTAAACTGACTAAACTGGAAAGTAAATGGAGAACTAGAATGTTGGGTTGAATGGTGGATCAATAGGATCCTTCCAGGCTTGCTCTACGATTTCATGATTGACGATCGTCTTGTCGGCCAGATAGGTGGCGAGGAGGCTGCGATCACACAGGTTGTTAATTTCCCGAGGGATGCCTTTGGTATGCTTGTAAATAGCCTCTAGAGCCTCAGCAGTGAATGGCATTTTCCTGCAACCTGCTACGGTGAGGCGATGTTTGATGTAGTAAAGACTGTCTCTGTAAGGGAGGGGAGTAAGTCTGTAGCGGATAAAAATTCGTTGATCCAGGGGGGCCACCTTGGCAACCTGCTCAGGCAGCTCCAATTGTCCAAGAAGAATCAGGTTAACCAGAAATTTTGTTTTTGACTGGAGGTTCAGAAGCATGCGCAGTTCTTCCAGCGTTCTATCGTCGCGAATAACCTGGGCTTCGTCAACTACCAACACGGAGCCTTTAGCCTCCACAATATTTTTTTTCAACTGGCCTTCCAGGGAGTACAACATATCGGCTTTTGATCGGCTATTTCCATTGGAGACCTGGAACAGTTTCAACGTCATTTCAAGAAATTCCTTCGGCTCAAAGGCTGGATTGTTCATGGCGACCACCCTATAGCGGTCTTTCCTGAGCCGATCAATCAGAGCATGGCTTATAATGGTTTTGCCGCACCCAACCCCACCAACGAGCATGGCCGCCCCTTTTCCCTGGTGCACGGTATAGTGCAAACGTTCCAGGGCCTCCTTGTGCATGGAGGAAGGATAAAAAAAGGCCGGATTAGGCGCGTTTTCAAAAGGAAGGATTTTCAGATCAAAGTGTTCCAGATACATATCAAACCTCACGCGTTTAGATTTTCTTCCGTGAGTGCATCTGCGATGTAAAGTACCTGCTGTTCCCTTAAATCAATCGTCCGCGGCACTTTCACCCGTTTCTTTTGAGCATCTACAATGATCTCTATCTTCGGCCGCAGGGGCTGTTCTTCATGGGTTTGAATGACCCGGCCGATGGCTCCGGAATTTAGCTTCACCAGGCAATGAAGCGGGAAAATGCCAAAGGTGTGGAGAAAGGCCTTCAACAGTTCACGTTGGAAGGCGCTTTTTTTGGTCTTTACGATCTCCTTGACCGCCTCGAAATGGGTGAGCTTCTGCCGTTGTGGTCTGTCATGGGTCATAGCTTCGTAGAGCTCTAGTATGGCTATGATTCTTGCATAGGGGTTGATTGCATCACCTTGGAGCCCCTGCGGAAAGCCGCTGCCATCCAGCCTTTCGTTGACGTGGAGGGCACATTCGGCGAGATAGTGGTATTTGTCACCGAGGCTGCTCAAAATCTCGAAACTATCGAAGGGGTATTTTCGAAGCAGCGCTAACTCATCCTCTTTGAGGGTTTCCTCTTTATAGAGGATTTCCTCCGGTACCCGGATTTTGCCGATGTCGTGGAGCAAAGAGGCGAGCCCCAATTGCACCAGTCGTTCCTTAGGCAATCGCAGCGTGTCGCCCATAAAAACAGCGAAAATAGTTACATTTACCGCTTTATTGACTAGGAATGAGCTGGTTTCATTCCCATATTGGGCCATGATGATTAATTCCTGAGGCAGATTACCTCTCAAGCAAGCCTGCACAATCTCCTCGATCAGGGCCTCACCCTCAGTCAAATTCGGCTTTTCTTGATTGCGGACCTTTTCAAAAACATCAGTCATATACCGGCAGGCACGTTGGTACCAATCTCTAGGGTCAAGCTTTATGCTTTCTGCTTGTTCTTGAGATAGGTCCTCAAGCACCAAGCTATCTGGCTCGGCTTCCTTCTTTAAACCCTTCTTTTCCAGGTCAGAGAATCGTAACACCTTGCTTGGTCCCTCTCGCAAAAAGATCGTAACGCTTCCACATATTCACTGCACCAAGTTCCTGGCACAGCGAATATCAATTGTGAAGTTTGTTGCGTTGCTATTGCAAAAAGCAAGCCATTGTGGTGGCGCGAGATAGGGATTTAACCACAGAGACACGGAGCACACAGAGTCCGTTTTCTTTTTTGCCCGATCGGGAGACGGCGATCGGGCAAAAGATCGCAGCCCTCCGGGCACGATCTAGTAACCGCATGTCTTCATGCAAACGGTTGGGACCGGCTAAAGAGCTTTCGCCGTAGGCGGAGGCTCTTTTCCCTGGCCGTCGTCTCCCGGCCAGGGAAAAATCACCCACCTCTGTGTCCTCTGTGTCTCTGTGGTTAGCAAATAAAAGTGGATATCGGAATATAGTATCTAGAGGATACGGAGCTAAAGGAATAGGCGCTTAATGAAATATTGCGGTGGCGGGCTGGTTAGTGAAGATCCTGCCAGGCCTCATCTACGACGGTTTTGTCCACTCTTTCGATGTTTTCCAGATAAGCAGCGAGGAGGCTGCGATCACAGAGGTTGTTGATGTCACGCGGAACGCCCTGGGTACATGCGTAGATGGTCTCCAGGGCTTCGTCGGAGAAGGGTGACTGCTTGCTGCCGGCGATCCTGAGCCGGTGGCCAACATAAGCGCCGACATCTGTCAGCGATAGAGGGTTTAGACGATACTTGATGGCAATCCTTTGCTTGAGCGGTTCCACCCCGTCAACGAGGTGCTCCAATTCTAGCTGTCCAAGAAGAATAAGCGTGAGCATGAACTTGTCATCTGTTTGGAGGTTCAGGAGCATCCGCAGTTCCTCCAACGTACGCCTATCGGTGATTGCCTGAGCCTCGTCAATGATCAACACAGACCCTTTACCCCGCTCCATGTTTCTCCTGAGCCGATCTTCCAATTCATTCCAGAGCTTGGTTTTGGGAGGGGTATCGCCGTAAGATTCTTTAAACGAGCACATGACGGAGTACAGGAATGCAACGGGTGCCAGGAGGGGGTTGGTCATGGCCGCCACTTGGTACCGTTCCTTTTCGAGTCTTTTGATCAAGGCGCGGCTGAGTATGGTCTTCCCACAGCCCACCCCACCGGTAATCATTGCCGCTCCCTTTCCATGGTAAACGGCATACTTCAAACGTTCCAGAGCCTCCTCGTGAGTGGGGGAAGGGTAAAAGAAGGCCGGATTGGGAACGTTTTCGAATGGAAGAAGGTTCAAATTCCAATGTTCCAGATACATGATTTCCTCAGCTTGAGAGGCTTTCTGCCGCAACTGCTTCCACCACGTGGAGGATGGGCTGTTCTCGCAGATCAATTACACGTGGGGATGCCACCCGCCTCTTTTGAGCGTCCACGACGATCTCTATCTTTGGTCGCACTGGGTTTTCCATATAAGTTCTTATGACCCTGCCGATGGCTCCGGTGTTGAGCTGCACCAGACTGTGGACTGGGAAAAGTGAAAAGGTGTTGACCAGAGCCTTGAGAAACTCACGGTGAAACCCCTTTTTTTGAGTTTTCAGAATCTCCTTCACCGCCTCGAAGTGAGTCAATTTCGGTCTCTGAGGCTGGTCATGGGTCAAAGATTCGTAGAGATCCAGTAGACTGATGATCTGGGCGTAGGCGTCTATTTCATCGTTCTTCAGCCCTTGAGGATAGCCGCTGCCGTCCAATCTTTCATTTAGCTGGAGCCCGCAATAAGCAAGATATTGGTATTTCTTCCCAAGAGCACTCAGTATCTCAAAGCTATCAGAGGGGGATTTCCGAAGTACCTCAGTCTCTTCCTCGGTGAGGCTTTCCTCTTTGTAAAGAATTTCATCGGGCACTCGGACCTTGCCGATATCATGCAGCAAAGCAGCGAGCCCAAGTTCCATTTGCCGTTCCCTGGGCAGACCCAAAGAGTTGCTGATCAAAATCGCGTAAACGGTTACGTTAACTGCGTTGGTAACGAGAAAAGAGCTGTCGGATTCTCCATGGAGGGCCTGAATGAGTAATTCCTGGGGCAGGAATCCCTGTGAGTGGGCCAGGACAATTTCTTCAACCAGCCGTTCGGCCTCGCTTACATCCAGGTTATCGTCATTACGGACCTGCTCGAAAGCGTGCTCGAGAAACTTACAGGCGCGTTGATACCAGTCGTGAGCACCAAAGGGAGAGTCCTTTTGCGGCATCACCTTTTCGACGGGTGAACTATCCGGTTCTCCCTTTTCCTTTTGGCCCTTTTTTTGCAGATCAGCGAATTTTACCATCTATCACCTAAAGGGCTATGAGGATGTTGATTGGCCATATCAAGTTTTTCAGGATTATAGGTATTAGGCATCATTTGTCAACAATAACCTCTATTTTAAGCCTTTTTAATTATTGCAAGAAGCGAGCCATTGTGATTAAATGAACTCCGCTCAGGCTAAGAACCTTTTACCAAGGAGAGGCACCATGAAAAAGCACTCGTCCCAACTCATCATCGTCCTAGCACTGGTCACCTTTTGTATATGCCTGCCCTTAGTCGTACAGGCTCAAGAGACCGCTCCGCTGGAAGCGGGGGTGGCTGCCATTTGCCAGGATGTGGTTGATCATGAACCTGTGGATGCAGGTATCAGCTTCCCGGCTTCGGTTGGCAAGCTCTATTGCTTCACCAAGATTACCGGTGCCCAGAATCCAACTACGATCACCCATGTCTGGTACTTCGGTTCCACAGAGCGTGCCAGGGTAGACCTGGACGTGAGCTCGGCTAGTTGGCGCACCTACAGCTCGAAGATTATCCAGGCGCATGAAATTGGCTCCTGGCGCGTGGATGTGCTCGACTCGGCGGGTACTGTGTTGAAAGAACTCCAATTTGAAATCACCCAGTAAGGGAAGTCTATTTACTTGAAATTTTCAAAGACCGGCCAAGCTGCCTAACAAAGAGGACAGCAGAGCCGGTCTTTTTATTAGCCCGCATTATTCACGAGCCGCCTACTGCGACCGCAGATATGGGCGTCCTTCCGTGCGTCCTCGGGTCTCACACCCTGCGACGTACTTTTCAAGTACGCCTCGGATGCGAGCCCCTGCGGTTACCCGGTGTCACGCCCATCTTTACGGTCTCGCCACAGCGTATCGTGAATAAAGCGGGCTATGCGATTAAGGTAAAGCAGCCAACGATAGCTACTAACAGTAAGAAGAGGTCTCTAGCTGCCAGCTGCACGCTGTCCGCTGCTCGCTGTCTGGGAGCCTTCAGCTCCCAGAGCGTCTTTTTCTTGCAGATTCTATTCTTACGGTTATAATACCAGGACCTACAGACAACCTCGTTTTTTTACTTTCGCTGACAGGGTGGGAGAGAAATTGATCCAGGAACTGCGATCCGACGTTTTGGTGGTTGGAGCCGGGCCAGCAGGCTGCATGGCTGCAATTGAGTTGGCTGGCAGGGGCGTGAACGTGCTGGTGGTGGACCGCTCGCAGTTTCCGCGAGAAAAAATCTGTGGTGACGGCCTTCTCGAGGACAGCCTGGAGGTTCTTGAAGGTGCTGGACTTGCCACAGCAGTGCGAGATAAAGCGCATGCCATAGGCAGTATTCGTTTTGTCGCACCAAATGGCAACACCTGCGACCTGGAAGGTGATTTCTACACCTTGCGCCGCAGAGAGCTTGATGCTCTCTTGCTGGAGAAAGCCTGTGACCGAGGCGCCAATTTTCTTGCTGGCATTCAGGTAGAGGGGCCTTTGTTGAATGGGGACACTTGTGTGGGGGCGCTAGGTGTTGATGAGGAAGGAAACGAGGTAAGAATTGTTGCAAGTTTGGTGCTGTTGGCGACGGGAGCTAATTCCCGCATTTTGAGTGCCTTTGGGGTCTTAGAGACCAAGAGACACAATGCCATTGGGCTCCGGGGATATTTTCGAGTCGGCGAAGCCCTCGACGAGAGCGTCATGATCGTATCCTACGATCCTCGCCTTCTGCCCGGATATGGCTGGATGTTCCCGTTAGGAGGAGGTATTGTCAATGTGGGCTGTGGTATCTTCTTGGATGGTCGGCGAAAGATGCCGCAGTTCGGCGAAAACCTGACGACCTTCTACCAACACGTAGAGCCTTTGGCCAGTTACCTCCGAGGGGCGGAACGCGTAGCTCCTATTCAAGCAGCCCATATGCGTACAGGTTTGCGGGGGGCGCGGGCCTATGCCCCAGGGCTCCTTGTGCTCGGAGAGGCCCTCGGTCTCACCTTTGCATTTATTGGAGAGGGCATCAGTTGTGCTTTGGAGAGTGGTCGAATAGCCTCCTCCGCTGCAATTGAGGCTTTTGGAAAAGGTGACTTTTCGAAACAGGGATTAGCCCGGTATGAACACGACCTTCGCCAGATCCTGGAGAGACGCCATCGAGGCTACTTGGCAGCGCAGCAGTGGTTTCGCTTCAAACCACTGGCAAATTTAATCATCGCAAGGGCCGCGCGGCACGAAGCCGTGCGGAAAGTAGCCCGGCAGATAATTTGCGGACAACGTGATGTGGAGGATGTTTTTTCACTACGTGGTATGGCAAGGGTGTTGTTATTGAGGTAAAGGGTGAGGGGTGAGGAGTCAGCAGGCAGATTGCAGCGGGCAGCCGTTTCAACTGGTCACTGTGGACCCGCCTTCGCTAAAGCTTCGGCGAGGCAAGCTAAGCACTAGGGACTAAGCACTAGGCACTAAGCACTAAACTGTTTACTTTAAAGGAATAATGTTGGTGCCTACTGCCTACTGCCTACTGCCTAGTGCGCAGAGCGCTAAGCGCTGTGCGTCTAGTACGACCTCACCACCACAGTGCCTGGTTCCAGGTCTGTCTCCAACAACTGTAAAGCGTCCCGAAGAACCCGAGTCTGAATCTCACTGTCATGAGCCCGCCCCAATGGATGACCCAGTGAAAAACCGGGATACAGCGCCCTGGGCGGCTTTACCTTTTTGGTAATGGCCAGGTTGAGCGAGATGGAGATCGTAGATATCCCCTTTTCTTCGAGAATGCGCTGAATCAATCCAACGGATTGATTGCACACACCTCATGTCGGGGTCAGAAATGCTGCGTCTACCCCGTCGTCTCTTAGGGCCTCAGCAACCTTTGGCGCGGTGCTTTGCGTCAGTGTCTGAAGATGCTCACCAAGTATATGACCCATAAAACCGAAAAATCTTGGACCGACCGAGCCAATCAACCCTTGGCGAAGTAGATCGCGTAAAGGCTCCACGGGCAAAATTAGGTTGGGATCGGCCGAGGCATCCTCATGGTTGTAATAGTCATGGGTGATGGTCAACCGAGCCAAGCTGATGTCTGAAGGGAGTGTTCGAAAAGAAGGGTCACCGTTTTTATCGGACATGTCAAAGGGCTTCTGGTCTTTGGCGTGAATGCCACCAGTGGTAACCAAGGCCAGACAGCAGCGGTCAAGAGGTTTGCTCAACGGGGTGAAAGGGGTGGTACTATTGACGATGATATCTTTCCTTTGGGCGTAGAGATCCACCAGTGAAGGAAGTTTGGTATAAACCTTGGCAAAGGTCTGATTCTTCAAGCGCTTGAATTTGCCCATAATACCGGCGAGTATAAGTACGTTCTGTCTCGAAGGCAAGTACAATGAGGTTGTCAGTTGTCCGCTTAGACGCTTTTCTATTGACAATCCAGCAATACTTTGCTAATCATTTCACATCATATTTACCAAGTGCGAAAGGGAGACAGCATGTACATCGGAGAGCTCTTGTGTTTCGGTTTGAACAGAAGCCTTGCCAGCCTGCTGCCCTGGGATATACCGTGGCACGATCCCAGCCATACCGTCTTTTTCCTTGCTTTTTATGGTGCGTTGGGAGCAATCGGTATGGGTATGATGGTTGCCTTGGCCCGAACTCTCTTGGATTTACGTAAATCAGACTCCGATCACTAGTCACCCTGGTCAGCAAAAGATAGCCAACAAAAAGCCGCAAAGGGTCTGCGGGACTCTTTGCGGCTTTTTTGCGAGTCTGCTGTCTCCAGCAAAACTTATTTAACTTCTTTTTTCTCCTCAAACAGTTTTTTCTGCTCGCCCTGCTTACCGGGCGATAAGTTGAAGTGCTCGTAGGCGAGGCGGGTGGCCATGCGTCCCCTCGGTGTGCGGTTTAGATAGCCTTCCTGAACCAGGTAAGGTTCATAGACATCCTCTAGCGTATCCCTCTCCTCGCCCACCACAGTCGAGAGGGTGTCGATGCCAACGGGGCCACCGTCGAATTTCTCAATAAGAGTGCTGAGAATTTTCCGGTCCATTTTGTCGAGTCCCTTCTCATCTACACCGAGCATCTTCAGTGCAGCGTCGGTGACTGGGCGGTTAATGACGCCATCAGCTCGCACCTGGGCATAATCACGCACTCGACGCAACAAGCGGTTGGCCACTCTGGGTGTACCGCGGGATCGCCGGGCGATTTCCATGGCTCCACTCTCATCGATTGAGATGCCAAGGATTCTGGCTGCACGAGCAACGATGAGAGCGAGTTCCTCAGAATTGTAGAAATCAAGTCGCAGAACCACCCCAAAGCGATCACGAAGAGGTGGAGTCAAGAGTCCAGCACGCGTGGTAGCTCCCACAAGGGTGAATTGGGGCACGTCCAACTTTACGGTCCGGGCACTGGGTCCCTGGCCTATGACGAGATCCAGCTGGAAGTCTTCCATGGCAGGGTAGAGAACTTCTTCTACCACGTGGTTCAAGCGGTGAATCTCGTCAATGAAAAGAACATCGCGAGATTCCAAGTTGGTAAGGATGGCGGCGAGGTCTCCGGCACGCTCCAGCACCGGTCCCGAGGTTGTCCTGATGTTAACGTTGAGTTCCTGGGAAACGATATAGGCAATGGTGGTTTTTCCGAGGCCGGGAAAGCCGTGGACAAGCACGTGATCAAGGGCCTCGTGTCGGGCCCTTGCCGCTTCTATGAACACTCTGAGGTTGTCCTTGATCCTGTCCTGACCGACGAAATCGCCAAGGCTCAGGGGTCTCAGACTGGCTTCAAAGCCAATTTCCTCAGCCTGTTCTTCCCCTTCGAACAAACGTTCGTCCATATCAGTCATTAGTCACTAGCCATTTGTCATTTGGAATTAATTCGCATCAGAATTTTGCAATCCGAAATTCCCAATTCGAAACTACCTCTCTGTGCCCTATGCCTTTTGCCTCCTTACCCCTGACTCTTCACTGTTCACCCTCCTATGCCATTGACCGGAGCGACTCCTTCAGTAAACTCTCGAGGGTAATTTCTCCTTCCAAACGCTGTCTAGCTTCCTCGATAGCTCGCTGGGCAACCCCTTTCTTATAGCCTAGATTGAGAAGTGCTGAGAGGGCATCCTCAGCTAATGCTTCAGTGGCTGCGTCTTTTACCGGAGCGGCAACTTCTTGTCCCAACGCCAGCGTTGGGAGTTTGTCCCTCATTTCCACCATCATCCGTTCTGCCGTCTTACGTCCCACTCCTGGGATGGATGTAAGCCTGGCAATATTACCTTGGATAACCGTCTCTGCCAGTTCGGCCGGCGTGATCCCGGACAGGATATTTACCGCCAGACGCGGGCCAATACCGGCTACGCTCATCAGACTCACGAAAACTGCCTTCTCCTCACGCGTTTGAAAGCCGTATAGTTGTAGGGTATCCTCTCTTACGTGCGTGTGGATATGCAGCGCTACAGTGTTTCCTACCTCGGGTAGATCGTAGAACGTTGTGAGCGGCACTTGAATCTGGTAGCCAAGACCTTCCACATCAATGACAAGGTATTCTGGCGACTTGAATTGAAGATGCCCCTGGATGTGAGCAATCATCGTTGCCCTCCGTAGGTGAGCTTTCCAGCTCCCTGGCAACAATGCAAATGACAGATGGCGACAGCTAGCGCGTCAGCTGTGTTTGATTCGGGTAGTTCCCCAAGACTAAGCAGGATGCGGACCATTTCCTGCACTTGTTGTTTTTGGGCGCGACCATATCCCACCAGTGCCTTTTTTACCTCTAAGGGTGAATATTCGGCAATAGCGAGATCAGCATTTAGCCCCGCCAAAATGGCAACTCCCCGGGCATGGCCCAGTTTAAGCGCACTTTTGATGTTGCGGGCTATGAAGAGATCTTCAACGGCCATAACCTGAGGTGTGTAACGGGAGATGACCTCGTTAAGTTCAAGATAGATTCTTTTCAATCGATCGTGAAAGGGCATTTTGGTGGGGGAAACTACCCGGCCGCTGGCAACGTGGGACAGCCGGAGGTTCACCTGTTCCACAACACCATAGCCGGTGACGGTGGAGCCGGGATCTATACCAATGATTCTCATGAATCAATACCTAGTAGCCAGTAGAGTTACAGAATTGTTATGTTTTTTTCCTGGATTCTGGATTCTGACTCCTGGCTCCTCTAACCTGTGCATTAGATAAAATGAATGCTGCTTGCTGCCTCCTGCCTGCTGTCATTTACGATATTCGCTCTAAAATCTCAGCTGGAATGTCGAAATTGGCGTACACTTTCTGTACGTCGTCAGAGTCCTCAATAGCCTCCATTAGATTAAGCACCTGGCTTGCCTGGGACTCGTTATCAATCTTTACAGTATTCTGGGGCACCATTGTTATCTCTGCCATGGTGTAACTTAGGCCTCGGTCGTCAAAGGCCTGTTTGACCGACTCAAAGGCAGCTAAATCAGTATGAACTTCAAACTGGTCCTCAGTGGTGACCACGTCCTCGGCACCTGCTTCGAGGGCCACCTCAAGGATCTCGTCCTCACTAACCTGGTCTTGCTCAAAAACGATCAAGCCTCTCTTGTCGAACATCCAGGCCACACAGCCAGCCTCGCCGAGGCTGCCCCCCCGTTTGCTGAAGATGTAACGGACATCGGCAGCAGCGCGATTCCTGTTATCGGTCAAAATTTCAACTAATACTGCCACACCGCCCGGAGCATAACCTTCGTAGATGAACTCCTCGTAATTAACTCCTTCCAGCTCGCCGGTACCCCTTTTTATGGCGCGTTCGATGTTATCCTTGGGCATGTTTTCGGCCTTGGCTGCGGCTATGGCCGTTCGCAATCGTGGATTAGCCGCGGGATCCCCACCCCCTATTCTAGCGGCTACCATGAGTTCCTTGATCAGTTTAGAAAATATTTTGCCCCGTTTGGCGTCTGTAGCGCCTTTCTTGTGCCGTATACTATGCCATTTTGAATGTCCGGACATTTTTCTTTCCCTTGTTTAAGATCGATTTCCAATAAGGGGAGTCATTTCTTATGTCGTGTTTCAGGCGACGTCCTTCAACGACGCGGAAACGAGGCGATTTGGGATTTCGGATTTCTAAATTGGAAACAGCTGTCTGCTCAACACTCCGCGTCACCGTTGCTAAGCGTCATTATCGCAACAGTTACATTGAATACTAAGCCTTTTTATCCATGGCAAGGAGAAAAATTTCCTTGCTCTGCTTGCGGGTGGCGCGAGGTTTGATTCCTCTGACCTTGCGATACTTACCCTTAAGTTCCTTGACGATTTCGTCATAACCGGAACCCTGGAAAATTTTACCAAGGAAATGCGAGCCGGGCAGCAACAGGTCGTCGGCTAAAGCCACAGCTCGCTGGAAGAGTAGAAAGGAGCGATCACTGTCAACAGAGCGAATACCCGTAGTCGCAGGTGCCAGATCACTCAACACCACGTCAAACTCTTTGGAGAAGTGATGAAGTTCGGCGGGTGAAAGTTCGAAAACATCGGCCTGAATAACTTTGACGTGGGGAGGCAGTTCAAGTGTGATCTTGCGAATATCGACCCCTACTACCAAACCGCGTTTTCCCACAACCCGGGCACAATATTGCAGCCAAGATCCTGGATGACAGCCCAAGTCGAGGACCCGCTGACCGGGTCTGAGTAACCGGACGCGCCGATCAACCTCTTCGAGCTTGTAGACTGACCGGGCGCCAAAACCTTCCTTCTTTGCCCGGTTAAAGTAGTGATCTTGTGGCTGCCATCTGGTCATTGAGTTTATAAGCTATCAGCCTTCAGCCATCAGCGTTCAGCAGAACGAAATATTAAGACAAATGCGAGAGGATTAAGATTTCGAAGATTTCCCGAGGTCAAGCTCGCCTGATGCTCCGTCGTTTGATCGGTAAAAATTTCCAAGGCGATCTTCTAGCCGAATGCTGACAGCCGAGAGCTGAGGGCTTCCCTAACGGTCGGTAATCCTTGTAACACGAAGCGAAAGGTATTGTAAAGGAGCAAGCCACGGGACTAGACACTAGGCACTAAGCACTAGGCACTAGGCACTGAGAAGTTATTAGTTACAAGTTATTAGTTCACCGTAGACTGTTCCTTGGTAGCGCTTGGGAATGTCTAGCTTTAAGAGAGCTCGCGAGATATTCAGCCATGTCTTTTCCGTATAACTAATAACGTATAACGAATAACCTATTACTAATAACTTCCCTTTCCAGCGTGCGCGTTGGCACTGACCTCCGATCAAACGTTTACGAACTCGTTCGTGGTCGTTATGATCAATATATCTTCGAAAATTAGTGAAAAACTTTGTTTACTGAAGTTACGCTGCCTCCATAGTTACTTTTCACTCCTTAAGATGAAAAATCATCTAATTCGAGGTTTGCTTTTTGGTAATGTTGTGGATATCCTCCGTAGCGTGTTAGCACTCATTTAAGGTGAGTGCTAATATTTTTGTTCAATTACCATTAGATTCTGCAATATGTGCAGTAGCTGAAAAGGAGTTGCAAGCCATGAAACTACAACCATTGAACGATCGCATAGTGGTGAAACGTACTGAGGAAGAGGAGGTCACCAAGGGGGGTATCATTATTCCCGACACTGCCAAGGAAAAACCCATACAGGGCAAAGTTCTGGCGGTAGGTACCGGGAAGGTCATGGAAGACGGCAACAAGATTCCCTTGGATGTCAAGAAAGGAGACACCGTACTATTTAGTCGGTATGCGGGAGCAGATGTAAAGATTGAGGGAGAAGAGTTGTTGATCATGCGTGAGGATGATGTTTTGGCGGTGGTGGAAAAGTAGGCTGCTTGCTGCAATCATTCAAATGACTGAAAAGGAGATTATCCCGGAACTCCCGGCCGCATCAATGAGGCGGCTTGCTTTTGGCTTAGCTTGCGAAAGCAGTTCATCTTTTTGCGACTACGATGGGAGTGAGGGAAATCTGGAAAAGAAAAAAAGGAGTAGACGAGATGGCCAAGGAATTAAAATTTGACACAAAAGCCAGAGAGTCCCTACTTGATGGGATAAATGCCCTTACCAATGCGGTAAAGGTAACCCTTGGGCCCAAAGGCCGCAATGTGATTTTGGAGAAGACCTTTGGTTCCCCCACCATTACCAAAGACGGGGTGACTGTGGCGAAAGAGATCGAGCTGGAGGACAAATTCGAGAACATGGGCGCCCAGATGGTCAAGGAAGTGGCAAGCAAGACATCTGATGTTGCAGGCGACGGCACCACTACAGCGACCATTTTGGCTCAATCCATATTTTTCGAGGGCTCCAAGCTGGTGGCAGCTGGCCACAACCCCATGGATCTCAAACGGGGTATTGATAAGGCGGTTGCGGTTGCAGTGGCAGAGCTCGAGAAGTTGAGCAAGCCCACCAAGGACCAAAAGGAAATCGCCCAGGTTGGCAGAATCAGCGCCAACAATGATGAGACCATAGGCAACATCATTGCCGAGGCCATGAACAAAG
>JASFEM010000083.1:0-14886 GCA_050124835.1 Syntrophobacterales bacterium | reverse complement strand
AGACGAGTGGCAGAAATTCGCCAATTTGAGACTCCTCTATGGCTACATGTATGCACAGCCGGGGAAAAAACTCCTCTTCATGGGCGGGGAGTTCGGCCAGTGGAACGAGTGGTATCATGAGGAAAGCCTCCACTGGCACCTGCTTGACTACCCCCTCCATGCGACGCTCCAGCGCTGGGTGGAAGACCTCAATCGGACCTATCGTCAGGAACCGGCTCTGCATCAGCTGGATTTCGATCCTGCCGGATTCGAATGGATCGATTGCAATGATTCTCTCCACAGCGTTCTCAGCCTAATTCGCAAAGCCCGCTCTGAAGAAGACAATTTGATCATTGTGTGCAATTTTACTCCGGTTCCCAGACATAATTACCGAGTGGGCGTACCTCGTCCCGGCTATTGGCGAGAAATCTTGAACAGCGACGCCAAGGAATACGGAGGCTCGGGACATGGCAATATGGGTGGTATTGAAACCTCACCGATTCCATATCACGGGAGGCGGTGCTCCATAAACCTCACTCTTCCGCCTCTAGGGGCTGTATTTTTAAAATATCACGAGTAGGGTGACAATTTACTGTGTAAACTTTGTGATCTTCGTGGTTGAGAGTGGAGATGAGGGAACTTGAATAGCGAGAAGAATCTAGGTGCTGACTACCTGGGTGAAGGGCGATGCCGCTTTACTGTGTGGGCGCCTTTTACGAACAATGTGGAAGTAAAGGTGGTCTCGCCTAAAGAGAGGGTTGTACCACTGGAACGAAAGGAGCGGGGCTATCACCAAGCCGTCATCGAAGGGGTGGAGCCCCACAGTCTCTATCTCTACCGCCTCGACGGCCACAAAGAGCGACCAGATCCGGCTTCCCGCTCCCAGCCCCGAGGCGTTCATGGCCCCTCCCAGGTTGCTGATTCCCACTTCGTCTGGCAAGATGAATCGTGGCGCGGTCTGCCCTTGGAACAGTGGATCATCTATGAACTGCACGTTGGAACCTTTACCCCGGAAGGCACCTTCGAGGCTATTATTCCCCGTTTGCCCGAGCTAGAGGACCTTGGGATAAACGCCATCGAGCTCATGCCGGTGGCCCAGTTTCCCGGAAGCCGGAACTGGGGCTACGACGGCACCTATCCCTTTGCCGTACAAAAATCCTATGGTGGGCCGGAAGGACTGAAGCGGTTGGTAGACAGCTGCCACCAGCGTGGGCTGGCGGTGGTTTTGGATGTAGTTTACAATCACTTAGGCCCCGAAGGTAATTATCTTGCCGATTTTGGTCCCTATTTCACCGACCGCTACAGAGGTCCATGGGGAAATGCCATTAATTTTGACGGACCATACAGCGACGAAGTTCGACGTTTCTTTATCGAAAATGGACTCTACTGGGTGAGGGAGTTTCATATGGACGGACTGCGGATCGATGCAGTTCATGGCATTGTAGACTTTTCGGCCCAGCCATTCCTTGAAGAATTGGCTGTGACTGTACATGAGCTGGCAGATCGGCTCAACCGCCGGGTGTATCTCATTGCGGAAAGTGATCTCAACGACACGCGAATCGTCCGTTCCCGCGAACTTGGAGGGTTTGGTCTAGATGCTCAGTGGAATGACGATTTCCATCACGCCCTCCATACGCTTCTTACCAATGAGGACTCAGGTTACTATCAGGATTTTGGCGAGCTCCAGCATCTTGTCAAGGCCTTTAAAGAGGGTTTCGTCTACTCCGGAGACTATTCTTTCTATCGGAAACGTCGGCATGGCAACTCCTCCCGCCGCCTCTCGGCAGAAAGTTTCGTGGTTTTCTCCCAGAATCATGACCAAGTTGGCAATCGGGCGAAAGGCGAGCGATTGAGCGGACTAGTCTCCTTCGGGGCACTAAAGCTGGCCGCCGGCATGGTACTACTCTCTCCCTTTATTCCTTTGCTCTTTATGGGAGAAGAATACGGTGAAACCGCACCCTTTTATTATTTCATCAGCCACTCGGATCCGGATCTCATTGAGGCTGTGCGGTGCGGTCGCAAAGAGGAATTTGCCTCCTTCCGCTGGAAAGGAGAACCAGCCGATCCCCAGGAGGAGGCTACTTTTTTGCGCTGTAAGCTCAACCGCGAGCTACGTTTTCAAGGGCAACATGACGTTCTTTACGGTTTCTACCGCGAGCTCATCCGGCTTCGCCGGGAGTTCACGTCTCTGAGGAATCTGGACAAAGAGCGGCTGGAGGTAACCGGACTGGAGCAGGAAAAGATTCTGTGGTGGCGCCGCTGGAGCGAAGAACAAGAAGCGGCTGCTGCCTTCCACTTCGATAAACAGGAGAAATCCTTATCACTTCCACTGTCGCCCGGACGCTGGCGGAAGCAACTGGATTCTGCTGATACCATCTGGGGCGGCCCTGGGAGCACTGTTCCTCGGGAAATCGTTTCAAGGGGGAAGGTCTCTTTGAGCTTGTCGACGGAATCATTCGCTGTCTTTGTCAGAGAAAAGGAAATCTAACTCCAATGGAGCGCTACATCTGTATTCACGGTCATTTCTATCAGCCGCCACGAGAAAATCCTTGGCTGGAGGCAATAGAGCTTCAGGACTCGGCCTATCCTTACCACGATTGGAATGAACGGATCACAGCCGAGTGCTACGCCACCAATGCCACCTCTCGCATTCTGGACGGAGAAGGCTGGATAATTAAAATCGTAAGTAACTACGGTAATATGAGCTTTAATTTCGGCCCCACCCTCCTGGCCTGGATGGAAGCGCATGCCCCTGAAGTCTACCAAGCTGTAGTGGAGGCCGACCGGCTGAGTCAAGAGCGCTTCTCTGGACACGGCTCGGCCTTGGCCCAACCCTATAACCATATGATTCTTCCCCTGGCGAACCGCCGTGACAAATACACTCAGATTCTTTGGGGGATTCGGGACTTCGAAAGAAGATTTGGCCGCCACCCCGAAGGTATGTGGCTGCCGGAAACGGCGGTGGACCTGGAAAGTCTCGATATTCTCGCCGAATTTGGCATACGCTTTACCATCCTGGCCCCGCATCAGGCCAGCCGAGTTCGGCACCTGGGAGGTGATGACTGGGAAGATGTCAGCGGTGGCAGGATTGATCCCACCATGCCCTACACACTCAATTTGGCCTCAGGTCGCACCATTGAACTTTTTTTCTATGATGGTCCAATTTCGCGCGCTGTTGCCTTCGAAGGGTTGTTGAGCAAGGGGGAGTTACTAGCCCAGAGGCTCCTAAGTGCGTTTTCCGAGGAACCCAGCAGGGCGCAACTGGTGCACATTGCCACCGATGGAGAAACCTACGGCCATCATCATCGCTATGGCGACATGGCCCTTGCCTATGCCTTACATCATATCCAGACAAATGAGCTGGCAAAACTCACCAACTATGGCGAATTCCTGGAACGACACCCACCTACCTATGAAGTCGAAATCTTCGAGAACAGCTCTTGGAGCTGCACCCACGGCACCGAGCGCTGGCAAAGTGATTGCGGCTGTAAGACGGGCGGCCAACCGGATTGGAACCAGGAATGGCGCGCCCCTTTGCGCGAGGCCCTTGACTGGTTTAGAGACACTCTGGCGACAGCCTACGAGCAAAGAGCAAGTGAGCTGCTAAAAGATCCCTGGCAAGCAAGGAACGATTACATTGCGGTAATCTCTGATCGGTCAACTGAGAATGTCGAGAGGTTTTTTGAAGAGCAGGGTGTTCATAATCTGAGAGCGGACGAAAAGATTATCGCACTGAAACTCCTCGAACTCCAACGGCATGCCATGCTCATGTACACCAGTTGCGGCTGGTTCTTTGATGAACTCTCAGGTATCGAAACAGTTCAGGTCATTCACTATGCCGGACGAGCGCTGCAGCTGTCACAGGAGCTTTTTAACCACGACTTGGAACCAAACTTTTTGGAATTACTGGCTAGGGCCGAAAGCAATATTGCCGAATACAGAGACGGTCGCCTGATCTATGAAAAGTTCGTTAAACCGGCCGCCTTGGATTTAAAGAAAGTCGCTGCCCATTACGCCGTAAGTTCTCTCTTCGAAGACTATGGAGAAAAGGCAAAGATTTTCTGCTATCAGGTCCGAAGAGAAGATTATCGAGCTAAGGAGACCGGTAAGACAAACCTGGCCGTTGGGTGCGTTCGGATCACCTCTGAGATTACAGGTGAATGTATCAGGCTCTGTTTTGGCGTCCTACATTGGGGCGATCACAACTTTAGCTGTGGAGTCAGGGAATTTGCTTCGGCGGAATCCTACGAAACCGCGATACCCGAGGTTATTGAAACCTTTGCCAAGGGAAACTTTCCTGAAACTCTGCAGCTTCTGGAAAATCACTTCGGCCCCTGCTCATATTCGCTCAGAAGCCTTTTCCGGGACGAGCAGAGAAAGATTCTAGACCTCATTCTGGAGTCGACTCTGGTAGGTGCCGAGGCCGCCTACCGACCACTATATGAATACAACATCCCGTTACTACGTTTTCTCAAGGACATCGGCAACCCGCCACCAAAAGCACTATACAGTGCCGCTGAGTTTATCATCAGCAATAGCCTCCGGCTGGCAATTGGGGCAGAAGAGTTCGATCTTGAGTTAATAGGAAATCTTTTCGAAGAAGCAAGGCTGGCGGGTGTATCTCTCGACGCCGCTGCCCTAGAAATCTCTATAAGAAGGAGGATAGAAGAATTAGCCGAAGAGCTTTCTGTTAATCCCAGGGAAATGTCTCTTTTGAGACAACTGGGGGCAATAGTAGATATACTGGTTTCTCTCCCATTTCAGGTGAACCTGTGGAAAGTGCAGAACATCTGCTATGAGATGGTCAATTCGCCAGCCTATGCAGAATTGAAAGGTGAGGCCACCCAGGGTAAAGAAGAGGCTCGCCAAGCGGTGGAGCACTTCATCGGTCTTTGCGAAAAACTCCTTATCAGGATCAGCTCATAAACAAATGCGCATACCAACGGCCACGTATCGAATTCAATTCAATCCATCCTTTGATTTTCAAGCGGCCAAGGAAATAATCTCCTATCTGGCCGAATTGGGAATCTCAGATCTGTATGCTTCCCCTATTTTCAAGGCAAGAAAAGGAAGTCCGCATGGCTACGACGTGGTTGACCAGAACCAGATCAATTCCGATCTGGGTACAGAATCCGACTTTGAGGAACTCGCAATGGAATTGGCCAAGCACAAGCTAGGGTGGCTGCAAGATATCATTCCGAACCACATGGCCTACAACCACGAAAATACCATGCTCATGGATGTGCTAGAAAACGGTCAGGCGTCGGAATATTATAGCTTTTTTGATGTGGATTGGGAGCATCCTTACGAAGGTATTCGAGGTAGGGTTCTCGCTCCTTTTCTGGGCACCTTCTTTGGTGAAGCTTTGGAAAGCGGTCAGATTAAGCTCGTTTACGATGAAAGCGGGTTGCGATTAACTTACTTCGATATGCAGTTCCCGCTGAGAATTGAGTCTTATTTGAATATCTTTACCCATGACCTGGGCCGGCTTAAAAATAGTCTGGGCAGCGATCACTCTGATTTAACCAAGTTGCTCGGGATAGTCTACGCGCTGAAAAATTTGCCTTCTCAAGAAGAAAACAAGGAAAGATACGCTCAGATGACCTTTGCCAAGAGAATGCTTTGGGAGCTCTATTCGACAAACGAACATATCAAACGATTCATTGATATCAACATATCAATTTTCAATGGAGACCCAGAGAGTCCTCTAAGCTTTAACCTTTTGGATAACTTGCTCTCGGAGCAGCACTTTAGGTTATCCTTCTGGAAGGTTGCAACAGAAGAGATAAATTATCGGAGATTTTTCAACATCAATGAACTTATCTCTTTGAAGGTAGAAGATGACACCGTTTTTAATCACACTCATTCACTTATCTTTAAATTGCTCAAAGAAGGGAAAGTCTCTGGTTTGAGAATAGACCATATAGATGGTCTTTACGATCCTACGAGATATCTGGAAGTACTCAGGAAGGAGGTTGAACAGACATACATCGTAGCCGAGAAGATTTTGGAGATGGATGAGAAATTACCCCGTGCCTGGCCCATACAGGGAAGCACCGGTTATGACTTTTTGAATTACGTCAATGGGATTTTCTGCAAGAAAGACAATGAAAGGAAATTTACCAGAACTTACTCTCGTTTCACCAACCTGAAAATGTCACTCGCGGAGCTGGTATATGAGAAAAAGAAACTCATATTAGAAAAACACATGGCCGGCGATGTGGACAATATTGCCAATCTGCTAAAGAGGGCATCCAGCAGGGATCGACACGGTGGCGACATAACCCTTTATGGCCTCAAAATGGCCATGGTCGAGGTGATGGCGAGATTTCCGGTGTATCGTACCTATATCAGTGATGAAGTATTACGGGATGACGATCGTCTGCACATACGTGCTGCGGTTGACAAAGCGCTAATGAGCAAGCCGGGACTCATGCATGAACTCCAGTTTATTAAACGGTTTCTTCTCTTGGAGCTTGGAGACTATCTCTCGCAAGAAGAAAAAAAGCAGTGCATTCACTTTGTCATGAGATTCCAGCAGTTCACCGGACCGCTAATGGCCAAAGGATTTGAAGACACAACGCTCTATACTTACAACAGACTTTTGTCCCTCAATGAAGTGGGTGGATTCCCAAAAACCTTCGGGATTCCTCTGGAAGAGTTTCATGTTTTCAACAAAAACAGGAACGATTTCTGGCCCCACTCATTGAACGCCACCTCAACGCACGATACCAAGAGAGGAGAGGATGTGAGGACAAGACTCAACGTCCTTTCCGAGTTGCCCGAAGAGTGGGAGACGAATTTAAGAAAATGGAGCAAAATCAACAGCAAGAAAAAAAGAAAAATTGATGGCCTCAGAGCACCCGACAAAAACGATGAATATTTTATATACCAGACACTTGTGGGTGCTTTCCCCTTTGGCGATGAGGATTATCCTGTCTTCATAGAACGAATTCAAAGCTATGTGGTAAAGGCGGTCAGAGAGGCCAAGGTACACACTGCCTGGCTGAAGCCGGACCACGCCTATGAAGAGGCTTGCGGGTCATTTGTGGATCGGTTATTGGAATCGGCGCCACAAAATCGGTTTCTCGAGGAGTTTTTACCTTTTCAGAAAAAGCTGGCATTTTACGGTATATTCAACTCACTTTCCCAGGTGCTCCTTAAAGTAACGTCACCCGGTGTGCCTGATTTTTATCAGGGAGCTGAGTTGTGGGATCTCAATCTGGTAGATCCAGACAACCGCCGCTCTGTAGATTTTGAAACGAGGAGAGCGATGCTCCGGAACATAAATGATGGAATCCAGGGAAGTATTTCGAGCTTCATTGCCGAATTGTTGAGTACCAAAGAGGATGGCAGAATTAAGCTTTTTTTGATCCATATGGCCCTTAAGGCGAGGAACCAACATCTTCAGGTCTTCCGGGTGGGAAGATATATCCCTCTAGAGGTAGCTGGAAAGTTCAAAGATCACATCGTCTCCTTTGCAAGGAACCACCGCAAGAGTTGGGCCGTGACAGTGGCACCACGATTTCTGACCGCTCTGGTAAATAATGGCGAATATCCTTTAGGCACTGAAGTCTGGCAAGATACTCACGTGTTGCTGCCCGAAGGCTCCCCTAGGAAATGGAATAACATGCTTAGTGGAGAAGTCATTGAAAACGGCAATGCAGTGAAAATTGGTGAGGTTCTCCACCGCTTTCCTGTTGCTTTGCTAGTGGCCGAGAAGAACGCCTAACCGAGGCATAATCGTAGGGGTGTTCATAAAACATAGGTAAGATCACCGATTCAAGTTTATCATACAAGGAGGCGATCTCTTGAGCGGGGTCGCTTTCCGCTTTCCAACTGTTGCCAATGGACCAGCCAGTCACACCCTCCACATGACCTTCGATCCGCCGGGCTAAGTAACGAGCAGGACAAAGAAATAGGTCAAGGCTCCTGCGCAGATCGGTGTCGAGAGCCAGCCGAGAGTTATCCTGGCGAGCATTTTGTGATTCACCGTTCGCACATCTCCCACAATTCCCACGCCTACGACGGCCCCGACAATCGCCTGAGAAGAGGACACCGGCACCCCAATCTGAGTAAAGATGTGAAGGGTTAGTGCTCCGGCGATCACAGCAATGAGACCCGAAAAAGGGTCCAATGGAGCGATGCCTTTACCCACAGTCATCATCACCTTTTTGCTGTAGGTAAGAGCACCGCTGGCAATGCTAAGACCGCCAATGAGGGCCGCCATGTCGGCAGACAAAACTCCCGCCCCAACATAGACTCCCGTAACATTTGCCACATTGTTACCCCCTAATGAATAGGCTCCATAGCTTCCTGCGGCCAGAAAGCCAATGGTGTAGACCAAATTTCGGTGCTTGATGCTGGTAACGGTCTTGTCCAAAAGATAGCCAAGCGATTTGTGAAGAACAAAGGCGATAATGACGCCACCGATGGGGGCTAAAACCCAACATGAGACGATCTTGTAAAGTTTGGAAAAATCCGCTGAGCCCGAGAGAATCCCTGCTCCAACAATGGCACCGACAATTGCTTGAGAAGTGGAGGCGGGAAGGGCGAAGAAGGTGAGAAAGCCCATGGTGATGGCTGTTGCCAGGGCACAGACAAAGGCATCTAAGGGCTGAAGGAGCGAAATCTCTCCGAGAGTCTTAATACATTTTGGCCCCTCTATCAAAGAACCGAGCAGTACAAATGCGGCTGTGAGCAGAATGGCTGTTCGATATTTTACTGTTCCAGTAGTGACCCCTGTCCCGAAGATATTTGCTGAGTCATTCGCCCCGAGACTCCAACCCAGAACAACGCCGCTGAGAACCTTCCACATTACCTGTACCGTTCAAGTCACCCATTCACGATTTCATGCTCACACTTAGAATTTGCAGGTGATCACCGGCATCTTCCATGGTGTCACTTATGCTGGTGAGACCTGAAACAAAATCGGCCAGTATCCTGCCTTGCCAGAAATCATCTACTGGTATTTGCCGCAGGTCTCTGACGACACCGTGTTTAATATCGTCAATTTTTTTCTCATAAATCCTAATCGCCAAAGCCTTTTCTCGAAGATCCTCCCCATTCAGCATTGCATCGAAGCTGATCGAGAGCATTTCACACATCCTGGCATTCAAAAAGGCTACCCTCACACACTCGTCTCTTATGTGCTCAGGGAGTTTTACCTCAAGATAATTGAAAGCGGTCTGCTGGAGGGAATCGAAAACCCTGTCGACTATTTCAGCAAATCTGCACAGATCGGGACGGAGGTATGGTAGAAAAGCACCCGCGTAAATACTGGCGATGATCTCTCGCCTGACAGAATCACCTTCGCGTTCGGAATCGACAACTTCGCGGACAAGATTCTTGTCATTCTCTTCCATAGCCCTATGAAAAGAATCACAGGCATTGCACAGAAGCTCAAGGTGCTTCTTGATATTCTCTATTACCCGCTCTTCCTTTTTGCCGTAGTCAAATATCTTTTTAAGGAACATGTTCCCCTCTTGCTCTCATGATCAGCGAAGCGGACATGACATCCAATAAGGATGCCACCCCGATAATGTTTTCACCTTCGCAGACAAAAAGTCTGGCAATGTGTGATTCTTCCATCAAGGCTGCAGCTTCAGCCAAGGTAGCCTCACGATCTACGCATACTATTGGCCTGGCTGCTATAGATGATACCTTGATATCAGTTGGGTTTATCCCTTTCGCTAATACTTTAAACACTACATCTCTTGCTGTTATAACACCGTGATTGCTGTCTTTTCCTGTAAACATAACAAGTAATGATCGAATTCTTCTGTCAACCATCTTTTCTATGGCATCGTACACTGAAAGATCAGCATCAATTGAGGCGATTCTTGTCGTCATGAATTCATCGACCTTCATGTTTTACCTCCGATACATAGTTTAGAGATCACTTTATGAAAACCTCCAAGGAAGATAAAAAACATTGTAGTGGCATTTTGATGATCCCACGGATTCTTGGTTGGCAAAACTCTTTACTGTTGGGATGCCACAGATGATTGACACCCGGTAACACGATATAATAAGGTTGCTGTGCTCAATGCAAGGTAATTTTCCCGGGTCTCTTTAAGATGTTTTCAGCCGCTTAATTACAGCTCGTCCATCCAGCCATGCCGCAGTTCCTTGTGTCGATAGCGCGGATAGCTTTTGTTAAGGAACTCCCTGTAGTTTGGGTAAACTGCCTTCTCCACATATAATAATCTCACCCGATAGGCGCTCGGCTTCTGCAATTCTATGTAGACATTTCCTTTTTGCCACAGTGCGTACGGATAAGGAGCTGAAAGCTTTTCGCCCTTCAAGCTTTTCTCCACCAGTTGATACTTATTGTCGAGCTCCTGCACGACGACATCGGACAGCTTCGGATCGAGGACAACCATCAGTGCATCAAGGGTGGAGTCCACACTAAAAAACAGAAAAATGCTCCTGATTCCTTCCAGCCGTTTGGGTATTGTTTTGATAAACGTGTTCTTGCCGCGTGCGGGGTCCTTCCTTCCTATGGGTTTGAAGTGCTTCTTTTCATATTCTTGATATTGCCAGTTTCGACTCTTGGCTTCTTTGACAGTATCTTCATATGAGCTTTTTCCAACAATTAGGTTAAATGGATTGGGCGCTTCTCTAGATTTTGCCATTGCAAGCGGCGAAAGGCATAAGAACAGAAAACAAGCAGTGTAGATAATTGTCCTTCTCATCCTAGACCTCCTTAGACTCAGTGTACTATCCAAACAGCCATGCCCTGATGGTCCTGTAAAACTTTACTGGCAATGCTGCCCATGAAAAATTCCTTGACACCGGAGTGTCCCTTCCGGCCGAGGACTATGGTGCCGAAATTGTTACTCCGAGCTTCTTTGAGGATGTCGGCGGCTGCACTTCGGCTTCCGTCAACCACCTTAATGTTGATCTGTTCCTCGGCGAGTCCCGCCTGAATGAGTGTATCTTTCGCTTTTTTCATATAGGGAGAAATCTGTTCTCCGGCTCTGTGTTTCCAAAGTTCTTCGATTTCTGGTGCTGCCTCTATCACCTCTTGTGGCAGGAAACGTCTCAAGTGGCGCTTGGAGTGAAAAAGAGTCACTTGAGAATCGGTTTCTGAAAGCATAAAACCGGCATGATCCACTGCTCTAAGAGCATTCTCTGAGCTGTCCATGGCGATGAGCACTTTTTTTGAATTCACAGCACCCTCCACCACCCAGACCGGGCAGGTCCAACAGTGCTCAACCAATTTGCTTGCCACTTCCCCCGAGAAAAAGGTCTCCAGCCTACTTCTTCCTCTGCTGCTGATGATCACAGCATCTGCCAGCTTGTCTTCTGCGAAGCTGCAAATATCCAGAGCTACACCCACCTGCTTTTTTCTATGGACTCCCTTGATCCGCTCTTCTTTGAATCCTCTATCAATCAGAATACTCCTTGCCTCAGCAAGAATGCGGCTCGCCACTTCGATATTTTTCTTTTCGATATTCAAAAGTCTTAACTTGGTCTCACGGTTTTTATCAGCAACAAGGATCTGTGGCAGTGTAGGTAAAACGTATAAGAGAACAACTTCTAGATTGTGCACCGGGTCGTAGATGAGGTTTAAGTAATCCAACGATTTCAGGGAACTCTCCGAACCATCTACAGCAACGATTATCAGTTTACTGAGATCTGATTCCATCTGCCTTCTCCAGCGCGTGTTCAAGAATATGGGCTTCTTACTACCATGGTCCCTGGAAAATCGTTTCTGTCCACCCCCAACCTGGCTGCTTTGTGTCGCTCGAGAAAGTCAAAGGCAGCGGCCGCCGGCGGTCATGGGAGAGGTCGGTACTTAGAAGATCAAGCGAGGCCGGAGTTGTTCTTTTGACTTTTGAAGTGCAGCCGTTTTATCGGAGAAGAATTTGCCGCTCAGCCTGATCACTCGCAACCGAAGACCAAGTGGCATCTTCAAGTTTTTCTTTTCAAAACCATTTCTTCCTTTTGAACCAGATTACCATTACTATAAATACTGTAAACACAACAAACCAAAAAACGGGATAAGCATACTTCAATTCAAGCTCTGGCATATACTTAAAATTCATTCCGTAAACGCCGGCTAAAAAAGTCATCGGAATAAATATAGTTGCGATGATCGTTAATACCTTCATAACTTGGTTCATCTTATTTCCTACACTTGATAAATAGATATCCAGCATGGCGGATAGCATGTCTCTAAAAGTTTCTATTGTATCAATTACTTGAATTACATGATCATATACATCTCTTACATAAACTAGAACGTCTTCTTTAATTAAATTCGACTCACTCTTTGCCAAACCGCCTATTACTTCACGTAAAGGCCAAACCGACTTTCGGAAAAAGATCATGTTCCTCTTTAGATGCTGGATGATCTTCAGGTCTTCTGACTTGGGCTCGGACACCAACTCTTCCTGCAATGATTCGAGGTGTTCTCCAAGTTTTTCGAGGATGTTGTAATAGCTATCTACGATGGCGTCAATTAGAGAATAGGCTAGATAATCGCTACCCCTCTTTCTAATGCGGCCTTTACCGTTTCTCAATCTTTCTCTGACTTGCTCGAAAACATCTTCTTGTCTTTCCTGAAAGGAGATAACGAAATTGGCTCCAACAATTAAGCTGATTTGTTCTCCCTTCAGCTCATTCTTCTCTTCATCAAAAAAAAACATCCTCAAGACAATAAATAGATGATCGTCAAATTCATCAAATTTTGGCCTTTGATGAGTATTCACCACATCTTCTTGAAGCAGAGGGTGAAGAACAAAATGAGCCCCGAGCTTTTCGATAACGTCAACTTGATGAACACCATCTATGTTGATCCACGAAATAGACGGAGTATCCTTGTATGGAAAACACTCTTCAATGTTTTTGATTTCTCTTTCATCATATTGGTTCTCATCGTAATCAATAATCGTGATCCTAATCTCCTCTACTTTTTTTTCCCCCACAAAAACAACGGTTCCTGGTGGCAGACCAGCCTTTTTCGAACTCTTTTTTAGAAATAAAGACATTGTCTTTCACCTCCCTGCACAGCATTTGTATTTGCGGTCAAAACTTTACCAATCTTGACACCACTCCCAAACATTTGCAACTATTCGTTGAATGCTCGATGAGTGGTTTGACATAGTGAAATTTGGGGTAGTTCAAAGCAGATAGAGCGTAACGGCAAAAAAAAGGATCCAACAGCTATGCCGGTGGATCCTTTTCTCTAAAGACAAGGTGTGGCGAACACCGCGAGGAAGCTTGGGCTAAGGCGGGTCCGCCTATTCTTTATTTCACCCGGTGTATGAGTCAGGCACACGGTGATGGCCACTATGCACTTTCAGTTACCTCTTCGCTTGTTTGTTGATGGGTCAGCGAGCTTCCGTAGGTCCGATGATCCTCGCTGGGCTGTGCCAGACCCAGTGCACCGTAACTATTGATGAGCCTTTCACCGAGCGCCCCTGCCAATCGTTTGAAGAAGATTAGCCCATTAACTGGGTCTTTCTCCTGGATTTCCTGGAACTTTTCATTCTCAATCCTAAGCAGCTTTGTTTGTGCGATGCATTCGGCGGATGCGGAGTAAACATCACGACCCACAAGACTAGACCAGCCAAAGGTCTCCCCCGGCCGGCTAACTGTGTGGACCACTTGTCCAGTGTCGCGAGTGCCCAGCCTAACGCGCCCCTTAATTAAGATATAGAAGTGTTTGGCGTGATCTCCTTGGTGAAAGAGAACGTCTCCTTGATTAAGGGATTCTTTTGCCGTAATGTCGAATACTTCCTTCACAAAACCCTTATTCATTCCCCGAAAAAGATCTGTTTGTTGGATGAACATATTTACCCCCCTTCTGCCCTAATTGGATGCGGGACAGGAAATCTTTTAAGTCAGAATGTAACTGGTTCGACCCGTACGAGTACTTTTGTGAGATTTGTCCAAGCGGAACAAAAAATCAGTTCTACTTGATCTGCATTCGAGTCGATATAGGGTGTGCTCTGTCACTCGATAACAGACGTCATTCCTAGTTTCTATCCTGCACCGAGATGGTGATACTGTGTTGGGCTCGAGCGCCGGCTATAAAACTACGGGAGGTATACTGTGGTGAGGAGAAGCGGAGGAACTCTTTCTTGTGCAAACCGTACCCTACATTAGGGCTGCTAGAGATGAAGTTACGTGGAACATGCTGGCTTGGAAGTTGATTTCTTGTGCTCCCAACCGAGTAGCTGTTGGGAGCAAGCCCAGCAAAATTTGAGTTTCATTTGTGAATCTCCAGAATCTTGATTGTGGTCAAAAAAGCAATCTAATAGTAGCTTAGAGCCCATGCAGTGATCATGTCAATAGAAAAACTACTTTTGTGATAGGGATAGTTTTCACCTACTTATGAATTGACCCCTTTAAAATCTTGAATAAGCGTATCCACCCTTATGCTACTCGCACCGCTAGGGTCAACCCGTCTTTTTCGGGCGAGTGATTGGGCAAAAGGGAGTATAGCTGGACATTTCGCCACTGTTTATCGTTGAATATCCTGTGGTTGAATTCGTTAGCTCCCTGAAAGGCAACATTGTCAACCACCAAAAGGCCACCCAGTCTGAGTAGTCGACGGCATTCGGGCAGAGCCGGTGCGTAGGCTTCCTTATCAATATCCATGAAAATGAGATCATAGGGGCCCTCCAGTTCTTCCAGAACCTGGACCACATCGCCCACCCTGACCTCCACCCGGTCTGTTAGCCCGGCTCTGGCAATGTTCTCATTGGCCTTGATAGCCATGTCCTCGTCCCGCTCCAGGGTAATAAGTCTCCCACCCTGACTGCTCAGTCCCTGTGCCAGGTAAATGGCCGAGTACCCTGTGGCGGTTCCCAACTCCAGAATGGCTTGAGAGTTTAGGGCCCTGGCCAGAATGAACAGAAGCTCGCCCACAACAGGCCCGACAATGGGAATGTT
>JASFEM010000082.1:0-15474 GCA_050124835.1 Syntrophobacterales bacterium | reverse complement strand
CCCTAGTTTATTTACTCAACTCCTTCACGGCTTCTTTGGCAAAATAGGTAATAATTATATCCGCCCCTGCCCGTTTAATCGAGGTCAGTACTTCCATCATTACCCGTTGCCCGTCCAACCAGCCTTTTTCTGCGGCAGCCTTGATCATTGAGTACTCACCACTTACATTGTAGGCCGCCAGGGGCAAATCGAAGTCGACGCTGACCCGCCGAATCACGTCCAGGTAAGCAAGAGCGGGTTTTACCATGATGATGTCGGCACCTTCCTCGATGTCCAAACTGATCTCCCGGAGGGCTTCTTTACTGTTGCCGGGGTCCATCTGATAGGAACGCCGATCCCCAAATTGCGGGGTGGAATGGGCGGCGTCTCTAAATGGCCCATAAAAGCTGGAAGCGTATTTTGCTGCATAGGCCATAATGGCAACATGAGAAAAACCATTCTCATCCAGACTCTCCCGTATGGCTGCCACGCGGCCATCCATCATGTCCGACGGCGCTACCATGTCCGCCCCGGCCCTAGCGTGTGACACCGCCGTGCGCGCCAGTAGCTCCAGGGTGGCATCATTGTCCACATCCCCTTCTTTAACCACGCCGCAGTGCCCGTGGCTGGTATATTCACACATGCATACATCCGTGACCAGAAACAGGTCGCTAACCTTTTCCTTCAACTCCTGCAAGGCCTGCTGAACAATACCGTCACTGGCATAAGCTCCAGAGCCCAACTCATCCTTTGTTTCCGGAATACCGAATAGCAGGATCGAGGGAATGCCCTGATCCCTCACCTCCGTCGCCTCCTTCACCAATTCGTCCACTGACAGTTGGAAAACCCCGGGCATGGACGGTACTGGATTGCGCACACCGGCACCGGGAACAACAAAGAGCGGGTACATAAAGTCATTCGCTGTCAGATGGGTCTCACGTACCATGCTCCGCACTATTTCATTACGTCGCAGCCTTCGCGGCCGATATGTAGGGAAATACATACCCCCTCCTCCTCGCAGAGATGAGCTTAAGTGATCTGGAAGTTTACTTAAAGTGCCTAAAGTTTTAACACAAAAAACCTTTTATGGGCACTTATCAGTTGCCAACTGTGATTATTAGAAAAACTAAAAAGAAAATGGGAAGTGATTAGTTGAAGGGTCCGAGTACGAAGTCCTTAAGCCTCAAATTCCTTGATAGGCTTCTGCACTATAAGCCGAAAAATCTCCTCTCCCCCTGAAAGCTATGTGACAATCCGCCCAACCCGTCATTCCGGACGAGTCCACCGGAGCGGACGAGATCCGGAATCCAGTGAAAATTCAATGATGCCATTTGGTACCTGGTTCCCCGCTCCCTGATCGAAGTCAGGGACAAGCTTCGCGGGGACGTTGTCTGGATCCCGGCTCGCGTCCCGCTTTACGGGACTTGGCCGGGATGACGAACTATCACAGGACGCCTCAAGGGGAAAAGAGGTTTTTTGCGGAGCTAAATCAATAGGCGCTTCATTAATTCCCAAATCCGAAATCCGAAATCCGCAATCTCTAGATGGTTTGTGCTATCTCTTCGTCTGTAAGGTAGCAGGCCGGATCCGGCGCCCAGAGGTCGCCTTCAGCGGCCTCGGCACGAACACGAAAATTGCCCGCGCATACATCCAACCAGTGACAGGAGGCGCAACGACCTGTGACGAATTCCTTTTTGTTTTTGAGACGAGCCATGAGTGGGTCAGACATATCAGTCCAAATCTCGCTGAAAGGGCGCTCGCGCACATTTCCGAACGAGTAATGTCGCCAGAATTGATCAGCGTGCACCTCGCCATCCCAACTCACACAGCCGATGCCACGACCGGAGCTATTACCCTCGTTCATTTTCAATAGTTCGAGCACCTCTTGGGCTCGCTCCGAACCCTCCCTGAGGAGGCGTAAATATACATAAGGCCCATCAGCGTGATTGTCTACTGTTAATACCTCTTTCGGCATACCGCGTTCGTGCAGATCCCTGGTGCGATCGATAATCAGGTCCACTACCTCACGAGTCTCTTCGCGGCTGAGATCCTCTTCGATCAGGTCGCTTCCCCGTCCGGCGTAAACCAGGTGATAAAAGCACACCCTGGGAATGTCCCGCTCCTCCAACAGGTCAAAAATAGCAGGGATCTCAGCAGCATTCATCCGATTGATGGTAAAACGCAGACCCACCTTTATGCCCGCTTGTTGGCAGTGTTCAATCCCGGCCATGGCGCGGTCGAAAGCACCTCTAACTCCACGAAACCTATCATTGACCTCTCGCATTCCATCCAGGCTGATGCCCACATATGACAGGCCCACCTCTTTCAAGGTCTGGGCAACGGACCGGGTAATCAAGGTGCCATTTGTTGAGATCACCGCCCGCATCCCTAGCTTTACAGCGTAATCAGCCAGTTCCACCAGATCTTGCCGAACCAGGGGTTCACCACCGGAAAAGAGCATAACCGGACAGCCGAACTGGGCCAGGTCATCCAGCAAACCCTTTCCTTCCTCAGTGCTCAGCTCATCTCTTGCAGCCTCCGCGGTGGCGTGAGCATAGCAGTGGACGCACTTCAGGTTGCAGCGGCGGGTGACATTCCAGACCACAACCGGTTTCTTGTCACTTGAAAACTGGAGTAGATGAGAAGGAAGATTTTTTGACTGACGCCCATAGCGAAGCGCGTCAGATGGTTCCACTGTACCGCAGTACAGCTTAGATATGCCTATCATTCAAAAACCCTTTAACCGGGATTACTTCTTTTTGGGGCCTGGAATGGCAAATGCGCCGGTGCCGTAGGATTCTCGGATCATATCATTTATAAAAGTTTCAGGATCCTCGATTCCTTCCTTGGTGATGATAAATTCTTCCTGGCCGGTCTTGTCCATGATCAGTTTCAGCGCGTAATCGTAATCTGTGGACACCCGTCGACAGATGGTGTCAGCGCTGACCCCTTGGGTAACTGCCCTTTGAAGAATCTCATCCACGGCATCCTCGGCAAAACGGATCCGAACTCGCCTCTTCTTGCCAAAGGTGGACTCGAAGTCCCTGACCTCGCCGATCATGGAGCCGACTTCTTCAAAGAGACTCTCCAAAGTCATTCCCGAAAGCACGTGCCAGGTAACAATCAGGTCAATGCGCTCTCCGGTGAAAGCCGAGCCATATTTCTCCCGATAGAAATCCTGCTCATCCAAAACAGTCTGGGTTGCTGCGGCTTTATCCTCTGCAAATACCTTCTCGTAGCGCTCAACCAGTTCCGGGGCGTCAGGGTTTTCAAGGACGGTCCCCAACGCTCCATCTGGATCTTTTACCACCTCTGGTGTAAGCACAAAGAAACGAATGTCGGTGGAAGGAAGCTTCTTTTCAAAAGCAAGCACCGCTTTTTCCAGCACACTCACCAGACCCCGAGCGCCTGTCCGCTCTTCCTGAGCCTTGGAGGCCAATATTTTCAGGGCTTCGTCTTCGAAGCGGATGTCAATGCCGTAGGCACGGAAATCCGCCTTCTTGGCATTTATCACCGGATTCTTTGGGTTTTTGAGAATCTCATAGAGGTCTTCCTCCGATAGCTCCTCGAAAACGGATACCACGGGTAGCCGACCAACAAATTCACTCTCGAAACCATACTGCATGAGATCCTCAGACTTTACCATCTTCAGGTAAAACTCCTCTTCATCCTTGCTGGACACGTCAGCGCCAAACCCAATTCCTTGTTTCTTTACCCGCTTCTTGACTATTTCAGACAAACCATTGAAAGCACCACTAACGATAAATAGGATATTGCGGGTATTGACCATTCGCTTTTCCCGCTTTCCCGTCTTGCGATATTGTTCAATGGCTTGGATCTGAGAAATGGGATCGTGAGGCACCTTCAAGTCAACCTCGGTCTCTTCCATGGGCTTTAGGAGGGCCCGTTGCACCCCGGTTCGGGAGACATCTGGACCGATGAGATTTTGGCTGGAGGCAATCTTGTCGATCTCATCAACATAGATGATGCCGTACTGCGCCAACTCTATATCGTCATTGGCTTCATGAACCAGGTCACGGACCAGGTCTTCCACATCGCCACCAACATAGCCAGTCTCGCTGAACTTGGTGGCATCGCCCTTGACGAAGGGAACTCCCAGCTTGTCAGCGATGAGCTTTACCATATAGGTTTTGCCCACACCAGTAGGGCCGATCATGACAATGTTGTTCTTTATCCTGCCCACCACGGTGGGATCCTGGGCTTTCTTGCCTCTAAGCTCATGCTTTATTCGGTTGAAATGGGTGCAGACCTTGGTGGCAAGTATGGCTTTGGCCTCATCCTGCTTGATTACGTATTCGTTGAGGTAAGCTTCCAGTTCTTCCGGCTTCATGTCGAACTGGATCTTATTGACAGCATCGCTCCCCGCTGTGGGGTCGTCTTCAATCTGTTCCTCAGCTGCCTTCGGCAGCATCATGGGCGAAACTATCTTAATGCGAGCGCCATACTTCTTGGAAAGGTAATCGCTCAGCTCTTTTTCAAGCTCTTTCTGCTCCGGCAATTTTTTTTCTTTGTCAGCCATAGCAACCCTTGTTTGCGCGTGTCAAATTTCTCCGAAATCAACTAAGCCGCGATGCCCTCTTGCACTCGCGACCCTCCCTGATAATCACTCAATCCTCATCTAACTATAAACATTTTACCATACCATTTCAACTGATTTAGCCCCGCGTCCGGGGCAGATTTATTTTAATAACACACTGTTATCTATTCAAAAATTATGCCGGAATACCGTCTGGCTCGAATGTTTTATAAATTGCCGTCGCGAGACCTTGAAGAAGGGTGTGCTACGCGCAACCACAATCCCTGAGCAGTAAGTCCGGCAACCGAGGACGTACTGAAGGACGGTTATGGATTGCAGATTGTAGATTGAGGATTTGAGATTGCAAAAGACCGAGTAAGACAAAATAAACGATGAAAGTTAAAGTTTCTTTCTTATTTTTCCCCAATAACCAGTTTACTTCAGACACCCTTCAATCTGAAATCTAAAATCTGAAATCTGAGATCCTGAGGTGGTCGCCGTCACGCTCTATTGATGAAATATCCTGGCTTGATCTTTCCAGGAGTTTCCCCAAAACAGGTTGGATCAAGCGCGAAAAATCCGCGTGTATGGGCCGATAGACCCGAAAGGATCTGAAACTGGACCTGTGCTTCTCTAAACCGAGCTGCTGCAGGGGTCTTTTCTGACGTGACTGGCGGGAGGCCTGTGTTCACTTCCGCTGCTGTGCGTGGGGGAGCCCCTGGCCCGCCGAAGCGCAGCAGAGGTGGGAACAGGGAGGGGGGCGCCTTCACCCACGTGCAGCTGCGCTGGAAGTGACCAGGCCGGAGCCTTGGAACTAAAGAAGAGACCCCTGCTGCAGCTCGGGGCTGACTCAGGCAACACAATGCTGAAAGACAAAAAAAATGGGGAAACTCCTGTTGATCTTTCCCCTTGACAAAAATCTTTGTTTTGCTGATGTTAATTAGTGTCCATCCGGAAATCAGAGATTCCCGGATGAAGCTGTCAGCGATCGGCCTAACCTTAGGTTTTTAAATGTATTTTGCTGAGAGCTGAAAGCTGTTCGCTGATGGCGCTCATGCGAAAATCGGGGTTTTCGGATGAGCACTAATTAATTACCTAGTTGCAAAGCCCGACAGGAGGTACTTGATATTTAGAATTGCCTTGACACTCCTACGGATGAATGTTAGGAAAAATGGCTTCCTGACTTGTTGAGTGGGCCGTTAACTCAGTTGGTAGAGTATCTGCCTTTTAAGCAGAGAGTCGCTGGTTCGAGTCCAGCACGGCCCACCATTCCCTCAGCCGCAAAGCGGCTGAGTTCGGTCGGGTCAGCGGTGGAACGAACACCGCTGTTGGAGTGAGCTTGTCCTGAGTGGAACGAAGGAAGCCCAGCACGGCCCACCAGTTTTCTAGCTGGCAGTAGGCATCCGCCTTCGCTAGAGCTTCGGCGGACAGGGCGGGCAGCTTGCAGCCATTAAACTACTCGCTAAAACTGTCATTCTGAGCGAAGCGAAGAATCTCTATGTTCGTAAAATAAGCATCTTACGAGATTCTTCGTCGCCTGCAGCTCCTCAGAATGACATATTCGGTGACCTTTTAAGCAGCATGTTAGGCAACAGCATGATTATTACCGTGGCTAGGGCATACTTTTAGGTTGAAACCGTCGCTGGAGTGAGCTTGTCCTCCTTCGCTAAAGCTCAGGACAAGTTCCCTAAGCGAAGGAAGCCCAGCACGTCCCACCAGTTCGTGCAATAGTAAAGCCGGGAGGAAAATCTCTCCCGGCTTTTTCGTTGAGGGGTAGTTGGTGCACGGTGTTGTTCTTTTAAGCAAGAATAGTCTTTCCAACTGACCCCATTTTACAGCATTAATCTTCAGCCTACACCATTGCGTCAAATAGGTGAAATACCCTCACAAATTTCCGCTAATCCAACCCCCCTACCATAAGCCGAACCCGTCGATTCAATTGGCGTCCCTCTGGTGTATCATTACTGGCCACGGGAAGGTCTTTACCATACCAAATCGCCACTGCCCGATCCTCAGAAAGATTGAAGTTACTCTTCAAGTAATCTTTAACGCTTTCAGCCCTTTTTCGTGATAAGAGCAGGTTATATGTCGGATCACCGGTGCTATCAGTAAAGCCTTCAATAACAACGTATGCTTCAGGATTTTCCTCCAAAAACTTTGCCACGGCATCCAACTCGTCTTGATACTCCGGACGGAGATCCGCGCTGTTAAAATCAAACAGAATGTTATCTAGCTCAACACCCACCACTTTGCTAACAAGCTCGGTCTCGACAACGGCCCTGTCCCTGACCATATAAAGAGCTCCTATCATATATTCCGGCCTGTCTATCAGTGTGTCAAAAGTTACGACCCGTGAGCATGCGTTCACCGAAGCGAGATCATTCACCAGTTTTTCGCCTTTGGGCGTCTGCGCTGAACTGATGATATAAAAACAGACATTGTGCTTGGAGGCTATCTCCCTCGCTGCTGGCAAAGGCCTGATCTTTGGCTCGCCCAAGGTGTATTGGCCGTCTGAAAAAATAAACACAGCCGTTTCACCAGACAGCTTGGCAAGGATGGGATCAAGGTTTTTGATCGCATTTCCCAATGGTGAGGGCTGATTTCTGAAGCGTAGTGAAGGTTTGAAAGCCTCCATTGAGTCAATTGCTGCACCAAACTTCGCTTTGTCAAATGGCTGCATCTCGTAGAAGCTTTTCCACGGGGTGTACAAATACATGCCAGCGTTCCAATCCAGATCAGGGACGCTGGCGGCTCTCTGCTTGAACATTGCCTTCGCAAGATCAATTTTCTTCATGTTGGTATCTTTATATAGATCCTGCATCGAGCCCGAAGCATCGAACAACACAATGAAATTGTCCGCGGTCTTCACGACCTCTTCTACCATCCTGACCCTTTCCACAGCTATTTCTTCCACAATAGGTTTTTGGGCCAGAACATTGGTCGCAGTCAGACCTGGCATGATCAATCCGACAATCATCACCAGCCCTATGAATCTAATCTTTGTTTTCCCCATTGCCATTTCTCCTTTCAGGTCTGGACAGCAAGGCTGTCAGACCATAGACGGTTGTTCATTACTACTTTCATCTCCTGTTTTTCTCCCACTCAAAAGGGGACTCTCTTCTCTTGAGTGAAGAGTGAATCTGCATTGCCAAAATTTTGGCAATTCATTTCCAAAGACAAGTGGCTTCGCTTTCGAAACCGTGTTTTATCTTTGCCGCCTTTCCTCCCTCTTAATTGGTTACTTGCTTTCATGGGCTTGCATATTGTCGAAATATCGGTTTACACAGTCAGCCGGCTGCCAGGTTTCATAGAACTAGCTTCGCTTAAAACCCCAAGATGACAAACTCTAACCCGACTTTCCCACTGGGACCGGGAACTGGGCCTTCGCCCCATGAATAAACAGCGCTCTCACCTTGTCCCAGAAATCACCGCCCAAGACGAATAGGCTAGCCAGCAGAAGGAGGTCACCGCCAAGGGCGTAGAGGAACGGGGTGCGCGTAAAAGCGGGGATTAACTTGGCCGCATAGACTGATACCCACCCGAACAGGATCGGCACGCTGAACATCACAAGGCCGATTGTGTAACGGGTGCGGCTGACCTCAGCCGGTGGTCCGTATTGCTTGAGGAAGCCGAAGACGCGGTTCTTAATATAAGCGTAACCACTCTTCCCCATGACAGCTACGGCAACGATCCCAAGCACTTCTGCACCCCCGAGCAATGCCCCTGAAACAGTGGCCACGGTCGCGGCCGACAGTCCCATTGCGGCAACCAGCGGCACCCCGAGCACGGGAAGCGCTATGCTGAGACCAAACAGGGCAACGCCGAGCTTGAGTCGCCATCCCCCAGCTGGCACCTTATCTTGCGAGACTTCAGCCATCAGACACCTCCTTGTGCCCTTGGAAGACCATGCGGGTACACCAGGACTTTACCGCATTGCTGTGTGAACGTGAGTTCCATTGCCTTGTCGACCTCCGCCAACGAAAACTCGTGAGTTGCCACCTCGTCCCACATGCACTGCACCTCTTTATTGCGCAACATTCGAATGATCCCCGGCCGGTCGATGTGACGGGAGTCGATGGTGGCTGTGATCGTCAGGTTTTTTTCCGCCAGCTGTGCATAGGGATCGATGTTCAGTTTACGGTTCTTGTTGTACAGATTCTCTTGGATGTAGAGCACGCCTTGTACGCACAAGAGATCAAGGGCCGCATTAAGGACCTCCTCTTCGCTGGTGAAATCGGCAACCTTCTCCGGACCGTTACCGTCGGTAAGGGATAGGACTTTGTCTTTCCAGTCGGGTGACCGCATGTTCACAATGTGTAGGTCCGGGGTTCCCCCACGGGCCTTGCCGATCGCAAGCACCCGCTCCGCTTGATAATCGTCGCGTACTGCGGCAATCACGCGCGCACCCCGGAAAAGGCCGACAATTACATTAGAAAGTGAGAACTGTCGCTGGCCATTGCCCAGGAGTAGAAGGTAATCGCCAGATTTCACCTTCATAAATTCCTGGGCGCAATAGGCCATGCCCACGGAGCACTCCGCGGCGATAGCGTACTTAAAGTCAAGATCATCGGCTATGATCGTGCAGGTGCCTTCATCAGCGAGACGATATTGCGCCAAGGCCGCCCAACCAGACTTTGAGTCATTCTTGCGTTCGATGGGAGCAAGCCCGTCGATGAAAAATTTGGGAGGGGCTGAGCTTGTTCCGACCTCTCCGCCTGCGATGTTCGTGCACATCGCCTGGCAGAGAAGGTTCACGCAGGAGTAGCAACGATCGCAATAACCCCCATGTGAGATCAGAACTCGATCGCCGTCTTTCAGTTTGGTGCTGGTGCCGGCATCAACAACAACACCCACGCCTTCGTGTCCCATCCCGTAGATCGGATGGGAGAACCACTCGTGATCGTGATCGGTCCACATCTTATCATCGACGCACAAAGCAGCGATCTCGGTCTTGATGATTACTGAACCCGAACCCGGCATTAGTTTTGGAAAGGGCCTATCCACGATTTCCAGCACCCGTGGTTTCGGAACAGTCACTACAGTGTTGAACTCTGGTTTTGCCATGTTTGTATCTCCTTAATTACACATAACTACTGGCTTCTCCGCTGTATTGGTGATGCCCACATCGTCGGACATGATCACCAGGATGTTGGGTTTTTGTGCTGCTTGAACGGCCGGTGCTGCCAGGCACAGGGCCAGCAGCGCAATCGCAGCAATCATTAGTGGCTCCCACAATTCTTTTCTTCTCATCTCTTGACTCCTCTTGCGCTTATGGTTGGCTCTAGCCGGCTTTCTCTATATCCGGCAGCACCCATGTCCTGTCGAGAAACGCCTTCTTCGGTGAATAAAGCCGGAAATAGGGAAACCATGCCTTTCCTGCCACCGTGGGGATCCAGTTTTTCTCTTTCCATTTGGGCGCATCCGGCCCCAGGTAGATGTCCACTGAGCCGTCTTTATTTTTAATCAGGTCCATGCGGGATGATCGGTCAGCGATTTTTTGCTTATTAATGATGAGGCACCTTGTATCTACGTCATAAAGCGTGATCGACCAGAACACCTCGGCCGGGACATCGGGCGGCACGTGCAAAACGTAATTTTTGCCACCATCAAGCCAGTCGCCATCCTTGTCTTTGTAAGTCCCCAGATAAATTTGGCCTTTGCCGGTCTTCTGACCGTGCATGGCCGGGTCGTTGGTGACCGCCTCGTAGAGCCAGGCAGCCCGTTCATCGAGCTGGTCATAATATTCGGCGCGCTGGTCCGGGTTGGCCACCGTGGCAAAATGCCATTGCAGACCATCCATATAATGCGCTTCTTCCATGCGTTTGGCGAAATCGTTGGCTTTGGCCATGGCTTCACCCACCAGTGTCGCCTGGGTCAGGATCAGTTTCTGGCGTTTGGTGGGTTTGAAGGGTTTGCCCTTTTCGATCCCCAGCGGTTTGAGCATGGCCATGAAAAAGCGGTCGCGTTCGAAGACCGGTTCCCGGTTAATGACATCGGCAAGGCGTTCCCAGTAGGTCAGCCCCCGGGGATGAGCGGCTAGCCAGGCCTTGCCATTGGGTGTGATGTAACCTCGCGGACGCGGGTTCTTGCGTTCGGCATAAGGATATATTTCGATTTGGCCCAGTTGTTTGATGCGTTCATCGCGCTCGGTCGCCATCAGCCGGATACCGAGTAATAGGCTGTTAGTGGGTGATTGGGCCACTTTATAACCCTCGGCAACCGCATCCTTGGGAACCTCCTGACCGGGACCGACAAACAAGTATTTACCGGGCTCGGTCAACTGGGTGATGGCAATCTGCCACATGTCGTGGGCCGAGCCGCGCACTTCGCCTTCCGGCAGCACGGCCACGAAAGGACCGTCGGCCAGATCGATGAAAGGGAGCACATAAGGTGTTGTGGCGTTGTAGGTTAAACCACCGACACGATCTTTATAGGACTCGATGAAGACGATTTGCCCGTTCTCGGCACCGAGAATTACCATGTGCTCATGCTGCCACTGGGCCATGGAAACGATCGGGATGGCCCAGATATATGCCTGGCAAGCCCGCTGAAAGTCGCGGGCATCGTAGAGTTTCTTAACGGTCTCATCGGTGGGATAGCCGTTGGCAAAGTCGTGGGTGAAACTCAGCGAACCGATGGGAGTTTTCAAGGTTTCCGCCGAAGCGTTACCGATTGCGACAACAATTGCGAAACAAACGGTCAAAGCGGTAATCGTTAACGCACTTTTTTTCATTGTATCCTCCAATTTTCCTTACTTGATCTTTTCAAAATCACCCGGTTTCCAGGTCTGGTCGAAGAAAGGCTTTGTGGGGCTGTAGAGCCGCAGCAGGGTAAACCAGCCTTTACCGGGAACCGTGCGAAGATAATTCGATTTCGGCGCGCCTTTGGGAAGTTCGGGGCCGAAAAAGAGATCCACCGAGCCGTCTTGGTTGTAGTTCAGCTTGTCCAGAGAACCGATGGAGGGGAAAGGCTGGCCGTTCTTAAGGCCCGAGGCGTTTTCCGCGTCGTAAAGTGTAATAGACCAGAAATTGGCCGCCGGTACGTCGGGCGGAAGGTGCAGCTTGTAGGAAGATCCGCCAGACAGATAGTTACCGTTGGAATCGCGGTAGGAGAAGGGGTATTTTGAGCCCTTGCCCACCATGTTCATCACCATCGCCGGGCTGATGGAATAGCCGATCTTGAACATGCCGACCCTAGCATCAATGTCTATGTAGGTGTCCTGCTTGAATTCCACATCGAGAACGTTGAGCACGTTGTGCCACTGCCGGTCTTTGTAGTAGAGGGTGTTCGGAAGCATGTCTCCATAGCGCAGGGCCTGGGCCATCTTCATGCCGACATCGGCACCCACGCTCAGAATCTGTTTCATGTGGTCGTCGGGCGCGAACGGTTTTCCCTTAATGATCCCCAGGGATGCCATCATCCCGCGCATGGACCAATCCTCCGGCCCTACAAACTCATGTTCGACAAACTCCGCAAGCCCTTCGAAATAGCTGTAGTCCATTGGGTAGAGCATGTCAGCCGGCTGGCCGGACCCGTTGGGAAAAACCATTTGGGGCGGATTGCCCTTTTTGCTTAAGGGATAGATGCGCGTTTTCTGCATGAGCGCGACGGCCTCTTTTGTATCTCCCTTTTTGTCACGAAACGCCCGCCAGAATACGAAAACATTATAGGTCGGGCTCTTGAAGGTGAAATAACCTTTGAGGTTCTTGCCCTTGTTATCGGGAGGAAGAATCAGGTATTTGCCGCCTTTGCCCTTGTCCGGTCCCACAAAGCCGACGTCGGTAAGCGGCCGGTGCCAGAAATCGTCCAGAATCCCCTGGAGTTTGGGCGGCACCTCGATTACAGTGGGTCCGTCCTTTTTGAGGTCAAGATACCCCATCCCGTAAATGACGTCGGAGTTAGGGGTGCTGACCAGCGTTTCCGCGCTGAGCCGGTCCTTCCAGATCGGAAAGACATTCGAACCCTCACCGAACTGTGCTTCAGACCCCTTTTTCATGGCCCAAAGGGTCATGGCCGGCAGGGACCAGAGAACCACCTGTGTAGCGCGATGAAACAGCATTTCGTCATAAAGTCGTTCCGTCGTTTCCTTGGTCGGGTAATTCTCCGGAAAAGGCAATTCTTGTAATGGTTTCCATCGGGATGTTCTGCCGAAGACCGGTGCACCGATGCTGAAGACAAACACCAAAATCGAAAAAACGATACCAATCCTCCTCATAATGACCCCCTATCTTTCCTTTAATCTATATCCACTATTTTAATATTTTAATGTAATTTTCTCTAAACAAGCAGCGCAGCCGCTGATAGCCAGAACAGCCAGAAGCACCATCAGATAGATTCTCCGAGCTGTCTTCATCCTGTTTCTTCCCTTATTGTTGATTATCATTTCACCGTCAGGGCTATCTGTATAAGTTGTTTACTTCACCTTCTCGATATCCGGTAGCCGCCGGCCCGCCACTCAAACCTCATGGAATAATTGGCGGCGCAGCCACATCATCAAATAAAATTGCTCAACAATCTTATTTGGGAAACAGAAATTGAAAAGTGAACACCATCTGCCAGTCAGGCCCCGCATCCGGCTTTTCGACGTTATAGTAGGCCTCGAGCCGCGAATTGATTGGCAGACTGCCGATCTTGAACAGCTTCCCGACCCCGCCGCCCAGCGGAACCGTCCAGCGGTTGCCGGAGTCGGCGTTCCAGTTGGCGGTAATAATCATGTCCGTGATCAGGTACCAGCCGCCCGCTAAGTTGTAGTTGATAAACGGTTCGATGAGCATCTGGTTGACGCTGGCGCGATCACCATCACCGGCAAAGGACCACAGCTGACGAACCAGCCCACCATAAGTTCCCCAACCCGGCTGGACGAGAACGACTCCGGTGGGGCCGGCGCTCCACTTGCCGGATCCGAGCTGATCATCAGTGGCGGTGGGAAAGGTGAGCGATGGACCCAGGCCCCAGATAAATCCTTTTGCATCAGCAGGTGAAACAAAAAGCGAGTAATTAATGTCCCCAAGGCCTGTTTCACGCTCATCTGATGATGGTTCACCCGCCGGAATCTGGGGAGTTCCGGCGATGAATCCGTCGACGCTGACCAGGGCGGGGATAAGGGCTCGGCTGATGAGGTTCCAGTCGCCTACGGTCACAGGAATAACCGGGTTGACATTTAAAAAGTAAGCGCTGCCGTTGGGTGCTCCAAAGTCGGCCGTGAACTTGAGGGGCAGACTGTACATGGAACTGACCGGATTCTGCACCTTGGAACGCAGGTCATCGCCGCCTTGAGCTTGGGTGGTGGACTGTTTCGCTTCATCCTGCGCGATGGCCTGGACACCACTTACTGAAATTAAGGCAGCAATCATTATGAGAGTAAAACGCATACAACCTCCTTTAATTAAAGACTCCCTAAATCTTCCAACAACCCAATTACTTCTTCAATCCAACGGCTGGGCCTCCAGAGTTACTCTAATCTCTTCTTCGAGTTCTTGGACAAGGGCGCGGTACTCCCTGACCCTACTTTCGGCTTCAGGCTCTTTGGACTGTTCCCAGTACCGCAGTGCGTTGATGCAGGCATCGTAGTCTTCAGACATAGCCACAAATTCTGGATCTTCCTCCATGAGACGAGCTATGGCCTGGCTCTTTTCCGGAAATTTTTTTGGAACATGATGCTGTTTGTCATCCATAGATCACACAGCCAAGAAGAAGTTTAATTTTTGATAGCTGCGGTTGTTTTTGAGATATTTTTTTGGTAGATTAAATGATCAATTTCGTTGTGATTCATGGAGTCAATTGCATACGCGCAAGGGCAAGTCTCATCCACCTGGATCTCTTGGATCGGAGGCCTCCCCGCTTACAGCCTGAGTAGCTACCTCCAGGCAGGAAGCGGTTGATTCGGTATTTAGGGCTGTAAATAGCATTAGAGATAAGCGTTTTCATCAGCGCCTCATAGCATGGACGGTGAATATTTCCGAGTTCTTCAAGGTAGGAGGCTGCCCCACCACAATCTTTCTCAGCCCGTACTGTTGCAGCAACGCCGTCATGGCTTCGAGTCGTTGATCCAGGTCGTGCACGTCGACGACCACCTGTTGAATTTTGGGCCAGTCTTGGGCCTTGATGCCCCGGAAGATCTCCAGCTCGGCCTTCTCGGCGTCGACTTTGAGCAAATCGATGCGACCGATCCGGTGGTCGCGCAGAAACTGTGACAAGGTCTGCATTTGACAAGTAACTGTCTTCAAGTACAGCGTTCTCTTCAGGGGGTAGTGGAGGATCAAGGAGAGCAGGAAACTGGGCAGCCAGCGGAGACAGCGAAGGGCCAGTGGGGCCTCGTCCAGGTAGATGATGTTGTTCAGGGTAGCCTCTTTTACAATCTTTAGGTCAGCCTCCTCGTTGGGATAGGCTGTGGACAGGGAGGTGGCCCGGGGGTAGTAGGCAAAGGAGACCTCCTCGCAACTGCTTGAGAGTCCGAAGGGGAAGGCCTTCAGTTGTTGTTTCTGGTCGTAGCGATCCAAGTTGAGGCAAAGCAACTCGAAGGTGGCCTGCGCCGGCTCGAAAGCATAAACCTTAAGGTTCCGCTGGCAGTGCTCGTAAGCCGCCAGGGTGAAGAGGCCAACATGGGCCCCAACGTCGAACACGGTATCCCCTGGCTTCAAGCGGAGGCCGTTTGCCAGGTAACCTTGAATCTCCAGATTGACGATTGGCACCTCGTGCTTTTGACGGCACGAGACTACCATCCCGTTGGGTAGTGATACGTTTGCTATTTTCACAGGCCACTTCTTTTTGGTTTTTGTTGGATCTACGGTTGATAGTCAATATGCGGTGAGTGTATTGGGTAAGTATTGATCCTTTTTATGGATTTGAACAGGTACGTTACTGTTACGTACATGTAAATATGAATGTCTTCTGGAGAGCTTTGCACTGATCCACAAAGACCGGAAAACCATGGCAGCTGGCAACAAACCTACACCCGA
>JASFEM010000081.1:0-15970 GCA_050124835.1 Syntrophobacterales bacterium | reverse complement strand
CCACCAGCGACTTCTAGACCGGCAGCAGTTAACTCTTGAAGATATGCTTCCCTTGCTGGTAAATGATTTTGAACCACTGGTTTTCGGTCACTATCCACAGCTCCATGACTTAAGGACAGCACTGCTTGCAGCGGGTGCCAGGGCAGCACCCATGACAGGGAGTGGACCGACTCTTGTTGGCCTGTTCGGCTCTGAGGAGGCGGCCCGGGCTGCCCAAGAGTTGCTATGTCACAGAGATGACGTCACTTGTTTTGTGGCACACACTTTGGACACTACGGCCCTGCTGTAGAGAAAGCGTTACTCAGGATTTCGAAGTTCGTTGTAGCTACTCTGCTCCGTGGTTTAGTTCTTAGCCCCGGGATCGGCTAGCAAATACCGAATTCTGGTTTTTTACTGATGATACTGGACCGGCTGAAGCTTTTTGGCGGCAATTCCAATCCTGATTTGGCAATAAAGATTTGCCAATATCTTGATATTCCCCCGGGCAAGGCCGTGGTAAAAACCTTCAGCGACGGCGAAATCATGGTGGAAATCGGGGAGAACGTCCGCGGCAGGGATGTCTTTGTGCTGCAATCCACCTGCTCGCCTGTGAACCACAATCTCATGGAATTGTTGGTGCTCATGGATGCACTCAAGCGGGCATCTGCCTGGCGGATCACCGCTGTCTTGCCATATTATGGCTATGCCCGTCAGGATACCAAGGTGTTGCCCCGAGTGCCCATCAGCGCCAAACTGGTTGCTGACCTCATCACCGTGGCGGGCGGGCATCGGGTGATTAGTCTGGATTTGCACGCCAATCAAATTCAGGGTTTTTTTAACATCCCGGTGGACAACCTGTTCGCAGCACCTGTCCTGCTGGAGTACATCCGCCAGTATTTCAACAACGATCTGGTTATCGTCTCGCCAGACGCGGGCGGGGTGGAGAGAGCCCGCGCCTTTGCCAAAAGGCTCGATGCCACCTTGGCCATCATTGACAAGAGGAGGGATGAGGGCCAACAGGTAAAGGCCATGCATATCATCGGCGAGGTGGAGGACAAGCCGGCGATCATACTGGATGATATGGTGGACACGGGTGGTACCCTTACCGAGGCGGCCAAGGCCTTGGCTGAAAACGGGGCCCGTTCAATTAATGCCTGCTGTACCCATGCGGTGCTTTCCGGGTCCGCCATTGAGCGGATTGAAGAGTCCGCCATTGAGAATCTGATAGTTACTGACAGCATACCCTTAAAGCCTGAAGTACAGGAGAGCAAGAAAATCAAGGTTCTCACGGTGGCAAAACTGCTAGGTGAGGCCATTAAACGGACGCACTTAAACGACTCAGTGAGTTCGCTATTCGTATAATTTCGTCCAATCGAGTAGTGGTCGATTCGTCAAATAGTTGTTTTAATGGGGCTTTGAGTGCACAAGAATGTTAAGCAGGTCACGTCGGAGCTCAGTTTCACTATTTTACTATTTAACAAATTGACGAATTGACGAGAAATAGAGGAGGAAAGATGGAAACTGTAGCGCTCAATGCGCGATCCAGAAAAGAAACCGGTAAAGGCGTGGCCCGTTCCCTGAGGCGCCAGGCCCTTATACCGGCAGTGTTCTATGGTCCCAAAGTCGAGGCCTTGCCTTTGGCTTTAGGATCGAAGGAAGTGGAGAAAGTGGTAAGAAGCGAGGCACCTGAAAACATTCTGATCGACCTCAACATAGAAAATGGCGAAGCTACTCAGAGCCACCGGGCGATGATCAAAGAAATCCAGGTGGACCCGGTGAAACAGACCATTCTGCACGTGGATCTCTATGCGATTTCCATGGACCAGAAGATCTCCCTGGAAATTCCCATTTCACTCACGGGTACGCCAGTCGGCGTAACCGAGGGAGGCATTCTCCAACAGGTCAGCAGGACCATAGAAGTTTCCTGTCTGCCGGATCAGATCCCCGAGACTTTGGTATTGGACGTGAGCGATCTCGTCATCGGGGATTCCCTGCATGTAAACGACCTTGATATTCCTGAAGGGGTAGAGCTTCTGGTAGAGGAGAAGCTCACAGTTGCCACCGTGGTACCACCCACGAAGGAAGAAGAAATAGAGCCAGAAATACTAGAAGAGGAAGAAGGAGAGGAGGTGGAAGAAGAAGAAGCGGTAGCCGAAACCAAGGAAGAAGGGGACGAAGAGTAGCCCGTGGTAATGGCCGCCTAGGGAGCAAGCGCGTGCACCTCGTGGTGGGACTTGGAAATCCAGGAAAAAACTACCAGCATACTCGCCACAACATAGGTTTTATGGTGGTAGATCGGTTGGCCGAGGCCCACGCCACTAGGGTCACGAGGGCACGGTTTTACAGCCATTGGGGTGAAACCGTGATTGCCAGCCACAAGCTGATTCTGGCCAAACCGCAGACATTGATGAATAGGAGCGGTCAGGCAGTAGCAGCCCTGATGGCCTACTTCAAGCTTACCACACACGATCTGCTGGTAATCCACGATGATCTGGACGTGGATTTTGGCAGAATTAAGATAGTACGCGGTGGGGGCTATGGTGGGCACCGGGGGGTGCAATCTATCCATGAAGCCCTGGCGGAAGAAACCTATGTCAGGGTGAAGGTGGGCATTGGCAGGCCGAGATTCAACGAGGCTATCGAAGATTATGTGCTGGCCTTCTGGTACGAGGATCAACGGAATCAGGTGGCGGAGATAGTAACCTCCGCGGCCGTTGCTGTTGAAACCATTTTCACTGAAGGACTCGAAAAGGCCATGACCGTAGTCAACGCCAAGCATTCCCCTTTGTCCGCAACCTGAATTTTTTTTAAACCATTAATACGTTACTAATGGCACAAAGTAAGGGGAGGAAACAGGTATGGAAAATTGGGTAAACTATGCACCGTTCTTTGGCGTAGCCGGGGTGATCTTCGCGTTTTTCCTGTTCGCTTACGTCAAGTCCTTTCCCAGCGGCAACGAAACCATGATAGATCTAGAGGACCAGATTAACAAGGGCGCTATGGCATTCCTGAAGAGGGAATACTCCATCCTTGTGGTATTTATTGCCGTGGTCTTCGGGCTGCTCTGGTACGGCATCAACTGGCAGACCGCTGTGGCCTTTGTGACCGGCGCTTTCTGTTCCGGTTTGGCCGGCTTTTCCGGTATGTCCGCGGCCACCCGGGCCAATTCGCGCACGGCTGCGGCAGCCAACGATTTTGGTATGGCCAAGGCCCTAAACGTCTCCTACTTCGGCGGCGCGGTCATGGGTGTGGCCGTTGCCAGTCTGGGGTTGCTGGGCGTGGGAATTTGGTATTACTTCGTCGGTCACAATCCTGCAACCGCTAACATTATTAACGGCTTCGCCATGGGTGCCAGTTCCATCGCGCTCTTTGCCCGTATGGGCGGCGGCATTTACACCAAGGCGGCTGACGTAGGTGCCGACCTGGTGGGTAAGGTAGAGGCTGGCATTCCCGAAGATGATCCCAGAAACCCGGGAGTCATCGCCGACAACGTGGGCGACAACGTGGGTGACATCGCCGGCATGGGCGCTGATATTTTTGAGTCCTACGTGGGCGCCATCATCGCCACTATCGCCATTGCTGCCACTATGGTCATGCCGGCTGAGTCTGAAAAGCTGCGCTCGGCTTACATGGTCTGTCCTCTGCTGGTGGTCATGGGCGGCCTGGTGGCCTCTTTCTTTGGGGTGATGTCCATCAAGGTATTTCAGAACATTTCACCCCAGGCGGCCTTGCGCTACACTACCTTTGTGGCGGCGGTCCTTCTCATTGCGGCAACCTATTACATTGTCAAGACCCTGGGTCTACCCACCGGCGTGTTCTATGCGGTCATCTCAGGTCTCTTTTGCGGCATATTGATCGGACTGCTGGCCGAGTACTACACCTCCATGGGTCCGGTCAAGAAAATCGCCTCACAGTCCGAGACGGGGCCGGCAACGGTACTAATCGCTGGCCTGGCCGTGGGTATGGAGAGCACGGCGCTGCCCGTTCTGGGCATCTGCCTTGCCACCTTCATAGCCTTTAAAACTGCGGGCGTCTATGGTATCGGCATTTCCGCCGTGGGCATGCTCTCCACTGTGGGCGCCACCATGACGGTGGATGCCTACGGTCCCATTGCTGACAATGCCGGGGGCATCTCCGAGATGTCCGGTCTGGGACCAGAGACACGGAAGATTACCGATACCTTGGATGCCTTGGGCAACACCACCGCCGCCATTGGCAAGGGCTTCGCCATCGGCGCTGCTGCGCTCACCGCGGTGTCCCTGTTTGTGGCCTATACCCAGGCGGTTGGTCTCAAGGTGATCAACATCACCGACCCCTATGTGATCATCGGGGTTTTGATCGGCGCTATCGTGCCCTTTATCGTAGCGTCATTGACCATGACTGCGGTGGGCTCGTGCGCCTTTGACATGGTGGAAGAGATCCGCCGTCAGTTCCGGGAGATTCCCGGGCTGATGGAGGGTGAGGCCAAGCCCGACTCGTCCACCTGCGTGGACATTGCCACCAAGGGTGCGCTTAAGCGGATGATGCTACCGGGTATCATCGGTGTGGCTACCCCCTTGGCGGTGGGATTGCTCATTGGCCCCACGGCTCTTGGCGGTGTGCTGGTTGGCTGTACGGCAACTGGTGTTTGCATGGCTCTTTTCATGTCCAATGGTGGCGGTGCCTGGGACAACGCCAAGAAGTACATTGAGGCCGGCCACTACGGCGGTAAGGGCTCCGACAATCACAAGGCCGCAGTGGTTGGTGACACCGTGGGCGATCCTTTCAAGGATACCTCCGGACCGACCATGAACATCCTGATCAAGCTGGTTTCTGTGGTTTCCCTGGTAAGTGCCCCGGTGTTAGTAATGATTCACCATGTCAAGTAACAACTGACGGGGCCACGCCCCGACACACATAATAACAACTAGTAAGGGGGCGGCTCCTGGCCGCCCCCTTACTCTTTTCTTGGCTATGAGAACCGGGCGAACTAGTGGGTAAACTCCAGGTTTCATTGGCAATGAAGGCCACCAATAAATTTGCCTTTGAGGAGACTGCTGATAATGGTATCATTCTGTGTTAAAATACAGGGGAATTGTATCCACATTCTTTCCCCTCCACAAGCGGTGTATAATTGCCTGCATATCGGGAATATCCGGGCAAAGTCGGGGGAAGAAAAGCATAACGCCATGCAACAGATCTCATATTCAGAATTGTTCTTCGCACCTCCTCCGAAGGAGTCCTCGACGTCTGGTTTCAGATTTTTTGATCTGCTGGCAGTAAAGGATGAAGGCAGTCATGTTTAAAGTTGGCGATCTAGCAGTTTATCCAGCCCATGGGGTTGGAGTGATTGAGTCCATTGAGAGCAAATCGGTCTCCGGCACCAGGCAAGATTTTTATATCATGCGGATTCTGGACAATGAAATGATCATCATGATCCCTCTCGATAACGTGAACAACGTTGGTTTGCGTCAGGTGATAGATGCCAATCAGGTGCCGAAGATATTCGACATCCTCAAGGAAAGAGAGATTGTACCGGACAACCAAACCTGGAATCGACGCTATCGTGAATACATGGAAAAGATCAAGACCGGGTCGGTATTTGAATTGGCGGAGGTTCTGCGTGATCTCTTTATTCTCCGTGAGGATAAGGAACTTTCTTTTGGTGAAAGAAAGATGCTGGACACTGCCCGCAGTCTGCTGGTGAAAGAAATATCTATAGCCAAAGAATTGGATGAGAGCCAGGTGGAGAAGGACATCCACAATATCTTCGGTTTTTGAAAGGATCAAGCACTTATCCATTTGTATCCCAGATTACGCACACTTGAAACTCTGGAATGATGGAATAATGGGAATAAATTGCTGAAAAGGCAATTCATACCGGTATCATTCAATTCAATCCATTATGCCACTATTCCAGTGTTCCAATATTCCAATTGGGGTGAAGCCCCAAGTCAAGAAAGGAGGTGATTAACGCATGAGTACAGCCCAGACTATACTCCGTCTGCTTCTCGTAATAGCATGTACGGTAAGTGGATACTTGCTGGCCAAGCATCTGCCAGCTTCGCACACCTTGGGTGTTTGGATTAAGTGGGTGGGGGCACTCACCGGATTCATATTTGCACTCCTCGCATTATCCATCGAGAAAATAATAAAAAAAGCACCACTCAAGGTTATCTTCGGCGCCACCTTCGGTCTGTTTCTCGGGCTGGTCATTGCTCAACTGCTTGGTTATGCCTTTAGCGTCCTGCAAAATAGTGCCATCCGCATCTCCATTTCGGTAATCTTGAGCTGTGTGTTTGGCTATATCGGCCTGGTGGTGGGAGGTAAGAAGGTAGAAGAGTTCAAGTGGCCCGGTTGGGGTCTTCTTACCAAAGGGAGCAGTAAGAAAAGTAGCGGCAAGATTCTCGACACCAGTGTCATCATAGACGGGCGCATTGCCGACATCTGTGAGACCGATTTTTTGGAGGGACCGCTAATTGTACCCCAGTTCGTTTTGCAGGAACTTCAACACATCGCTGATTCGGCAGACAACCTCAAACGAGCTCGGGGCAGAAGGGGTCTCGACATTCTCAATCGTATGCAAAAGGGAGAAGCGGTCGAGGTAAAGGTGGTGGATGAGGATTATCCGGAGATCAAAGAAGTGGATGCCAAGCTCATAGCCCTTGCCCGAGAGATGCATGCCAAGATTGTCACCAATGATTTTAACCTCAACAAGGTGGCGCAGCTGCAAGGTGTTGCTGTTCTCAACATTAATCAGCTGGCAAATGCACTCAAACCGATGGTGTTACCTGGCGAAGTGCTGAGTCTGCAGATTATGCGAGAGGGCAAAGAGCAGGGGCAGGGTGTTGCCTATTTGGATGACGGCACCATGGTGGTGGTGGAGAATGCCAGTAGACATCTTGGCCGTGAAGTGGAGGCATCTGTGACCAGTATCCTGCAAACCACCGCTGGTCGGATGATTTTCACTACACTCAAGGAGGAGCCGGGGCAGCGCCGTCATTAAATACGGTGCAGCAGGCACCAACCTCCATCTGATCTGATTAGAGGGAACGAAGCAAGGACAAACCAAACCGACGCGGAGACGCCACGACACGGAGACGCGGAGATCTAGAGAATCGTTTCGCCGCGTCCCCGCGTCCCCGTATCTCCGCGTCAGTGCTTTTCACAGGGTCACATTGTCATTCGGTGGAGAGTGTGTCCGAATATCGATTCGAAGTCTCTCAGCAAGCAGCGGGCTCTAGACTTGACGTGTTCTTGAGCTCCACAGATTTAGAGCTGTCTCGCAATCAAATTCAGCGCCTCATTGAGCAGGATCACATCCGGGTCAACGACCAAAAGCAAAAGGCGAGCTACCGGCTGCGGCCCGGAGAAGAAATCACCATATTCCTGCCACCGGTTGCGCCGTCTGAACTGGTGCCTGAATCTCTTCCTTTGGACATTATTTTTGAAGATGATTATCTGATCGCAATCAACAAACCCCCAGGCCTGGTGGTTCACCCGGCTGCTGGCCACCGGAAGTCTACCTTGGTACACGGTCTCCTCCACCATTGCGATCAGCTGGCTGACCTAGGGGGACCACTCAGACCCGGTATCGTCCACAGGCTGGACAAAGATACCAGCGGTATACTTGCTGTCGCCAAAAACAATCTCGCCTACCGTCATCTCATCAGCCAGTTCAAAGAACATCGCACCTACAAGGAATATAGCGCCTTAATTCATGGCCGTTTGCGCGAACCCTCGGGAGAATTCACAGACCCCATTCAGCGGCATCCAAGAAATCGTAAGAAAATGGGTATCCTAGCTACCGGTCGTGAGGCGTTTACCTCATGGTGGCTGGAAAGTCCCTTTAAAGATGTCTCCCTAGTAAAGGTGGTGATCAAGACCGGGCGCACCCATCAAATTCGGGTGCATTTTGCCCATGCCCATCATCCCGTGGTTGGAGATGCCACCTATGGCGGGAAAAGACGGGCGCGTACTGTGGAAAATCCAGTGGTGCGTGCTCGTCTAATCAAGGTGAAGCGTCAAATGCTCCACGCCCGCAGGTTGGTTCTGGAACACCCAGCCAGCGGCGAGAAACTCGACCTGTCAGCACCCTTGCCGGAGGACATGAGAGAGTTGCTGGATTTTTTACGGAAGCATGAGCAGAGTGCTGTGGACTGAGCCGGGGACGGAGCGACGCGGCGAAACGACTCTATAGAATTACGCGTCTCCGCGTCAACTGGCACAGGCCTATCACCTTGCTGCATTCGGCGGTCGTGGTGTGAGGAGGTTTAATGCTCAAGGTCGGTTTGACAGGCGGTATTGCTTCCGGGAAAAGCACAGTGGCTAAGGGTTTTGCTCGTCTGGGGGCGAAGGTTCTGGATGCTGATGAAGTTGCCCGTGAGGTGGTGCTGCCCGGGCGGCCCGCCTGGACCAAATTACGGGAAGTCTTCGGCTCGGATTTTTTTCAGGTTGACCAAAGCCTTAACCGTAACAAACTGCGAAGACTGATTTTTGCCGATCCGGAAAAACGGCTCCAATTAAACAACATCGTGCACCCCGAAGTGATGAGAGAAATCCAGCACAGATCCGAACAGATGGCGGCTACGGCTGCCGATGCGGTCCTTGTGGTGGATGTTCCTCTGCTTCTGGAAGTGGGGGCGGCCGACCGTTTTGACCGGGTGGTGGTAGTTTATGCGAATGAAAGTGTCCAGATCGACCGGCTTATGAAACGGGACGGGCTTTCCTTGGAGGAAGCAACTGAAGCATTGGCTGCCCAGATGGTTCTTGGTGAAAAGGTGGGAAAAGCTGATTATGTAATTGACAACAGTGGCACCAGGGAGGAGACCCAAGTTCAGGTTGAGGAAGTGTGGCAGGAATTATTGGAATTGGCACGCAGTCGGAGAAACAGTGACACGGAGAAACGGTGACACGGAGACGCCGAGAAGATAAACCACGAAGAACACGAAGAACACAAAGGTTAAGTGCTAAGAACATTCTCTCGAGGAGCCTATTTAAAGGAACGACAACTGCTAGGGTTTTATCTTTGTGATCTTTGTGCACTTTGTGGTTCAAACCTTTTTCCGTTTATGATTAAAGTTCTTGGAGTATCTTGATATCGGACTGTTGCCTCCGGGCGGTGATCCAGAGGTTAAAGGTCTGCTCTTGCTTAATCCGGAGGAGGTTTCTAGCGAGGTTGTCCTTTTCCTTTTGAAACTCTTCCTCTAGCGCCGGCTCGCGACCCTCCAGCTGAAAGATGGCAAAGGTGTTGTTGATTTCATAGACCTCAGGTGCCACAGGTTCTTCAGGTGTGAGGGCGAAGGCGGTGATTACCAGATCTCTCTGATTTGCCAGCAGCTCCGCTGGAGAGAGGGCTGTGAAGGGGTCGGTTTTCCTGATCTCCAGTTTGTTGCGACGGGCGACCTCAGTAAGAGTCCCTTCCTGACGTGCAGTCTCGAGCCACTCCTCCGCCTGTTTGCGGGCGAGGACTCTGCTCTGTTCAGCGATCCAGTCTTTCCTGACCTTTTCTAACACTTCTGCAAGCTCCGGTATCCTGGAATCTTGGATTTCCATCAATTGTGCCACCACCCGAGCTTCCCCCACTGCGAGGGCGGGCGACACTTCCATCGGCTGCAAGGAGAAGATAATCTCATTGATCTCGGCGTAGCGGCCCAGTTGGGGAATGGCCTCGTCTGCAGCAAAAAATCCGGTTTCCTTGACTTCCAGGCTCTGGGCTGCAGCTGCCTTTTGCAAGTCATCCAGAGCGCGACTTTCATCGATGAAGGCCTCGGCCCGCTGTAGAGCAATGTCACGGGCACGTTCCTCTTTTAGACTTTGGATGACGGCTTCTCTTACCTCGTCAAGAGGTTGGGGGACGCTTTCCTTTATATCCTCCACCTTAATGATATGCAGACCAAAACGGGTGCGCACCAGGTCACTGATTTCACCTTTTTGCATCGAAAATGCAGCGTCTGCAAAGGGTTTCACCATATCTGTGCGGGTAAAATAGCCCAAATCCCCTCCTTTTGAGGCGGTGGAGTCTTTTGAATATTTACGGGCCAGAGTGGCAAAATCATCACCCTTCCGGGCCAGCGCCAAGACCTCTTTGGCTCTCTCTTGAATGGGCCGCAGTGCAGTACCGGTGGCTTGGGGGGCTATGGGAAAGAGGATGTGGCGGGCGCGCACCTTTTTGGGCTTCTGGTAGCCGTCTTGGTTCAATCGGTAAAAATCCTCCACTTCCGCATCGGTGGGCTCGACTTCGTCCAGGAAGTCTTGCGGAACAAACCGTACAAAGATCATGTTACGCTTGGCAGCGAGACGGTAGGTTTCGCGATTTTCATCAAAGTAACCCTTGATGGCCCCATCGTCTAGCGCCACTTGGTCGGTGAATTTCTGCGGGTCAATTTGGATGTACGCGAGATTCACCTTGTCCCGGGTATGGTGGAAAAAAGATAAAACCTCTGAATCCAAGACCTTGGCTCCCCGAGCGATGAAACTCTGCACTTTTCCGATCAAAAGATCCTCACTCTGACTGGCTTCAAACTCCTGAGGAGTCAGCCGCAGGTAGCTCAGGGTTCGCTGGTAGCGCAGTGGGTCAAAGCGGCCATTGGTCTGGAAGGCTGGATAAGAAACAATCGCTTGCTGAAGCTCTTCCCGGGAAATTTCCAAGTCAAGCTTTCTGGCCTCCGCCAAAAGCAGTCTGCGATTGATGAGCCGCTCCAATGCTTGCCCTTTGAGGTTCAAGGCTTCCGCCAAATCTGAAGAGAACTGATCTCCGAACTGGCGGCGCATCTGTTCCACTAAACTGTTGTAAGTGCTTTGATATTCTCGTATGCCGATGTAAGAGCCGTTGACGGCGGCAACCCGGCTTGCTCTCCGTTCCGTATAGGAGTAGCCCCCCCAGAAGATGAAGACAATGACAATGGCGAACAGAGCCACCTTGATCAACCAGGATGTGGCATGTTTACGCATGAGTCCGAGCATGTTCCAACCTCACAATCTAGTGTCCATCCGGAAATCCGAGATTCCCGGATGGAGCCGTCAGCATTCAGCAATCAGCGGTCAGTTTAATGTGTTGTATTTACAGGTATTTTGCTGATGGCTGAGTGCTGATAGCTGATCGCGCTCATCTGAAAACGGACGTTTTCGGATGAGCACTAACCAATAATGTATAACTAATAACCTAGGTTTATCTGTCCGCCGTAGCAGCAGCGCAGGCGGGCCCCCCGCCTGCAATCCTTGTTTTACCCGCTTGGAAACTAACCAAATTCCACGCCAATTGCAAGTCCATAATGGAACAGTATTCGCAAGAGCATGGAGCTGAAAGAGGCAAGGCAAGAAAGGATTGCAGATTTTAGATTTCAGATTGAAAGATTAGGACTTGCGCCAGGTAAGATTTATCATACTTGCACGGGAACCCTTGAGAATTCCAGTGTATTTTAGTCTACTTCGACCGCTGATACTGACAAATATTGTCAGAGAAGTGACGCTCAGTGATGGAAAATTGACCGTAACCATCCTTGTGTCTCACATGAGTTTTCTGATGAATCTGACTCTATCAACGAAAGCATTGCCATCTCCGTGATAGTAGCGCAAAGGAATAAATTCAAATATTATATATTAAATTCAATATTTTAAGTAAGAATCGCCGCAGAACTGAATCTGGATTTGAAATCTTGTTTGCCTCTCTCCCAGTGGTGCCGCTTTCAGTTGGCAAGCAAATTGCATTAACCCGGCACAAAAGAAAAAAATCCAAGCATCCACGGGAGGAGGTGACATTTTGCAGATGGCGGTTATGCCGCCACGAGTTTTCGGAAGATTTGATGATCATAATTAACAATAAATATAGTAAGAAAGGAGAAGGCTAATGCTTACAAAAATCAGGAAAAAGCTCAACAGCAAGGGTTTTACCCTCATTGAGCTGATGATCGTCATTGCCATTATCGGCATTTTGGCCGCGATCGCCATCCCGCAGTTCGCCGCCTACCGGCAGAAGAGTTACAACTCAGCGGCCCAGAGCGACTTGCGGAACGTAAAAACCAACCTTGAGGCCTATTTTGCTGACTTTCAGGAGTATCCATAATCGTTCATCCTAGGTCCAAGGTCTGTTTTGGTTATGTTTAACGATAAGGAGGAAATTTCCATGAAGAAAATAATGATTCCAATACTTTGCATTCTCATGGTAGTGGGATTTTCCCTACCTGTCATGGGAGCTTGGACTGGCGGCATCGTGACGCTGGGTAGTGGCTCTGACGGTACCGGCGATATATCCAGCTATGGGCTTTCCAGCAACGTGAGTCTCGAATATGATGTGGACGTTTCACATCAGGCCTTCAGCATTAATTCAACGCACAGGTCCGGCAGCCGTGTATACTGTACCACCAACAACACAACCTTGATTTACTATCAGGACAAGCCTGTGGGAAGCACTACCGGAGCTACTGTAGCTAACGGCGCGACCGTTTTCACTAACTGGACGTCACTATAATGTTCATTGCCTTGTCTACTTTTTGCCTGAGGGGGCCAAATCTGCTGGCCCCCTTTTTTCAATAACTTTTCCCGCCATATCTGCCAAGTCCCAGGAGGCTTAGCCTTAGAGCCATGTGGAGACAGCTTGCCGCCTTTATCGTAGTTGCCCTCAAGGGCGGTGTTCGAGATCGGGTACTTGCAGCGATCCTGATCGTCGGGCTATTGCTGCTTTTAACCACTCCAGTTGTTGCAGTCTTTTCTATGCGCCAGGTCGTGGCCCTGGCTACCAGCTACTCCTTTTCCATCATCAGTTTGATGGGACTTCTGCTCACCCTATTCATGTCCGTGACCCTGCTGGCCCGAGATCTGGAGCAGCGCAGTGTATATACGGTCTGTTCATTGCCCATTTCGCGCTCATCTTATTTGCTCGGGAAATTTGTGGGTCTGGCCATACTGGTTTTTATCGCCATTGCCATAATGGGCTGTTTTTCGGGGGCGGCAATTTTGATGCTCGAGCGGTTCTACCCACCCCAGCAACCCTTTGCCTGGGGAGCCTTCTTCACCGGTCTCTGGTTTCAGTACTGGGTGTTTTTGATGGTGGGGGCGATTGCCGTGCTGTTCACCACGGTAGCCACCTCCACATTTCTCCCTCTGGCGCTGAGTGTGGGAATCTACTTCGGTAGCTACAGCACAGAGGCTGTACGCTATTTTGTCAAAAGCGCTGGCGGGCAGGAGAGGCTGGGCCCGGCAGTCAAAATGTTCGGGGAGTTGGTCTATTGGCTTCTACCCAATTTCTCTGCCTTCGATCTCAAGGCCGAGGTGGTTTACGGGTTGGCCATGAACGGCAAGTCGCTTTTGTTGACGCAGCTTTATGGTGTCGGATATGTCGGGATCATTTTGGTATTGGCAATGATTGTTTTCTCGCGTAGGGAGTTTCTCTAGGGTGGAAAAAGAAATGGCGAAGGCGGAATGAGAAATTCCGCTTGGATACGGAAAAAGTGGTGAAACGAGTCGGTTTACTAGTGGCATTTTCGGTGTTGCTCATCGGGACGTACCTGCCACTTACCTCGTTACGTGACCTGAGACCTCCCGATGTCAGGTTGGGGTTCTTCCCACCAGCACCCGTGGTGAAGGCTCTAAGCGCTGATCAGTACCAATTCCTCTCTCAGGTGATTTCCCTGCAGTGCATCTTTTATTTCGGCACTCTGGTGGAAGAGCGGCGGCAGGCACCTGACTGGAGCCGGGTTTACGACGCCCTTTACACGGCTACGCGTCTAGATCCATATAACATGGACGCTTACTATTTTGCCCAGGCAGTGCTTACCTGGGACGCCCGGAGGCCGCGGGAGGCAATTGACCTTTTGGAATATGGTTTTGCCCATCGCAACTGGGACTGGTATTTGCCCTTTTTCCTTTCATTTGATTACGCATTTTTCCTTAGAGACTATACAAAAGCAGGCGAGTTCATGGCAAAGGCGGCCGCACTAAATCCCCAGGCTGCCTGGTTTTCCACCCTTGCAGCCCGCTACTACTACGAAGGGGGTAGAACGGCTTTGGCCCTGGTCTACCTCGAGGAGATGATTTCCACCGCCCGAAACGAGGCGATCAAGAAAAACCTAATGACTCGGGCTGCGGCTCTCGAGAGGATTTTGAAACTAGAGGAGGCGGTCTTGATTTACCAGCAACGTTTTCAGCGACCGCCTGAAAATCTGGAAGTGCTCGTCCATGAAGGTATTCTAAAGAAAATTCCAGAAGATCCATACGGGGGCAATTTTTACCTGGATCAACAGGGTAAGGTCCGGACAACCAGCAAACTCGCCCACGGAAAGAGAGACCATGGAGCCCATCAGAATTGAGGGACTTAGTAAAATCTATCGGAAAGGCTTAAGGCAGCAGAAGGTGCTGGCACTGAATGATCTGAGCCTGACCGTGGAGGAAGGTGTCATCTTCGGCTTCCTGGGGCCCAATGGTGCGGGTAAGAGTACTACCATAAAGATTCTGAGCGATCTCATTCGCCCCACCAGTGGCAGAGCTGCTATTTTTGGTAAGGATGTCAGGCGTCCAGAAGCCCGGGGCCCAATGGGTTACCTCCCTGAAAATCCAAACTACTACGGTTTTCTAAGCAGCTATGAGCTTCTGGCATTTCATGCAGCTATCCATGGCGTCAGCGAATCGCTCATGCGTGAGAGGGGCGAATACCTACTGGAAATGCTTGAGCTGACCGATGCAGCCCATCGCCCCCTGCGCACCTATTCCAAGGGTATGGTTCAGCGTGCTGGGATTGCGGCAGCCCTTGTCCATGACCCCCGGGTGCTGATTCTCGATGAACCCATGTCAGGCCTGGATCCTATTGGCCGCAAACTGGTCATGGATCTGATGGTTCACCTGCGGGCTCAAGGAAAAACCATATTTTTCAGTACCCACATTCTGGCGGATGTTGAAACGGTCTGTGATCAGATCGGCATGATTGTCGGAGGAAATCTGGTACATCAAGGCGGTATGGAAACAGTACGTTCTTCTGCCGTCCAACGCTACAAGGTGGCGTTCAGCGGTACTGATTCGGAGATACAGGGTGTTTCCTGGCCGGGGGCTGCGGTTCCGAGAAAGCAGGCCGGGCTCTATCTGTTGGAAGTAGAACCTGAACACTTGGATGCCAGCATAAAGCTCATTGTGGAGAACAAATTTCAACTGAACACCATCGAACCGAGGCGGCAGAGTCTCGAGGACATTTTTGTTACCATGGCTCGAAAACCATAGACTTGGCCGGAAAGTTGCATCCTCATGGTAAGGACGGCTTATTTTTTTCATGAACCGCTTTTAGCTTACTAATTTGGGACGGATTGCCGTGTTAGATTTTACCAGCAAAAAAATGGTTGAGCGGCCGCTTGTGGTGCGAGAGTGGTTTCTTGTCCTTTTTTTGGCCTTTGTCACCCTGGGAATCTATTACCCTGCCATCCTGGGTGAATTTTTCACCATGGATGATCTGATCCGGATGAATTCCATTCTAAACGCCTCTACGGAGGGCTTCAGCGAATTAATTGGCATTGGAGCCTCCAATGCCTATCGACGTCCTCTGACGCTCCTGACTCACTACTTCATTTACAAAGTCACAGGGGACCAGGCGATCACCTTCCATCTGTTCAATGTGGTTTTGCACCTTTTCAATGGCATATTGCTTTACTTTTTGCTGAAGCTCTACCTTAAGGACGACTCTCAGGGGAGCGTCTATGGTTTTTTTGCGGCGTTGTTTTTCCTCCTTCATCCGGTCAATGTTGAGTCGGTGGCCTGGATTTCCGGAAATTCCGGTGTAATGGCGACCTCTTTTATCCTGCTGACTTTGTTGTTTCACATCAGCTCCCCTGGGAGGCAAGACCACTGGAGGCTATGGGCGGCAGCAGCTTTCTACCTATTATCCCTCCTTACCAAAGAAAGCGGTCTCATGATGATCCTGGTCGTTGTCTGGTTTGATTTACAACAACAATCCAGCAAGAGGTTGGTAGACTCGATAATGAGGTGCTATCAACGTTGGATTCCATACGGAACTGCGCTTGGCTGCTATATG
>JASFEM010000080.1:0-16147 GCA_050124835.1 Syntrophobacterales bacterium | reverse complement strand
GATTATCGATGACATTTACCGCCTGGTAGCCCGAATACACATTGGGAAGCCCTCCCATGTCACAGGCACCCTGGACGTTGTTCTGTCCCCGAAGCGGGTTCACCCCGGTGGACTCCTTACCCATATTGCCGGTGAGCATGGCGAGATTAGCTAAAGATTTTACATTGTCAACCCCTGTGGTGTGCTGGGTGATCCCCATGCAATAGACGATTGAGGCGGCTTCAGCCTTAGCGTAGTATTCAGCGATTTTGACAATATCATCAGCAGCAATCCCGGTAATCTCAGCGACCTTCTCCGGGGGATAGCTCTCTATTACTTTACTGAACTCCTCAAAACCTTCACACCTCTCCTCAACGAAAGCCTTATCATGCCAGTTGTTCTTCAAGATCGCGTGCATCATCCCGTTCAACAAAGCCACATCAGTGCCAAGGTTCTGGCGCACGTAGATGTCAGCCTTGAGTGCCAGCTGAATCTTTCTGGGATCCGCTACCACCAGCTTGGCGCCTTTCGCTATGGCCCGAAAGATCCGGGTGGCCACCAGGGGGTGTGACGAGGTGGTGTTGGAACCGATGACAAAAATACAGTCGGCATCCTCGATCTCGGCAACGGAATTGGTCATGGCTCCACTGCCAAAGGCGGCGGCAAGACCTACCACCGTGGAGGAGTGTCAGAGCCGGGCGCAGTGGTCCACATTGTTGGTTCCCACTGCGGCACGAGCGAACTTCATGATCAGGTAATTTTCTTCGTTGGTTACCTTGGCCGAGGCTAGGAAGGCGATGCTGTCACTGCCGTGAGCCTCTTTGATCTCTTTCAGCTTACCGGCGGTGTAGTCCAGGGCCTCGTCCCAGCTGGTTTCGGTAAGCGTGCCGTTTTTGCGAATCAGCGGCTTGGTAATCCTGTCGGGGTGCTGGACAAACTCGTGGATGTTCCAGCCCTTTACGCAGAGTTTACCCTCATTGACGGGATTGGTCTTTGAGGGCAGGGTGCCAATGAGACGGCCGTCCAAAACCTCCAGATAAAGACCGCAGCCGCAACCGCAGTAAGCACAGGTGGTCAAAACGGTTTTATAGTCCATGCAAAACTCCTTAAATTCTCCTCCATCCTGAGGATGGCAGTTTTTTCCCTTGACTATTTATGACGAGCCCCTCTATGGACGGGAACCGTCTAATAAACTGGTTCCCTCTGGCAGGACCCATGACATAGACACTCGTTGCTATGGCGTCGGCTTCCATACAACTGGCTGCTCGAATAGTAACACTGGCAGGCTCAGGCGCTGATCTACCGGATTTGGGTCTGATGAGATGATGGAATAATTTCTCTCGATCAAAAAAGACCTCGTAGTTACCCGAGGTGGCAATGGCCCCATTGTCAACAGTTACCACATCCACATGAGCCTTCCGGTTCCAGGGGTCCTGAATGCCGATCTTCCAGGATTTGCCCTCCCCTTTGCCGCCATAGACTGCAATATCGCCGCCGGCATTGATCAAAGCGTGTTGAATGTTTTGTTCCCGCAGCACATCCATGGCCCGATCTACGATATACCCCTTGGCAATACCGTCGAGGGTAATTTCCATACCACTCCGTCCAAAAGAAACGGAGGTTTTCGTAAGTTTGAGATGGTGGCTGCCGACCCTCTCCATAGCCTCCTTTATAGCCGCGGAAGAAGGAGGCCTATTATTGACCCTAAAGCTTTCCTGATAGAGATCGACAACAGGCTTGATCGTAATATCGAAGGTACCCCGACTGATGCCATGGTAGCGAAGTGATGATCTCAGAACCTGCATTAACTCGGGCGGAACCTCATTCAAAGTACCACTGCCGTTCAGATGGCTAACATGAGAGCTACTCTCATAGCGAGTCATGATATCACTCAACCGGTTGATCTCCTCGAATGCCCGCCCTATGGCCTCTTCCGCCTCTCCCTGGGAGGGGTGGAATGCCATCATATTAATGAACGTCCCCATGCCGAGACGGCTTTTGGAAACTTTGTACAGGGTACGGTCAAATTTCACCGCTTCAGTTGGTAAGGGAATACCAAGGGTGACCACGCCGAGACTCAATGTGCCAGTGAGAGATAGAAAAGCTCTCCGGCTCATCGGTTTCGCCATTTCGGGCAATGGTTGTTTCATGACCAACATCTCCTAATTGTCTTCATCGCATGTTTTCAGCTTACTGCTGATTTCCTAGCAGGCTGGCAAAATTAACTTCTTACGAGATTCTTCGTCATCCCGCTATTAGCGGGACTCCTCAGAATGACATATTCGGTGACTTTTTCAGCAGCCTGCAAGTGTTTACTGTCTAGTCCTCAGTGCTTAGTCCCTAGTGCCTAGTGTTAACTGCCAGCTGCCTTCGCGGCCATGCCTTCCGGCGTCGTCCCCTCCTGCCCCACAACTTTTGCCACCAGCTTGTATAAACTTTTCAGAGGTATATCTGCGGGACACACTTCTTCGCAGAGCCCACAATATACGCAAAGGGAACGGCCCACCATGTGCATGGCACGGGTCATAAGGAAGTTGGGGTTGGCAGGAGGAATCTCTCCCCGGGGGATCATAGCAGCTTCCTCAAGGGTGCATTCGTGGCAATAACAAACCGGACAAATGTTCCGGCAGCCAAAGCACTTGACACAGCGGTCGAAGGTGTCAAACCATTGCTGAAGTTTGCCGAGCAGATCCGCTTGAGCCCCTACAGCATCCTCGCCACCCACAACACCCTGGGCTGGCTCACCTGCAATCAACGCATCCGGAAAGGGCTTCCAGCACTGATGCTTCTCGGCCAGCTCGGCTGGGCAAGCAAAGCCCACCGGGATCACATGATCCGGATCCAGCATGCTGACGGTAAAAAGCAGCTGAAGCGCACGCTCGTCGCAGCCTCGTACCAGAACGCCGAGAGTCTCATTGGGATACTCGCTGGCGAGATGGGTCAAAATCTTGTCTAAGGGATAGCGAGCCTCTGCGGGGTTTTCCCTGTCTCCGAGGGATAGTTCCCCAAGTTCGTCGGCGTTGGTAAATAGATGGGGGCCGATGTCGGTTCCCTTTTGTTTCAAGCCCAAAAAGCCCTTAATTTTTCCTTCTGCAAATAGATTTCTCACGTACTCTTGAATTTCTTCTTTCATCAGCCTTCCTTAATGATTCGTGCAACCTTGGGGATAACTGCCCCCGTTTGTTCCAACTTCTTGTCCTTTATTCTAACCAGGACGAAAGCGAGTCCGAAACAGATGCAAGCAAGCCCAAAAGAGGTCAACTCAGGATTTGTTCCCAGAATGGGAGCCACTTTTTGCCCCAGGGCAGCTCCAGTAATCAACGCCAGAATGGGAAACAGGTAAACCAAGAACGAAAGTTTCACCAAGGATTGGTCCTCGAGGGTCAAGAGCACCTGGTCACCAGGTCGCGCCTGAGCGGTGTTAAGGGCTTCAACTTCCATCTCTTTTCCGCCGCCCAGAACTTTGCAGGCACCATGGGAGCTGCAGCTCTCACACATGTCGGACCGCCTGGTAACGACCCAGGCTTTACTGCCTATTGTTCTCTTGACCATGCCCTCTTCTGTCATCATGGGTGAATTTCCCAAAAGTAATCCGACGGGTCAAATGTCAGGGGTGACACGGTCGGATCGAGAACTTCCGCCCCTATCACCTCGCCAACGAACAAGGAGTGGTCCCCGACCGCCACCGTTTTCACTAGTTCGCAATCAATATAAGCAACAACATCTGACAAGAGAGGGTTGCCCGCGGGTGTTCGCTCAGGGACAACCCCTTCGAATTTGTCCATTTCGCGTCCTGTGGTCAATGCAAATCGGGAGGCGACATCTACCTGCCCGGATGCCAGAACGTTCACCGCAAACCGACCACTACGTGTAATCATTTCATGGCATTTTCTCAGGGGTGAAATGGCCACCATTACCATCGGGGGGTCATAAGATAGCTGGGTAACCCAGGGTGTGGTCACGCCGTTGATCTGGCCTTCGTCCTGAACCGTAACGATATAGACGCCACTGCTCAAGGATCTGAAAAGGATATCTTGCGTCGTTAATTCGACTTTCTCAGGGTAGCGAACCAACTGTATATGGGTTTCCTGATCCAAAACTTCGGCCACCTTACTTTCAATTTCGCTTCGGTCAATGGGTTTCATACAGTAGGCATTTGCACCGAGTCGCATCGCTTCCTCAACGGTTGCGTGCGAGGGGTAACCTGTAAGCATAATAACTTTTATGGAGGGGTGAATCTCCTTTAGTTTGCTCAGGACCTGAACGCCATCCATCTTCTTCAGTTTTATGTCCAGGATTGCAAGGTCAACCGGATGGTTAGCCACATGATCAATGGCCTCATCTTCATCCGTGTAACCAACGACCTCGTGTCCCCTTTTCTCCAATACTCTGCGGACGGCGTTGACGGCCTCCTGGACGTCGTCCAGAACTAGAATTCGAGCCATGCTGTTCTCCATTCCCTTTCAAAGACACAAGGGATCTGCTTAGTGATACCTGCCCCGTGCATAGCAGATCAATCCACAATTGAGACACCTAAGAGCCTCTTGCTTGGCCATTTCCTCGCTGAGTCCCCGTTCGATTTCGAGGCTGGGATCGAAATGTTCCTCGGGAGGTCGCTTGGGCATCTTTTGTCTGGGCCCAACAGGCAGCAGTTCCTGCACCTGATCCACATCCAGAACCTCTGCTTGGTCGGAGATCATATGAACTGGCGGGGTGATTTCTTTCCCGGTGAGGAACATGTGCGTTGAGGCTGCCGCCCTCCGGCCGGCACCAATGGCTTCCACTACGGCTCGGTAGTCGCTTATGGGGTCATTGGTGGCAAAGATCCCTTCAGGTCTCACGGTTGAAGGTGGGTGATAGGGAGAGATGGTTTGCCACAACAAGGGAGTTTCCTCTCCCTCCAGCGCTGGTACTTTGACAAAAATCATTTCCGGTAGGCGCCCGGAGGCAGCGATAATCGTATCGGCGGGAATCGCTATCTCAGTAAATCTTCTACTGGCAGCAGTGGCGGAGGCGAGTTTGGAAAATACCAGTTGAGTTAGCTGATCATCTACTCCTTTAAGCTGGGTCAGGGTAGCATCGAAATGAACCTCTGTGCCCTCATCGCCAATTTTAGCTAGATCAGAGTCGGAGAGCCCCAGCTCCTCCTTAGAACGGTTATAAACAACGGTTACTTGTTCTGCCCCTGCCTGGCGACATTTTCTGGCAGCGTCCAGGGCCATTTCCCCGCCGCCCACAATCACAACTCGTCGGCCCACAGGGACGTCCATTCCTTGTGCCCAGGCCAACGAGACTGGGAGCAGCAGATAAAGGCCGGGAATGGCTTGTGCCAGATCGGGGTCTTGCCCGCGCATGAGCATAGCGTCCCAGCCGCCTGTAGCCAAAACCACAGCCTCATAGCCCTCCTGAAGCAGAGATGCCACAGTGAAGTCCTTGCCGAGGGCTTTTTCAGTTTGGGCTTCCACTCCTAGTTCCAAGATACCCTCTATATCCCAATCCAGAACCTCTTTGGGCAACCGTGATTCGGAAATCACCGTACGAAGCAAACCGCCCAGTTTGGGCATGGCCTCAAATATGGTGGGAGAATGACCTAACCGGGCGAGGAAACAGGCGGCAGTCAAGCCTTCAGCACCGCCACCGACAACGGCGAGGCGACGGGCCGTCTCGGGTGCCTTGAAGAGTTGCAACCGCTGGCCGCTCTCTCGTTCATAGTCGGAGACGAATCGTTTCAGATAGTTGATGGCCACCGGTTCGTCGGTGAGATTGCGGCGGCAGTCGAACTCACAAGGATGGGGGCAAATCCGACCGCAGACAAGCGGCAGAGGGTTTCTTTCTTTGATCACGCGCACAGCTTCTAGATAATTCCCCAAGGCCGTTTGCTGGATCTGTTCGGGAATGTTAATCCCGGCCGGGCAAGTTCTCTGGCACGGAGCGGTACACTCATCGGTGGTGTACTCGCCGAGAATGCGGTTTGTCACCGAAGTGAGAGCAATGATTCCCTTGGGACACGTGCGGACGCAGGTACCGCATCCGGTACAAATGTCTTCGTGGACAACCGGCAGGCCGTCATTTCCCATGGAGAGGGCGCCAAAAGGGCAGGCCTTGATGCATGATCCCAGACCAATACAGCCAATGGGACATTCCTTGACGCCACCATTTAAGAGCATGGCGGCGCGGCAATCATTAACACCGTCATACAGAAATTTGATATCTGCCTTGGCAACGCTGTAGCGGCAACCGATCTGGGCGATTTCGGGCTCCTTTAGCTCCACTTCTACACCGAGGATTACAGCCACCTTCTCGTGAACTTCGACGCCTCCGCCCACACAGGCATTGGGAGCCAACTGGCCGACGACGATTGCCTGGGCGGCGGCGCTACAACCAGGGAGACCGCAGCCGCCACAATTGGCTCCCGGTAGGGCCTCTTCAACCTCTATAATCTGTGGATCTATGTACACATAAAAAATCTTGGAGGCTACAGCCAGTCCCACACCAGCCAACAAACCAAGGCCTCCTATAGCCAAACCCGCTGCGAGCATGTTCACATCTCCTCAATCAGAGTTCGAAGTCTTTGCAACGAAGCGAAAGTTGCAGTGTATTTAAGCGTAATTACCCTACTTGCCACACCCATGGAATATGGGAATATTAGAATATTGAAACATCAGCTAGTAGAAGCGCTAAAATTTCACCCCAATCTTAACTTTTTTGGACCCAGTATTCTACCGATCCATTATTCCATCATTCCTACCTCTTAATCGACCAATCCTGTGAAGCCCAGAAAGGCCAGGGCAAGGAGTCCAACCGTTATCATGGCAATGGGCATTCCCGCGAAGGGGCTGGGGATCCTAGCCGTGGGGAATCTTTCCCTTAAACTGGCCAGTAATACCATGGCCAGGGAAAAGCCCACCGCCGAGGCAAACGAGAAGACCACCGTCTGCATGAAGTTAAATTCTTCTTGGATATTAATAATGGCTATTCCCAAAACCGCGCAGTTGGTAGTGATCAAGGGAAGAAATATGCCTAGCGCTTTATATAGAGCAGGTATCGATTTTTGCAAAAACATCTCCACCAGCTGGACCAGTGAGGCAATCACCAGGATGAAGGCAATGGTCCTTAAATATTCCAGGCCCAGGGGATTCAAGATGGTGTACTGGACCACCCAGGTGATCATGCCCGCCAGGGTGACCACAAAAATGACCGCCATTCCCATGCCAACGGCGGTATCCATCTTCTGGGAAACACCCAGAAAAGGGCAATTTCCCAGATAACGAGCCAGGACGATGTTACTGACCAGAATAGCGCTGACGATTAGAAGTAGATAATCACCCATGACAGATATTCCTTTCACGACGCAGAGCGCATAGCGCATAGCGCAGAGCGTAAAGTGATCGGTAAACCAAATTACCCATTATTCCATTCTTCCACTATTCCACTATTCCAGTTCCTAATGTGCTGGTCTTTTCCTGCTGATGATGTTCATGAAACCGAGCAGGAACCCAAGACAGACGAAAGCGCCGGGCGCCTTGACCATGAAACTCAGGGGTTCGAACGTGGACCACATAACCTCTACACCGAAAAACTTACCAGATCCAAGAAGTTCGCGAATACCGCCGAGGATGGTGAGGGATATGGTGAAGCCCAAACCAATTCCCAGGCCGTCCGCGAGAGAGTGGATGATGGGATTCTTGGAAGCAAAAGCTTCAGCTCGGCCCAAAATAATGCAGTTCACCACAATCAAAGGGATAAAAATCCCCAGGATCTTGAAGAGGGGGTAGAAGTAGGCCTGCATCAGCAGTTCCACGATCACCACAAAAGAGGCAATGACCACGATGTAAGATGCTATTCTTACTTTGCTCGGAATGACCTTTCTGAGGATAGAGACAATAAGGTTGGAGCTGACCAGCACAAATGTGGTGGCCAATCCCATTCCCAAGCCGTTTTCGGCTGCCGTGGTTACCGCCAGGGTTGGACACAACCCCAGCACCAGACGGAAAGGTGGAAGCTCCTGCCAAAACCCTTTGGTAAATTCCTTGACCACGCTCATGACTAGAAGGTCTCCTTCTTGATTTGGGGAAACTGCTCTAGAGCAGCACTCACAGCAGCGATCACCCCGGTGGTGGAGTAGGTGGCACCGCTGAGAGCGTCAACCTGTCCCCCCTCTGCAGGGAGTTTAGCTGTGTCCAGATCTAAACCTTTGAATTGATCGGTGAACTCGGGCTCAACAATACGTGCACCCAGGCCAGGAGTTTCGGTGTGGCTCATAATACTGATGCCTGTGAGCTCGCCCTCTGGGCCAACCCCCACCATGACCTCGATCAGATCATGGTATCCTTTGGCAGACGCACTGTAGGCTACCGCCTGGGTTTTTCCGTCTTTCTTGGCCGGAAACACCACCATCTCTATGGGGTTACCCTCTTTATCCTCTCCAACGACCAACTTGACCCGTTCCTTGATTGGATCGTTGTCATAGTCGCCCAGAACCGCCTTCATGGAAGGCTCTTGCACGAACTTGATGTACTGGTACTCCCTGGGCGCTTCGGTAGCCTCATTGACATAGGACAAGACAACGCCAGAGGTGGCGCAAATAACGAATAAAACCACGACCATTTTAATTAGATCACGCAACTTGTTTTACCCTCCCATAGACCCGGGGACGCACCCGGTCCAATAGCGCTGTGGTGGCATTCATGAGCAATATGGCAAATGCTACACCATCCACGTATCCACCCCAATAACGGATGATCATGGTGATCAAACCGCAACCGATGCCGAAGATGATCATTCCCGGTCCGGTTACCGGTACAGTGCCCTTATCGGTGGCTAAGAAAAAAGCGCCCAACACCATCCAGCCGCTCAAGAGGTGAATGGTGGGGTTGGCATAGGTCTCTGGATCGATGAGCCGGAAGATAATCCCGAACAGCCAGGCAGAGGCGAGAAAGCTTACCGGTATGTGCCAGGTGATGATACGGCGTGCCAAGAGATAGACGCCGCCAATAAGGACGGCGACAACTGAAACCGTACCAATTGCCCCCGGAACGTTACCAATGAAAAGATCCAGCCAAGGCAGGTCAACCAGGGCCTCAATCCCATCAATTTTCATAACCTCGAGGGGAGGATATTCGATGTATCCGCCGGGTTCTAGACCGAAAAGCGGTTCAGGCATAATCCATGTGTTCATCTGCTCGGCAAATGAAATTCTAACCACCGCCCAACCCACCAGAACAGCATTGAAAGGATTGTTGCCAAGGCCGCCATAAATCTCTCGGCCCAGAATTACGGCTATGGCTGTACCCAGCACAGCAGTCCACCAGGGTAGCTCAGGGGAGCAAACAAGGGCGAAGAGTAGACCCAGCAACAGACCACTGCCGTTTTTGGCGGCGAGCTTGCGCCCCATCAGGGCCTGCATTCCAGCCTCACACGCCACCGCAGTGGCCATACAAATTAAAGCCAACTTCAGCGCAGCGAAACCGAAGAAATATATACCCGCCAAAAGAGCAGGCACTAACGCTAACAGCGTGTTGTACATGAGATGGGAGGTGGTCGTCTTTTTCAGGATGTGCGGGGCGACCGAAACACGAAGCATTGGTTTATCTATCGAGACTGCTTTATTCATGTGGCTGACCTCTTAGGTTAGGCTGAGCTCACGTTTCCCATAACGCATCAGATGCAACATGGGTCTCTTTTCAGGACAAACATAGGCACAGATGCCGCATTCGATGCAGTGGAGCAAGTATTTATCTCTAGCCTCCTCGAACATGCCGAACTCGCAATATTTGGACAGTTCACCGGGCAGGAGCCGGGCTGGACAATGACGTACGCAGGTGCCGCAATTGATGCAGGCGTCTTGAGAAAAGCTTTTTGCCTCTCCTGCCGTTTGAAAGATCAGGGCATCCATATTTTTGGTAACAGGTATGTCTGTGCTAAATAACGCAATGCCTGTCATGGCTCCCCCAGCGATCACTTTTATCGGCTCACCCTTGAGACCTCCAAGTTGCTCAATGAGATCGGTAACGATCGTTCCCAGTCTGACCTTGTAATTCTTTACCGCACCCATGCCAGCGCCAGATAGGCTAACCACCCTTTCCACCTGGGGCTTCAGATCTCGGACGGCCTCCACCAAATGCACCAGAGTGACGGCATCAACCACCGCCACACCGATATCTTGTTCACTGCCATCGGGCAATGGAATCTCCCGGCCGGTAACACATTTGATCAGGATTGGATTGAGGCCCAAAGGATATTTGTCTTTACCCTGGAAGACCTTAACGCCAAGCCCAGCTAATTCGCTGGTCACGGGTGCGTTCAGGGAACCATTAGAACCTACAGCGAGGACAACTTGGGCCGAGTCCATAAGCTTTTGAACAATCTTTATGCCGGCAAGAATCTCGGAGCTGTTCTTTTGGAGAACGGCTCCTTTTACTGACATCCCTGGTTCAGCGTCAATGCCGTTGATTATAATAGTATCCACCAGTTTAGCCCGGGGTATCCCCACTAGAAAAAGAAACTCTTTTGGGCGCTCGGGGTGGGCAAACTTGGCATGGAGAGGCATGGCGGGAGGACCAATTTCAACAACGCCGGCAGCCTTCAGGTCGGTCAGAATCCGTACCCTCTCTTTTTCCAAGAAACGCTCATCAGAACGGAGTTCTTCCTCCCAGGAATCATTATCGTCGGATTCGACGATGACCGAGAGCACCTCGTTGCCTAGCTGGTCAAACCATGGCCGAATGTCCGCTACCCGCCCGGAGATGGACGAATGAACAGGCGCCAAGAGGAAATCCCCACTCTGGCCAACCAGTTGTCCTGTCTTGACTTCCTCCCCGATCTCAACAACAGGCTCACAAACCAGATCCCCACCGTGACCCAATGGGAGAACAACCCTTTGGGGCAGAGGGGCGTTCTCGATTGCCGGATTACTGACTTTTTGCGGAGGCAGGGAGACACCGCGAAAGGATGCTTTCAAACCCATAACTTACCTTCTACTAGTATTGGTTGGAATAAAGGAGAAAAACAAGGTTTAGCTCACCACGGAGTTCAAAGTAGCCGTCTTGTTTTGTGGATAAAGCAGTAGCCACAGTTGCCATGGCTTTTCAGGCAAGACGAAAAGTTTTGATGGCAAATAAAATAACTGCTTTGTGAAGATTATGACTCCGGATCAAATAGCGGCGGAGTGCTTCTCTTCGAGCATCTATATAAACCACACCAACATCATTAGAGTCAAGAACATTTTTTCACGAGCTCACCTGAAACCCGTAGAAATGGTGTCGCGACGTTGAAATCATTGAAATCGTTCAAACCGTTCAAGTCGTTTTCATCGTTGAAAGCGATTGGTCATCCGGCTTCGTCGGATTCGTGCAAATCGCAACGTGATAATTTCGAAATCCACAATCCGCAATCCGCAATTCTGCCCCATGCCCCATGCGTCCTTTGCAACGGACAACGGACTACCGACAACTCACACGCAGCTAGACCGTCTGCGTGTCTCCGCGTCGCCGTCTCTCCGCGTCACTCTTTCCCTGCCAGCTGAATTGTCACCGCGTCTCCGTCTCCCCGCATCCCCGCGCCTGCCCGCCGTAGCCTGGGCGAAGGCTGGGTCATTTCTTTGGTGCCTAGTGCTTAGTCCCTAGTGCCTAGTTTTTCCTGCCCGCTGTCAGCTGCGAGCTGCCCGCTGATTCTGCTCCCTGCTCCCTGCCCCACTAGGCACGCTTGTTGCACGTGATTTATTGAAATGTAATGGGGTCGGAAACCGTTATGTTCGCAATATGTTGCAGAATTTTCAGGACATAATCACCCCTCAAATGCCCTCCCTTTTGACGGGGGAGGGTTAGGGTGGGGGTGAAGAAATAAGTTTATTTTCAGATATTTTATGTTCCTCCCTCCCCTTTATCCCCTCCCGCCAGGGGAGGGGAAAGGGGTCTTCGGACATGCTCAATAGTGGGATTCTTAAGTGTAGATTAGGGGAGAAGACAAGTCGCAATGAAACGGTTCCAGATGAGCCTGAGAACCAAAGTGGTCCTGAGCCTCACCTTTTTAATGGCCTCAGCCATGCTACTCATCGGCATGGTCATGCTAAAAGTTAGCCAGCGAGATCTGGTTCAGGCCAAGATAGACCAGGGGCTACTGCTGAAGACCTCGGTGGAGCGGTTACTCAACACCACACTTAGCCTGGGTAGCGACAGGATAGAGCTTGCAAAGAGCAATTCGTTGTTGGCCGGTTTTCAAGCCGGGGCACCAGAAACCATGGCTGTGTGGAAGATCATCGTGACTGACCGTGCTGGTCAGGTGGTGTATTCCACCTACAGAAAGCAAACCGGAGGGAACAAGCCACTGGCGGGACTCCAGCGGGTAATGCGTTTGGGGGTGGAGAACATTTCTTTCACTCCCAACCAAGGATCCTTCTGGAAACAGCTGCCTGAAAAAATCGTACTTGACGCCCCCCTTGTCCGGAATGCAAGCATCGTGGGGGCCATCAGGCTAGAAGCGCCGCTGGCGGATGTGCGGGAGAGCCTGTGGCGATCCCAGAAACTGCTTCTTTTCTATATACTCATAGATATTCTGGTGCTTGTTGCCTTTGGGACCTATATTTTTTCGAAGCTGGTGGTCAAGCCGGTGCAGCAGCTCGCACAGACTGCCGACCGTTTCCAAGAAGGAGACAAGATACCCGACGTGGGCGCTGGTGAGCAAAACGAGTTAGGCAGACTGTCAGAGGCGCTAAACAGAATGCTGCAGCGATTGGCAGAGAATAAGGAGGAGTTACGCCAGCAATTCATTTCTTTGGAACAGGCCAACTTGGAACTTCAAAGGGCACAACAAGAGGTTATTTTTAGCGAGAAGTTGGCCTCGGTGGGTCGGTTGGCGGCAGGTATTGCCCATGAGATTGGTAACCCCGTCGGCATTGTTTTGGGCTACCTTGATTTGCTCCAGAGAAAGGACATTGAAGAGAATGAGCGACTAGAACTCATCAGCAGAATGGATAGTGAAATTCAGCGCATTAATCAGACCATAAGGCAATTACTGGATTTCTCTCGGCCCAGTTCCGGTGAGCGGCAGATTATTTCAATTCACCCGCTCATACAGGAAACCCTGGACGTTCTGGATCATCAACTGCGGCAGCAGAATATCAAGGTGACCCTTGAGCTCCAGGCCCAAGCGGATAGGGTATCTGCCAATCCAGACCAACTGAAGCAGGTATTTCTCAATTTGATGGTGAATGCGGCAGATGCCATGGCCGCCACCAGTGAACGACTACAGGGAGGTCAGTTGGCCGTGAGCACCCGCTCCAGTCAGGGGAAAAGTCTAGCGGGTGCAGGTGGAAGTAGGCAGCCGCTGCGGCGTCGCACGGATCCGCAGGAAGCCGACTATCGACATTTGCGGAAAATCCGTGCAAAAAACGATGATAACTGGATTCAGATCCAGTTTGCCGATAACGGCATGGGTATAGCCGAGAAAGACCAGGAAAGGGTATTTGATCCTTTTTTTACCACCAAGGAGGTAGGCAAAGGTACGGGTCTGGGGTTGTCGGTGAGTATCCGGATCATTGAAACACTAGGGGGGCGCATGGAGTTGAAGAGCAGCCCGGGAGAGGAGACCGTCGTTTCCATTCTCCTGCCCCTTGCGGAGGAGCAGAGCGCAGAGGACACTAGGCACTAGGGACTAGGCACTAAGCACTAATGAAGCAAAGCGCATAGAGCAGAGCGCATAGCGTCAATGGATTCCAAATCCGAATATCGAATATCGAATATCGAAATTCGAAACAAATTCAAAATTCGAATTTCTCAATGTTCAAAACTATAACTGGTGATATAGGTCATGGTTTTTCGTTTGGAGCATTTGGATTTTGGTGATTCGGATTTGTTTAGGATTTCGTGCTTCGGATTTCGAATTTTCAAAGCGATGAATTAAAAAATTTGGATTGGCGCCACCTAAAAGTCTCGTATTTTAGAGGAACCACAAAATGGATGATAAAAGAATTCTCGTTATCGACGATGAAGAAAACATGCGCCACATGCTGGCTGTCCTTTTAGAGAAGGAGGGTTACCAGGTGGCCAGTGCCGCTAACGGGAAGGAGGGTCTAGAGCTCACTCTGGAGGACTTCTATGACATCATCCTGTGCGATTTAAAGATGCCGGTGATGGACGGAATGGCTTTTCTGGAGAAGTTTCAAGAGATGCAGCAAGACTCAACGGTCATTGTCATGTCCGCTTACGGTACCTTGGATACAGCCATCGAGGCGATGAAGCGCGGAGCATATGACTACGTTTCAAAACCATTCAAGCCGGATGAAATTCTCCTCACACTGAAAAAGGCTCAGGAACGGGAGCGGCTGCGCAAGGAGAATCGGTTTTTACAGCAGAGCATGCGCGAGCGCTACAGTTTTGCCCAGATGATTGGCCGCAGCGCTGCGATGGATGAGATCTTCACCACCATTGGCAAGGTGGCCGAGTACAAGTCCACTGTACTGATTACCGGAGAGAGCGGTACCGGCAAGGAATTGATCGCCCGGGCAATACATTATAACAGCCCGCGGGCAGATAAGCCTCTGGTTACGGTTAACTGCGGTGCGATTCCAGAAAATCTGCTGGAGAGTGAGCTTTTCGGCCACAAAAAAGGTTCGTTTACCGATGCGGTCAGAGACAAGAAGGGTCTTTTCCAGGAGGCCCACGGAGGATCAATTTTTCTAGATGAAATTGGTGAGTTGCCTCGCCCTCTTCAGGTGAAGCTGCTGCGGGTATTGCAGGAGGAAGAAATCAAGCGGGTGGGAGATCTCCAATCCATCAAGATAGACATCCGGGTTATGGCGGCGACCACCAAAGATCTTGCCAAGGAGGTGGAGGCTGGCCGCTTCCGTGATGATCTTTATTACCGTATTAATGTTCTGCATGTTAACGTGCCCCCCCTTCGGGAACGAGCGGAGGACATAACCCTTCTCATTCAGCATTTTATCAGTAAGACCAGTGAACGTTTGCAATCTGAGGTGGATGGAGTGAGTCCTGCTGCCGGACGCGCTCTCCAGAGATATTTGTGGCCTGGAAATGTAAGGGAGTTGGAAAATGTCATCGAGCGGGCCATGGTTATGGCCAGCGGCCGCACCATTGAGCCGGAAGATCTACCCCCCTATCTGCATCAAGAGGTTGACTCCGTAGAATTCCTGGCCGATGATGACAATCTCTCCATCAAGGAGGGTAGCCGTCGTTTGGAGAAAACGCTCATACAAAAAGCCTTGGAAAAAACCGGGGGTAATCGCACCCAGGCCGCGAAAATTCTGGAAATCAGCCATCCGGCGCTACTCTATAAGATGAAGTCGTATGGTCTGGTCGAAGCTTCGAAGGAGTGATTTCGTCGTAATTGAGCTATAATGCTGAATTTACAGTTATACGTTATATGTTATTTGTTATTGGGAGAGAACAATAACCACTTTGCCGTATAGCTAACAATGGTGAGACATATTATTGGTTCATTTCTTCCTGGCATTAATAACTAATAACCAATAACTAATAACGTAGAATTGAGCGAGTGAGAGATAAACAAAGAAGCACCGTTATGGAGAGGTGGAAGATGCTCCAAAGAACAATACTTTTCTTTGTCGTGATTGGACTCATCAGCTGCAGTCAGCAGCCGGGGGAGGGTCAGCTGCCAACCAGACCCACTACCCAGGTTACTAAGGTCGGCAGCATTAGATCGGTCTGGATCGAGCCCCAGAATCCCTCGAGCAGTACCGACCTGAAGGCGGAACTGTTGTTTAGGGGTGATAGACCCGATCGGTTCGACTACCAATGGGTAAGAAACGGCATACCGATCCCCGGGGCCATCAATCAGACCCTACCCAGCCGGCACCTTACTCGAGGAGATTTTATCTCCGTTCAGGTCAGAGTGCCTATTCCTGGGGAAGAGAGAGACCCGGTCGCGTCAAATGATGTGCAAATTGGCAACACGGTGCCGGTTGTTGACTGGGTAGCCATAGGGCCCACTCCAGCCACTTCTGCCATGGACCTCAATGCCAAGGTGCAAGGCGCGGACCTGGACAATGACAGGGTGACGTATAAATATCAGTGGATGGTGAATGAGGAGACCATTGTGGGTCAGGAAGGTCCGTCTTTGCCGAGCGGCTATTTTCGCAGAGGCGATGAGGTACGGGTTGTAGCGATTCCGTTTGACGGCACTGATTGGGGCA